>JAHCLE010000410.1 GCA_026125445.1 Burkholderiales bacterium
CGAGGTGCGTGAGGATCTGGCGGTTGGCAAGCGCGCAGTTGGTGGCCGCGTTCATGGCGCCGAAGTACTGCTCGCCCTCGGGGGAGCGGATGGGCGCGCAGGCGAGCTCGCGGTCCGGAAGCGCGATCCCCAGGCGCGAGGCGGCCTTCGCGAGGCTCACCAGGAAGTCGGTGCCGATCTGGTGGCCCAGTCCGCGCGATCCGCAGTGGATGGAGACGACCACCTGCCCCTCGGCCACGCCGAAGGCCTCCGCCGCCTCGGCGTCGAGCACGCGGTCGACCCATTGCACTTCGAGATAGTGGTTGCCCGAGCCGAGCGTTCCCATCTCGCCCAGCTGGCGCGATTTCGCGAGCGGCGACACGCAGGACGGATCCGCGCCCTTCGCGCAGCCGTGGTCCTCGATGAACTCGAGGTCCGCCTCCTCGCCGAAGCCCTCCTGCACGGCCCAGCGCGCGCCGTGCTTGAGCACGCGGTCGAGCTCCTGCACGGTGAGCCGGAGGTTCCCGCCCTCGCCCACGCCCGCGGGGATGTCGCGGAAGAGCCCGTCGGAGAGCTTCCTCGCCACCTGCAGGATGTCGCCCTTCGCGAGGTCGGTGCGCAGGCACCGGATACCGCAGGAGATGTCGAAGCCCACGCCGCCGGCGGAGATGATGCCGCCCTGCTCCGGATCGAAGGCCGCGACGCCGCCGATGGGAAACCCGTAGCCCCAGTGCGCGTCCGGCATCGCCATCGCGGGGCCCACCAGGCCCGGCAGCTTCGCCACGTTGCCGATCTGCTCGAGCACCTTTTCGTCCATGGCGGCGACGAGCTCGCGAGTGCCGTAGAGGCGCGCCTCGCGCCGTCCTTCGCGCGCGTCGGCCGCGAGCGACCAGGTGCAGGAATCGATTTCGGCGAGCCGCGAGATGTCCATGGCGAACCTAGACGTCCACGACGCAGCGCGCGTCCCAGGTTTCGCCCTCCCTCACCACGGAGAGCATGGTGAGGGTCGCGCCCTTCACGTCGGTGCCGCGCTCCAGCCCCTCGCGCCAGGGCTCGCCCGAGGCCGAGCCCTTCCAGCGATCGCCTTCGCGCGCGAGCGAGAAGCGCGCGAGAACGATGCCCTGGTCGGCCGCGTGGAAGAGGAGCAGGTTCAACCACCGCACGAGGGCCATCTCGACGTCGGATTCCTCGAAGTCGAAGAAGACGGTGACCTGCGGCTTCACCGCCGCCAGGTCCGTGACGAGCGCGAACATGGCCTTGGCAGCTTCGCAGAAAGCTTGCGTGACGCCCGGCCCCCGGCCCCAAATGCCGAAGTCGGCGCCGTGCTCGAAGGTGCCGTGGG
>JAHCLE010000411.1 GCA_026125445.1 Burkholderiales bacterium
CGGCCGGCGCTTCGACAAGGGCGGGGAGAACTTCTACGACCAGATCTCGGCGCTGCACAAGTCGGTGCGCGGCAGCGACCCGGACGCGTCCCTCTACTGGATGGTGCGCATGCTCGACGGCGGCGCCGATCCGCGCTACCTCGCCCGGCGCATGATCCGCATGGCCACCGAGGACGTGGGTCTCGCGGACCCGCGCGCGCTCGAGCTCGCGATGCGCGCGGCGGAGGTCTACGAGCGCCTCGGCAGCCCCGAGGGGGAGCTGGCGCTCGCCGAGTGCATCGTCTACCTCGCCGTGGCCCCGAAGTCGAACGCGGTGTACGTGGCCTACGGGGCCGCGCGCGAATTCGTCTCGAAGGACGCGAGCCGCCCGGTGCCCCTGCACCTGAGGAACGCGCCCACGCGGCTGATGAAGGACCTGGGCTACGGCAAGGGCTACCGCTACGCCCACGACGAGGAGGGCGGCTACGCGGCGGGCGAGACCTACCTGCCCGACGGCATGGACCCGCCCGGCTGGTACCAGCCCACCGACCGCGGCCTGGAGGCGAAGATCCGCGACAAGCTCGCCTGGCTGCGCCGCCGCGACAAGGAAGGCGGCGACAAGTCCTGACCCGCCTTTCGCTTTTCCTCCGTGTTGCCTCTGTGTCCTCTGTGTTCAAACCACCGCGTCCTCACTCGCCGTCGTGGGAGGCAGGCACCGGCTTCAACACAGAGGACACAGAGGCAACACAGAGGAAATGCGGGTAGCCGATATAATTGCGGTTTGATCCGGATTGGCGCTCCCTTTCGATGCTTGATATCCAGCTGCTGAGAAAAGACCTTCCCGCCGTCGTGGCCGGACTCGCCCGGCGCGGCGTGGCCTTCGACGAAGCCGGCTTCCGCGCCCTCGAGGACGAGAGGAAGGGCCTGCAGACGCGCACCGAGGAGCTGCAGGCGAAGCGCAACTCCCTGTCTAAGCAGGTCGGCATCCTCAAGGGCAAGGGCGAGGACGCATCCGGCGTGCTCGCCGAGGTGGGCGGCATCGGCGAGGAGCTCAAGGCCAACGAGACGGCGCTCGCGGCGCTGCAGGAGCGGCTCAACGCCTTCCTGCGCACGATCCCCAACATTCCCCGGCCCGAGGTGGCTGCGGGCAAGTCGAGCGACGACAACGTCGAGGTTCGCCGCTGGGGCACGCCCCGGGTCTTCGACTTCCCGGTGAAGGACCACGTCGACGTGGGCGCGGGCCTCGGGATGCTCGACTTCGACACCGCGGCCAAGCTCTCCGGGGCGCGCTTCTCGGTGCTGAAGGGCGGGCTCGCACGCCTGCACCGCGCGC
>JAHCLE010000412.1 GCA_026125445.1 Burkholderiales bacterium
GTTCGTGGACGTGGTGCTCGCGCGGCGAATCGAGATGGTCGTGCCCTCGGCCTCGGTGGCCGCGACGCTCAGGCAGCTGGAGCCGCGCCTGAAGGACGCTCCCATGCGCGTCATCGCGCACGGCATCGACCTCGAGGCGAAGCCGCTTCCCTACCCGGCGCGCGCCGCCGGCGAGCCGCTTCGTCTCGTGATGCTGGGGCGCTTCACCGACCTCAAGGGCGCGGACCTCCTTCGCGAGGCGGCCGCCGGGCTGCGGCCCCACGCCGAGGTCACGCTGCTGGGGTGCGGAGCCGCGGGGATGCAGGCCGCGCAGGAGTTGGGCTGGAAGGCCGTGGAGCGCTACGACCTGCGGGACCTGCCAGGGCTCGTCGCCGAGGCGGCGCCCCACGCGGGATTGCTCGCCTCCATCGTTCCCGAGACTTTCAGCTACACCCTGAGCGAGCTGTTCGCCCTGGGCGTTCCCCCGGTGGCCACCGCCCTGGGCAGCTTCGCGGAGCGCATCCGGGAAGGCGAGAACGGCTTTCTCTTCGCGCCCGAGGCCGCAGCCCTCGTGGAGACGATCCGCCGCCTGCAGGGGGAACCGGGCTCGCTCGCCGCGGTCGCAGCCAGGCTCGCAGCCTCGCCGCCGGCGCGCACCGTGGTCGAGATGGTGAAAGACTACGGGCCGCTGCTCCCCGAGGGCACGCGGGAAGTGGCGCGATTCCGGGTGGGCGAGGGCTGGCAGAGCGGCCTCACCGAGCCCTACCGGCACCTGAGCGAGGCCTACGCGCAGCTCACCGAGGCCTACTCGCGACTCGAGAAGGCCTATGGGGAGACGCGCGCGGCGTACGACGAAACGCGCGCGGCGTACGAGTACGTGCAGAGGCTTTACGACGAATGCATGAAGGAGGGGCGGCTCAAGCGCTAGCCCCGAAACAGGGAAGACATCGCCATGAACGATCTTTCGAATCGATTTGCCTGGGCGGAAAGGCTCTCACCCCGGCTCCTGAAGAGCCCGTGGTGGATCGGGCACATCCCCTTCGCCTTCGAGTTGATCGGGCGGCTGCGCCCCCGGACGATCGTGGAACTCGGCACCTATAGCGGATCCTCCTTCGCCGCCTTCTGCCAGGCTGCCGAGGCCTGCGGGGCCGGCGCGAAGTGCTACGGCGTCGACCTGTGGGAAGGCGACATCCACATGGGCAGCTTCGACGAGGCGCTCTTCCGCGAGATATCCGAATACATGTCGGCCAATCACCGGCAGACGGCGGTGCTGGTGCGCAAGGACTTCAACGCGGCGGTGAACGATTTCGCCGACGGCTCC
>JAHCLE010000413.1 GCA_026125445.1 Burkholderiales bacterium
CGCAGGTCCTCGGCGAGGCGGCACTGGAACTCGAGGTAGCGGTGGTTGACGCTCTTCAGCTCCACCGCGAGCTGGCCGCCGGGCACTTCGCGGGTGGCGGCGGCGAAGCCGGTCATGCTGGCGATCATGGCGCTCGGGTATCCTTCGGGGTGGCGGATCAAGGACGGTCGGCGGCGGAAATTTCCTTTTCCAACGCGGCTTTACAAGCCGTTTTCGATTGCCGACAATGCAGCGAATTATAGCGGAACCCCCGCATCCCATGCCTTCGCAGGTCAACCAGCCGTTGCCGAGTGGCTACGTCCTCAACGGCTATCGCATCGACAAGCCCCTGTCCTCCGGCGGTTTCAGCATCGTCTATCTCGCCTATGACGAGAGCCAGACGCCCTACGCCATCAAGGAGTACCTGCCCGCCTCCCTCGCGCTGCGCGCCGAGGGCACGGAGGTGCGCATCGACGACCCGGCCAACATCGCGGCCTTCCGCCACGGCCTGAAGTGCTTCTTCGAGGAGGGGCGCTCGCTCGCGCTCATCGCGCACCCCAACGTGGTGCGCGTGGAGAACTTCTTCCGCGCCAACGAGACCTGCTACATGGTCATGCAGTACGTGCGCGGCAGGACGCTGCAGTTCCACATCCAGAGGAACCGGGCGGAGTTCACCGAGACCTTCATGCGCCGCATCTTCATCCACCTGATGAACGGGCTGCGCGAGGTGCACGCCAACAAGCTGCTGCACCTGGACATCAAGCCGGCCAACGTCTACATCGCGATGGACGGTCGCCCGGTGCTGCTCGACTTCGGCGCGGCGCGCATCACGCTCTCCGACGAGCCGATGAAGTTGAAGCCCATGTACACGGCGGGGTTCGCCGCGCCCGAGCAGTACAACTTCGAGCCCTCGAAGCTGGGCCCCTGGAGCGACATCTACTCGGTGGGCGCGACGATGTACACCTGCATCTCCGGCACGCCCCCCCAGGCCGCGGACGCGCGCATGGAGAAGGACCGCCTCATCCCGCTGCGCACCCTCGCGCGCGAGGCCTACTCGGACGAGCTCTACTCGATCGTGGAGATGTGCCTGGACCTCGACCACCTGAAGCGCCCGCAGACGGCCTTCGAGCTGCAGAAGCTGCTGATGATCGAACCCCAGGACGCGGCCAGGAAGGGCTTCTTCGACACCCTGAACAAGCCGCTGTCGAAGTTCTTCACGAAGTAGCCGGACGCGACCGCCATGCGCTTCACCATCTTCCAGGACAGCCGGCAGGGCGACCGCGAGGGCAACGAGGACCGCATCGGCTACTCCTACAGC
>JAHCLE010000414.1 GCA_026125445.1 Burkholderiales bacterium
CATCTTCATGCGCCCCGTGGTCGTGAGGAACGCGAGCATCGAAGGCGACCTCGCCGGCTACCGGCGCTTCCTGCCCAACACGCGCTTCTTCAAGGAAGCCGAGCTGCCGCTGCCCGAGGTCCAGGAAACGGTCCGCAGCATGCAGCCGGGCGAGGAATTCAAGTTCCGGACGACGCCCAACCCCGTGGTTCCGGACCCGTCCCAGCCCGGAGGGAACCGGTGAGCCTCCTCCTCGACGCCCTCAAGCGCGCCGAGCAGGAAAAGCTCGCCCGACAGGGGCAAGGCCAGGAGCCGCCGCAGGCCGACACGACCGCCGCACCGGCAGCTGGCGTCGCACCCTCGGAAGCCGCGTCCCGACGCAAGCTCGAGCTCGAGGCGCACGAGCCGCCCGTCACCCACGCGCCCGCGGCCCACCCCCCGGTCGCGCCCGCCGCTGCGCCGGCGGCCAAGCGCGAGGGCGCGAAGGCCGTCTTCGCGGCCAAGCAGCAGGAACCCGCCGTCGAGCCCTCCGGCAGCAAGAAGGTCGTCCTCGCGGTCGTGGCGATCGCGCTGGTCGTACTCGCCGGCGGAAGCGCCTACGTCTGGTACGAGATCAACAAGACGCCCGGTCCCATGGCGCGCGGCCCCGTGCCCTCCGCTCCCCGGCCCGTGACGCCTGCGGCACCACAGCCCGCCGCCACCGCGCCCGCGACCACCGCACCTGAAGCACCCGCCGTGCGCAACGAGGCGGTCCCGCCGGTGGCCCTCCTGAAGCCCGAGAATCCCGCCACGACACCCTCGCGCGAGAAGGTGCAGCCCAGGGCCGCCGAGCAGCTCGTGATGAACCTGCTCAAGCAGCCCGCAGACGCGAAGCCCGCGCCGCCGCTCAAGCTTTCGCGCACCATCGAGGCGCCGCGCGTCTCGCCGGAGGTCGCCCAGGGCTACGACGCGCTGCGCCGGGGCGATCCGGCCGCTGCGCGCAAGTCCTACGAGGCGGCACTAGCCGCCGATCCCGCGAACCTCGACGCGCACCTGGGGCTCGCGACCGCGGCGGCCCGCTCCGGCGATCGCGAGACGGCCGCCAAGCACTATCGACGCGCGCTCGCCCTCGATCCGAAGAATCCCTCCGCCGTGGCCGGCCTCGCCGCGCTCGCCGACCTCTCGCGGCCCGAGGGCCTGGAGGAGAAGCTGCGCGCCGACATCTCCCGCTACCCGCAGAGCCCGGCGCTGCACTTCACGCTCGGCAACCTCTACGCCTCGCAGTCGCGCTGGACGGAGGCGCAGGCCGCCTATTTCGAGGCCTACCGCCTCGAT
>JAHCLE010000415.1 GCA_026125445.1 Burkholderiales bacterium
GGTCAGTCGGTGACCGCGCCCTTGCTGGCCGTGCCCACGAGCTTCGCGTACTTCGCGAGCACCCCGCGTGTGTAGCGCGGCGCCGGCTGCCTCCACGCCGCGCGCCGCTTCGCGATCTCGGCGTCGGGCACGTTCAGCTGGATGAGGAGCTTGCGCGCGTCGATCGTGACGGAGTCGCCCTCGTTCACGAGCGCGATCGTGCCGCCCTCATAGGCCTCCGGGGCCACGTGGCCCACGACCATGCCCCAGGTGCCCCCGGAGAAGCGCCCGTCGGTGATGAGGCCGACGGATTCCCCCAGGCCCTTGCCGATGAGCGCTGCGGTGGGCGAGAGCATCTCGCGCATGCCGGGGCCGCCCTTCGGGCCCTCGTAGCGCAGCACGACCACGTCGCCCGCCTTGATGCGGTCGGCGAGGATCGCGTCCATGAGGTCGGGCTCGGAATCGAATACGCGCGCCGGACCCGTGATCACCGGGTTCCTGAGCCCCGTGATCTTGGCCACGCAGCCCTCGGTGGCGAGGTTGCCCTTGAGGATGGCGAGGTGGCCCTGCGCGTACATCGGGTTCGACCAGGGGCGGATCACGTCCTGGTCCTTGCGCGGCTCGGAGGGCACGCCCGCGAGCATCTCGGCGACGGTCTTGCCGGTGATGGTCATGCAGTCGCCGTGCAGCAGGCCGTGGTCGAGCAGCATCTTCATCACCTGCGGAACGCCGCCGGCCTTGTGGAAGTCGGTGGCCACGTAGCGGCCGGAAGGCTTCAGGTCGCAGAGCACCGGCACCTTGCGGCGCACGCGCTCGAAGTCGTCGATGGTCCATTCGACGTCGGCCGCGTGGGCGATGGCGAGGAAGTGCAGGACCGCGTTGGTCGAGCCGCCCACCGCCATGATCACGGAGACCGCGTTCTCGATCGACTTGCGGGTGACGATGTCGCGGGCCTTCAGCCCCTTCTTCACCGCCGCGACCAGCACGCGCGCGCTCTCCTCGGCGCTCGCGACCTTCTCGGCGTCCTCGTTGGCCATCGTCGAGGAGAACGGCAGCGACATGCCCAGCGCCTCGAAGGCCGAGCTCATCGTGTTGGCGGTGTACATGCCGCCGCAGGCGCCGGTGCCGGGGAGCGCGCAACGCTCGATGCAGTCGAAGTCCTCGCGCGACATCTTCCCGGCGTTGAGCGCCCCCACCGCCTCGAACACCGAGACGATCTGCAGGTCCTGGCCCTTGTGGTGGCCGGGCTTGATGGTTCCCCCGTAGACGAAGATGGCCGGCAGGTTCATGCGGCACAGGCCGATCATGGCGCCC
>JAHCLE010000416.1 GCA_026125445.1 Burkholderiales bacterium
AGCGCTGCCCGAAGCGGCACCGGCAGCAGGCTCGCTCTCTCAACCGACACTGGCAGAGGCCCCACGCATGCAAAGCAACGCCACGAACTTCCTGAAGCCCCGCATCATCGACGTGCAGAACCTGTCCCCCACGCACGCCAAGGTGGTGATGGAGCCCTTCGAGCGCGGCTACGGGCACACGCTCGGAAACGCGCTTCGCCGCATCCTGCTGTCCTCCATGCCCGGCTACGCCGCCACCGAGGTGAAGATCGCCGGAGTCCTGCACGAGTACTCGACGATCGAGGGCGTGCAGGAGGACGTGGTGGACGTGCTCCTCAACCTCAAGGGCATCGTGATGAAGCTGCACGGCCGCTCCGAGGTGAGCCTCAAGCTCAAGAAGGACAAGCCCGGCCCCGTCACCGCCGCCGACATCGAGCAGACCCACGACGTCGAGATCATCAACCCCGACCACGTGATCGCCCACATCACGCAGGGCGGCAAGCTCGACATGACGGTGAAGGTCGAGAAGGGACGCGGCTACGTTCCCGCCACGGCGCGCCGCACCGAGGACTCGCGCGCCATCGGCGCCATCCTCCTGGACGCCTCCTTCAGCCCGATCCGCCGCGTGAGCTACCAGGTCGAGAGCGCCCGCGTCGAGCAGCGCACCGATCTCGACCGCCTGGTGATCGACATCGAGACCAACGGCGTCATCGAGCCCGAGGAGGCCGTGCGCTACTCCGCGAGCGTCCTGGTGGACCAGCTCTCGGTGTTCGCGTCCCTGCAGTCCACGAGCGAGGAGCGCGTCGAGAGCGCCCAGCCGCAGGTCGACCCGATCCTGCTGCAGCCGGTCGACGACCTCGAGCTCACGGTGCGCTCGGCCAACTGCCTCAAGGCCGAGAACATCTACTACATCGGCGACCTCATCCAGCGCACCGAGAACGAGCTGCTCAAGACCCCGAACCTCGGCCGCAAGTCGCTCAACGAGATCAAGGAAGTGCTCGCCTCGAAGGGCCTCACCCTCGGGATGAAGCTCGAGAACTGGCCCGTCGCCGGGCTCACGAAGTAGGACGGCGTTCCCAACCCCATAACGACAACAAGGCCGGAAAGGCCAAGAGACCGAAAGGAAACGAACCATGCGTCACCGCCACGGGCTTCGCAAGCTCAACCGCACCAGCAGCCATCGCCTCGCGATGCTGCGCAACATGACGGTCTCGCTCCTCAAGCACGAGGCCATCCGCACCACGCTGCCGAAGGCGAAGGAGCTTCGCCGCGTCGCCGAGCCCATCATCACGCTGGGCAAGAACCCGA
>JAHCLE010000417.1 GCA_026125445.1 Burkholderiales bacterium
ACGCCGGCGTGAAGCGCGTGAATATCAGCCTGGACACCCTGCGGGCGGACCGTTTCAAGTCCATCACCCGCGTCGGCGAGATCGACAAGGTGTTGCGCGGCATCGATGCGGCGATCGCCGCCGGATTCTCCGGCATCAAGCTCAATGCCGTGATGATGCGCGGCGTGAACGACGACGAGATCCTCGACCTGGTGCGATTCGCCGTCGGCAAGGGCATCGACATTTCCTTCATCGAGGAAATGCCCCTGGGCTCGATCGACCGCTCGCGCGCCGACACCTATTTCAGCTCGGACGAGGCGCTGGCGCTGCTGCAGCCACACTTCGAACTGGTCAGCTCAGCCGAAACCACGGGCGGACCTGCGCACTACTGGCGCATCCCCGGGGCGCGCACAAAGGTCGGCTTCATTTCGCCACACTCGCACAATTTCTGCGACAGCTGCAACCGCGTGCGCATCACCTGCAAGGGGGAACTCTATCCCTGCCTCGGCCAGAACGACGCCCTCGCCCTGATGCCGGTGCTGCGCGGCCATCCGGAGGACGACGCGCCGCTGCGCCAGGCCATCGTCGACTCCATGGGCATCAAGCCGAAGGGGCACGATTTCAACGAGCAGATGCAGGATCCGAAGGTCGTCCGCTTCATGTCGATGACGGGGGGCTGATGCCCTATCGTCCGCAGCTGACCGACGCCGCCCGTCCGGCCACCATCACCATCTCCGCCACCAACGAGCACGGCGATGCCGTGCCGACGCAGATCGCCGGCGAACATCCGCTGACGCTCTACCTCGACAAGCGCGAGATCGTCACGCTGATGACCTTGGGCGGCGCGCCGGAGGCGCTGGCCATCGGCTATCTGCGCAACCAGCGCCTGGTATCGCGCCTGGAGGACATCGCCGCCGTGCAGGTCGATTGGGAGACGGATTCGGTGGCCGTCACCACGACCCGCTCCGCGGGCGACCTCGAAGAAAGAATGGGCAAACGTACCGTCACCACGGGCTGCGGCCAGGGCACGATGTTCGGTGACCTGATGGACGAGATCGAAAAAGTATCGCTGCCCGCGGTGGCCCGCCTCGACGAAGACACCCTCTACGGTCTGCTCGACGCGGTGCGTCACCACGAGTCGATCTACAAGCAGGCGGGCGCAGTGCACGGCTGCGCCCTCGCCCGCGGCACGAAGATCCTCATGTTCGTCGAGGACATCGGCCGCCACAATGCCGTGGACGCCATCGCCGGCCGCATGTGGCTGGACGGCCTCACGGGCGAGGACAAGATCTTCTACACC
>JAHCLE010000418.1 GCA_026125445.1 Burkholderiales bacterium
GGCGTCGAGGAGGCGCTGCGGGGAGAGGTCCGCGCCCGCGGCGAGCAGGCCGTTGGGCGAACGAAGCGCCCGGGATACGGGGGGGAACGGGTCTTGCGGTCGCAGGTACGGGATCACGGGCCGCTACTGTAGCAGCCCGTCGCGACCCCCGCGGACTCAGTGCTGGGTCCAGGGCAGGCCGGCGTGGCGCCAGCCCCCGAGGTTGCCGCGGCGGCCTTCCTCGTCCTGGTCGCCCTCGAATCCCTCCAGCACGTTGTAGACCCGGGTGAACCCCGCCTGCGCGGCCGCGGTGGCCGCGTCGCGGGAGCGGATACCGCTCCGGCAAATGAGCAGAATCGCCTCGTCATGCGCGAAACGCGCCGCGAGCTTGTCCACGAAGTCCGGGTTGGGGCGGGAGGAGCCGTAGGACTTCCACTCGATGAGCGGCGTGTCCTCGATGTGGCCGACGAATTCCCACTCCGGGCGCGTGCGGATGTCCACGATCTTCGCCGCGCCCTCGGAGGCGAGCTGGTGCGCTTCCCGCGGAGTCAGCGCCCCGGCGAAAGGCAGCCCCTCGGCGAGGGCGCGGGCCGCCGCAACGTCGAAAAGGTCGTGTCTCTTCATGGCCTTCCACTCCCGGGCAACGATCGATGCGGGCCATGGTAGACGCCCGCAATATTCCTGAAAAATACTTGATAGTGATATATTGATAACTATTGGATATGAGATAAGCCCATGAATTTGCAGCAGTTGCGCTATGCCGCCCAGGTGGCGAAACGGGGATTGAGCGTCTCCGGGGCCGCGGCCGCCCTGCACACCTCCCAGCCGGGGGTATCGAAGCAGCTTCGCCTGCTCGAGGAGGAGCTGGGGGTGGAGATCTTCGTGCGCGAGGGGCGCCGGCTCACGGGGGTGACGCGGGCCGGGCAGGAAATCCTCGCGGGGATCGAGCGCATCCTCGCCGAGATCGCCAACCTGCGCGTGGTGGGCGAGGAGCACGCCGACCCGGGGCGCGGCAGCCTCGTCCTCGCGGTGACGCACACGCAGGCGCGCTACGCGCTGCCGAAGGTGGTGACCGCGTTCAAGCGCCGCTATCCCGAGGTGCACCTGAGGATCCTCCAGGGCAACCCCGCGCAGCTCGCGCGAATGGTCATCGACGGCGAGGCGGACATCGCCATCGCCACCGAGTCGCTCGCGGACCACCGGGAACTGGTGAGCCTGCCCGCGTACCAGTGGCACCACGGCGTCGTGGTGGCCGCGCGCCACGCGCTTGCGCGCGAGAAGCCCCTCACGCTGGAGGCCA
>JAHCLE010000419.1 GCA_026125445.1 Burkholderiales bacterium
GAGACGGGCAGCCTGTCGATGGGCCTGGGCGGCTTCCAGGAGACCGACCAGCTGCCGATCTTCTCGAAGATCACCAAATACCAGGGCCATGTGAGCAGCCCGCAGCGCATGGCGGAGATCGCCGCGCGCTGCTTCGACCGCGCCCAATTGGAGATGGGGCCGACGCAGCTCAACATCCCGCGCGACCATTTCTACGGCGAGGCCGACTACGACATCGCCGCGCCGATCCGCATCGAGCGCGGCGCCGGCGGCGAGAAGAGCCTGAACGAGGCGGCCGACCTGCTCGCCGCGGCGAAATTTCCCGTGATCGTTTCCGGCGGCGGCGTGGTGCTGGCCGACGGCGTGGCCGCCTGCGCCAAGCTGGCCGAGCTGCTCGATGCGCCGGTGGTGACGAGCTACCTGCACAACGACGCCTTTCCGGCGGCGCATCCGCTGTGGTGCGGCCCGCTCGGCTACCAGGGCTCGAAGGCCGGCATGAAGCTGATCGCCAGGGCCGACGTGGTGCTGGCGCTGGGCACGCGCCTCGGCCCCTTCGGCACGCTGCCGCAGCACGGCCTCGACTACTGGCCGAAGCAGGCGAAGATCATCCAGGTCGACGCCGACGCGAAGATGCTCGGGCTGGTGAAGAAGATCTCCGTCGGCCTGTGCGCGGATGCGAAGGCCGCCGCCGAGGCGCTGCTGCACCGGCTCGAGTCGCGCGAACTGGCGTGCGCTGCCAACCGCAAGCCGCGCCGCGCGGAGATCGCGCAGGAGAAGGCCGCCTGGGAAGCCGAGCTGGACGCCTGGCCGCAGGAGCGCGACCCGTGGAGCCTGGAAGTCGCCAAAGACAGTCCTGCCATGCACCCGCGCCAGATGCTGCGCGAACTGGAAAAGGCGCTGCCGGCGGACGCCATGGTGTCCACCGACATCGGCAACATCTGCTCGGTGGCCAACAGCTACCTGCGCTTCGCCCAGCCGCGCAGCTTCTTCGCGGCGATGAGCTTCGGCAACTGCGGCTATGCCTTTCCCGCCGTCATCGGCGCCAAGGTGGCGGCACCGGAGCGTCCGGCCGTGGCCTACGTCGGCGACGGCGCCTGGGGCATGAGCTTCGGCGAGATCCTCACCTGCGTGCGCGAGAAGATTCCCGTCACGGCGGTGGTGTTCCACAACCGGCAGTGGGGCGCGGAAAAGAAGAACCAGGTCGACTTCTACGGCAACCGCTTCGTCGGCTCCAACCTGGAGAACCCGAGCTTCGCCGCCATCGCCCGCGCCATGGGCGCGGAAGGGGTGGTGGTGGA
>JAHCLE010000042.1 GCA_026125445.1 Burkholderiales bacterium
GTGAGGTCGCAGACCATCGTCTGGAAGTTGACGAGCGCCTCCAGCCGGCCCTGCGAGATCTCCGGCTGGTAGGGCGTGTAGGCCGTGTACCAGGCGGGGTTCTCGAGGATGTTGCGAAGGATGACGCCCGGCGTGTGAGTGCCGTAGTAGCCCTGCCCGATCCAGGAACGGAACACCCGGTTCTTCGCCGCGAGGGCGCGCAGTTCCGCCAGCGCCTCGGCCTCCGGCCGGCCCGCGGGCAGCGCCATGGGCGCCTTGCGGCGGATGCCGGGCGGGACGATGGCCTGCATCAGCGCATCGCGCGAGGCGTAGCCCAGCGCGGAGAGCATGGCGGCCTGGTCGCCGGCATCGGGGCCGACGTGGCGGCGCTCGAAGGCGGCACGGTCCTCGAGCTCGCCGAGGGTGCGGCGGTCGACGTGGGTGTCGGGCATGGCGGTTCCTTCTATTCCGAGGCGACCTTCTCGTAGGCGGCGGCGTCGAGGAGCTTCGCGAGGTCGGCGGGGTTGTCCGGCTTGATGCGGAACATCCAGCAGCCGTAGGCGTCGGCGTTCACCTTCTCGGGCGCGTCGGCCAGCGCATCGTTGCCGGCGACGATCTCGCCGGCCACCGGCGCGTAGATGTCGGAGGCGGCCTTCACCGACTCCACCACGCCCACCGCCTCGCCCACGGCGACCTTGCGGCCGGCCTTGGGCGCCTCGACGAACACGATGTCGCCCAGCTGCTCCTGGGCATGGTCGGTGATGCCGACCGACACGGTGCCGTCGGCCTCGCTCCTCGCCCATTCGTGCGACTGCGTGTACTTCAGTTCCTTCGGGATGTTCATCGCGTCCTCTCCGTGGTTTCCATTTGCTTGCGCCGGCGAGTTCCGTCCGGCGCGCGATCAGATCAACGCCTTGCCGTTGCGCACGAACGGGGGCTTCACGACCCGCGCGGCGAGCTCCTTGTCGCGGATCGCCACGCGCACCGTGGCGCCGGGAGCGGTGCCGAGCGGCAGGCGCGCGAGCGCGATGGAGACATTGAGCGTGGGCGAGAAGGTGCCGCTGGTGACCTCGCCCTCCCCACCCTCGGCCGCGACCTTCTGGTGCGCGCGCAGCACGCCACCCTTGTCGCCGAGGACGAGGCCGAGGAACTCCCGCTTCTTGCCGCGCGCCTCGAGCGCCTTGCGGCCGAAGAAGGGGCGCGGCGCCTTGAGGTCCACCGTCCAGGCGAGCCCCGCGTCCAGGGGCGAGATGGCGGCGTCCATGTCCTGCCCGTAGAGGTTCATGCCGGCCTCCAGCCGCAGCGTGTCGCGCGCGCCCAGGCCGCAGGGACGCACGCCCTGCGCGACCACCCGCTTCCAGATCGTCTCCGCCTCGGCTGCGGGGAAGACGACCTCGAAGCCGTCCTCGCCCGTGTAGCCGGTGCGCGCCACCATGATGTCGTCGCCCATGCGCGCGCCCTGGAACGCGACCAGCGCCTCGGTCGCGGGCTTCGTCTCGTCGAAGGCGCGCCAGAACTTCTCGCGCGCGTTGGGCCCCTGCACGGCCACCATGGCGAGGTCCTCGCGCGGCTTGATCGCCACCTTGTGGCCGGCCAGGGCGTTGAGCGAGTGCAGCCACTGGATGTCGCCCTCGGCGGTGCCGGCGTTCACCACCAGCCGGAAGAAGTCGTCGCGGAAGAAGTAGGCGATGAGGTCGTCCACCACGCCGCCCTCGTCGTTGAGCATGCACGAGTAGAGCGCCTTGCCGGGCACGGCGAGCCTCGCCACGTCGTTGGCCAGCGCGAAGCGCAGGAACTCGCGCGCCCCCGGCCCCTCGAGGTCCACCACACGCATGTGGGAGACGTCGAAGATCCCGGCGTCGCGGCGCACCGCGTGGTGCTCCTCGAGCTGCGAGCCGTAGTGCACGGGCATGTCCCAGCCGCCGAAGTCGACCATGCGGGCGCCGGCCTCGCGGTGCAGGGCGTTGAGCGGAGTGGTCTTCAGCATGGCTGCGGTGCCTCCCGGAAATGAAAAGGGGCCAGGCAAGCCCGCATCGCTTGCCTGGCCCCTCTGTCCCTTGTACCTGAGAGATTACGGTGCCGGATGGCCGGCGCCGCGAGCCCCTTCGGTGGACGGAAACCCGGGAAATCCCGGCCGGCCGGGAATCCCTCCGCCGCTCTCCAGAGTCCGGGGCTGCCCCGCCTGCCTGCGCAGGCGAACCCGGTTCCGGACGGTCCTTTTGCCTGAGAGTTTGCGGGCGCTACCCCTTCGGCGGCGACGCGGGAACCCCGCGATCGCGCTCTCCCGACCGGATGCCGCGGAGGCTACGCGGGCCTCCGTTGCCTGTCAAACCGGCGGGACATTTGAGGAAGCGCAAAGCGCGGCCTTGATCGAGCGCAAGGGGTATCGGTCCGCCCCGCCCTAGCATTGCCGCTAGCCCGCCACCGGCCTTCCCGGAGAACAAATGGGCGCTCGAGGGACGCGAAGTCTCGCGACCCGGCGACCCGGCGGAACCTCGGAGAGAACTCGCCATGTCGTCCGTCACCCCGCCCCCGCTCAGGGGCTACGCCCTCCTTCAGGACCCCGAGTACAACAAGAGCACGGCCTTCACCGAGGCCGAGCGCGACGCGCTGGGACTGCGCGGCCTGTTGCCCCCGCGGGTCACGACGCAGCCCGAGCAGGTGAGCCGCGTGCTCCAGAACATGCGCCGGCTGCCCACCGACCTCGACAAGTACATCTTCCTCACGGCGCTGCACGACCGCAACGAGACGCTCTTCTTCCGCGTGGTGATGGAGAACGCCGAGGAGATCATGCCCCTCATCTACACCCCGACGGTCGGCCTGGGCTGCCAGCTCTACGGCCGCATCTACCGCCGGGCGCGCGGCATGTTCATCTCGGCCGCCGACAAGGGGCGCGTGAAGCAGTTGCTGCGCAACTGGCCGCACAAGGCGGGGATCATCGTCGTCACCGACGGCGAGCGCATCCTGGGCCTGGGCGACCTGGGCGCCCAGGGCATGGGCATCCCGGTGGGCAAGCTCTCGCTCTACACGGCCTGCGCCGGCATGCATCCCCAGCTGTGCCTCCCGATCACCCTCGACGTGGGCACCGAGAACGAGGAACTCCTCAAGGACCCGCTCTACATCGGCCACTACCGCCGGCGCCTTCGCGGCGCGGAGTACGACGCGCTGGTCGACGAGTTCGTCACCGCCGCCAACGAGGTCTTCCCGGGCGTGCTCATCCAGTTCGAGGACTTCGCCAACGCCAACGCCTTCCGCCTGCTGCACAAGTACCAGGACAAGGTCTGCACCTTCAACGACGACATCCAGGGCACCGCCTCCGTCACGCTCGCGGGCCTGAAGTCCGCCATCCGCATCACCGGAAAGAGCCTCGCGGACACGCGCGTGCTCTTCCTGGGCGCGGGCGAAGCCGCCGTGGGCATCGCCGACCTCATCACCGCGTCCCTCGTGGCCGAGGGCCTGCCCGAAGCCGAGGCGCGCAAGCGCTGCTGGCTGGTCGACTCCAAGGGCCTGGTCGTCGCCTCGCGCACCGACCTCACGGACCACAAGCGCAAGTACGCGCACGAGCACGCGCCGGTGAAGGAGTTCGCCGAGGCCGTCAACGCCCTCAAGCCCCAGGCCATCATCGGCGTGGCGGCCGTTGGCCGCACCTTCACCCAGCCGATCGTGAAGGCCATGGCCTCGTTCAACTCGCGCCCGATCATCTTCGCGCTGTCCAACCCGACCTCGAAGTCGGAGTGCACGGCGGAAGAGGCCTACGCGTGGAGCGACGGCCGCGGCGTCTTCGCCTGCGGCAGCCCCTTCGCGCCCGTCAACATCGGCGGCCAGACGCTGGTGCCGCGCCAGTGCAACAACTCGTACATCTTCCCGGGCGTGGGCCTGGGGGCGGTGGCGACCAAGGCGAAGCGCGTGACCGACGACATGTTCCTCGCCGCCGCGGACACGCTCGCGGCGATGGTCTCGGAGGAGGATCTCGCGCAGGGAAGCCTCTATCCCCCGCTCAAGGACATGCGAAGCGTCTCCGCCGCCATCGCCACGAGCGTGGCCGAGGTGGTCTTCAAGCGCGGGCTCGCGGGCGTGGCGAAACCCGCCGACACGGCCGCCTTCATCCGCGAGAACATGTACGAGCCGAAGTACCCGACTTACGCCTAGGGCCGGGAAGCGGGCTTCGCCCGCAAGGGAGGCCACGGAAAGGGCCGGCACCGCCGGCCCTTTCCGCTGGCGCGCCCGACTATACTCAACCTCGTCATCGGGGAGGGATTCCATGGCCTGCTGCCACCACTACTACCTGCTCGCCGAAGGCAACGAGGCGGCCTTCGCCATCGACGTCTCCAGCATCACCTTCGGCCACGGCGTCCTGAAGGAGGCCGGCGAGCACGCGCGGGCGCTGGGGATGACCCGCGTGGCGCTCTTCACCGACAGGACGCTGGCCGCCCTGCCCTATGTCGCCCAGGTGTGCGAGTCGCTTCGCGCCGCGGGCCTGGACGTCGCGGTCTTCGACGAGTCGCGCGTCGAGCCCACGGACCAGTCCTTCCTCGCGGCCGCGAGGTTCGCCGCCGAGGGGAAATTCGACGGCTACGTCTCGGTGGGCGGGGGCTCGGTCATGGACACCGCCAAGGCCGCGAACCTCTACGTCACGTACCCGGCCGAGTTCCTGGACTACGTGAACGCGCCCATCGGCAAGGGGAAGGCCGTGCCGGGGCCGCTCAAGCCCCACATCGCCTGCCCCACCACCTGCGGCACGGGTTCCGAATGCACCGGCATCGCCATCTTCGACCTGCTCGCGATGCAGGTGAAGACGGGCATCGCCTCGCGCAGGCTTCGCCCCTCGCTCGCGCTCATCGACCCGGCGACCACCTACACGCTCCCGAAGAACGTGGTGGCCGCGAGCGGCTTCGACATCCTTTCGCACGCGCTGGAGTCCTACACCGCGAAGCCCTACACGCGCCGCGCCGCGCCCGGGAAGCCCGGTCTTCGGCCCATGAGCCAGGGCGCCAACCCGTGGAGCGACATCGGCTGCGAGGCGGCGTTGAAGCTCCTCGGGCAGTACCTGGAGCGCGGGGTGAACGACGCCTCCGACCGCGAGGCGCGCGACAACCTCATGTATGCGGCCACCCTTGCCGGCATCGCCTTCGGCAACTCCGGCGTGCACGTCCCCCACGGCATGGCCTACTCGGTGGCCGGGCTCGTTCGCGACTTCCACCCCGAGGGCTACCCGGGCGACGAGCCCATCGTTCCGCACGGCATGAGCGTGGTGGTGAACGCGCCCTCGGTCTTCCGCTTCACGGCCTGCGCCTGCCCGGACCGCCACATCGCCGCGGCCGGCTGGCTGGGGGCGGACACCCGCGGCGCCTCGGACGACGACGCCGGCGAGGTGATCGCGAACCAGCTCATCGCGATGATGAAGGCGACCCAGATCCCCAACGGCATCGGCGGCGTCGGTTATTCGAAGAACGATGCGCCGGCGCTCGCGAAGGGCGCGTGGGCGCAGCAGCGCCTTCTCACGAACTCGCCCAGGGAGGTCACCGAGGAAAGCCTCGAGGGACTCTACCTGGGAGCGCTCGCCTACTGGTGAAAGGGTGAAACCATGAAGAGAATCCTCGCCACCGCCCTTCTTGCCGCCGGTCTCGCGCAGGCCGCCCCCGCCGAAAGACCGCAGGACCGCTGGAACCTCGCCGACCTGTATCCCGACACGGCGGCCTGGAACGCGGACGCGGCCACGCTCGAGGGCGAGCTCAAGTCGTTCGTCGAATGTCGTGGCAGGCTGGGCGAGGCGGCGCGGGCCTTGCGCGACTGCCTCGGCCGGCGCGACACGATGACCAAGCGCTACTTCCGCATGGCGGTCTACGCCAACGAGACCTATTCGGAGGACACCGGCAAGCCCGCGAGCCTCGCGCTCCGGCAGAAGGTGAGCGTCCTGGGCACGAAGCTCGGCGAGGCGACCGCGTTCGTGCGGCCCGAGATCCTCGCGATGGGCAAGGCGAAGGTGGACGCCTTCCTCGCCGAGGAGCCGGCCCTGCGCATCCATCGCCAACCGCTGGACGACGTCCTGCGCATGGCGCCGCACACCCTGGATGCCAAGGGCGAGTCGCTGGTCGCGACCCTGTCGATGTCCGCAAGCGCCGCCGGGAACGTGTATTCCATCCTCACCAACGCGGACATGCCCTGGCCCACGGTGAAGCTCTCCGACGGCACCGAGGCGAGGATCGACCAGTCCGCCTACACCAAGTACCGCGAGGCGGAGAGCCGGGACGACCGCAGGAAGGTCTTCGACGCCTTCTGGGGCCGGTGGAAGGAGTTCGAGCGCACGATGGGCGTGGCCTTCTACGAGAGCCTCAAGAAGGACTACGCCCAGGCCCGGGTGCGCGACTATCCGGACTCGATGGCGCGCGCCTTCGACCAGAACCGCATCCCCGTGGCGGTGTACGACGCGCTCATCGCCTCGACCAACGCGAACCTCCCCACCCTGCACCGCTACTTCCGCCTGCGCGCGAAGATGCTGGGCGTGAAGGAGATGCGCTACTACGACATCTACCCGCCCCTCGTCCCCGGCGGGCGCGCCTACCCCATCGACGAGGGCGTGCGCCTGATGCTCGACTCCTCGAAGCCGCTGGGCGAGGAATACGCGACGGCGATGGCGGCCGGCGTGAAGGCGCGCTGGATGGACGTCTACCCGCGCCCGAAGAAGCAGTCGGGGGCGCACATGGCCGGCATGGCCTACGACGTGCACCCGTACCTCCTCCTCAACCACAACGACAACTACGAGTCCGTGACAACGCTCGCGCACGAGTGGGGCCACGCGATGCACTCGTGGTTCTCCAACCGCACGCAGCCCTTCGCGACCGCGCGCTACACCACCTTCGTGGCGGAGATCGCCTCCACGCTCAACGAGGCGCTGCTGCTGGACCACGTCCTGAAGACCGCCGCGAACGACGACGAGCGGCTCCTCTACCTCGGCTCGGCGCTCGAGGGGCTGCGCGGGACCTTCTTCCGCCAGGCGATGTTCGCGGAGTTCGAGCGCGAGGTGCACGCGAGGGTCGACCGCGGCGAGCCGGTCACGGGCGAGGGCTTCACGAAGCTCTACGGCGACATCCTGCGCCGCTACCACGGCGAGGCGCAGGGCGTGGTGAAGATCGACGACCTCTACGCCATCGAGTGGGCCTACATCCCGCACTTCTACAGCGCCTACTACGTCTACCAGTACGCGACCTCGATCGCGGCGAGTTCCCTCCTGGCGGAGGCGATCCTCGAGGGCCGCCCCGGCGCCCGCGAGCGCTACCTGGAGCTCATCCGCTCCGGCGGGTCCGACTACCCCTACGAACTCGTGAAGAAGGCGGGCGTGGACCTCGCCACCGCCGCGCCCTACGAGGCCCTGGCGCGGCGCATGAACCGCATCATGGACGAGATCGAGGCGATCCTCGCGAAGCGCGGCAAGTAGGCGCCGCTACTTGATGAAGCGGATGCGGGCGTTGATGCGCTCGAGGATGGGCTTCTTCTTCGCGTTGAAGACGGCCTTGTTCTCCTCGATGAGGTTGCGGCCCTTCGTGTCGATGGAGATGATGAGGGGCCCGAAGTCCTTCACCTTGTTCACCCACAGGGTCTCGGGCATGCCGAGGTCCTTCCACTCCGCGCCTTCGATCTTCTCGACCTTCGTCGCCGCGAGCACCGCGCAGCCGCCGGGGAAGATCGCGTGCACGGCCTTGTTCTCCACGCACCCCTCCTGCGTCTCGGCGCCCATGCCGCCCTTGCCGACGATGAGCTTCACGCCGGTCCTGCGGATGAAGTCCTTCTCGAACTTCTCCATGCGCATGCTCGTCGTGGGCCCGATGGAGACCATCTCGTAGTTCCCGTCCGGCTTCTCCCGCACGATGGGGCCGGCGTGGAAGATGGCGCCGCCCTTCAGGTCCACGGGCAGCTCGCGTCCCAGCTCGATGAGCCTGCGGTGGGCCACGTCACGGCAGGTGACCAGCGTCCCGGTGAGGTAGACCACGTCGCCGGCCTCGAGGGATTCCAGGTCCTCGTCCTTGATGGGGGTGGTGAGCGTCTTCTTCATGCGTGGAATCCCGGGTGGGAAATCACTTCGTGGGAAAGGTCCGCGTTGATGCGGATCCGGCCGCGGCGGTGGGCCCAGCAGCCCGTCGACACCGCCACGCCGATCGTCGAGGGATGCCGCGCCGACGATTCGATGTTCACCCCCATCACGCTCGCGTTGCCCGTGAGGCCCTGCGGACCCAGTCCCAGCTCGTTCAGGCCCTCCGCGAGCAGCTCCTCCATGAGCGCCGCCTTCTCGTTGGGGTGGTGCGAGCCCACGGGCCTCAGGATCGCCTTCTTGGACAGGCGGGCGGCCGTCTCCGCGGAAGTCGAGACTCCCACGCCCACGAGCAGCGGCGGGCAGGCGTTCACGCCGCGCGAGGTGATGACGTCGAAGACGAACTCGGCCACGCCCTCGTAGCCCTGGCCGGGCATCAGCACCTTGGCGGCCCCGGGCAGCGTGCAGCCGCCGCCGGCCATGTAGACGTCGATCGTCACGCCGTCGTCGCCGGGCACGATCTCCCAGTCGAGCCAGGGGATGCGCGAGCCCGTGTTGGTGCCCGTGTTCTTCTCCTCGAAGGTCTCCACCGCGTTGTGGCGCAGCGGGCCGTCCTTCGTCGCGTTGAGAGTCGCGTCGCGCAGGATCTGCTCCAGCTCCCCCAGGAGCGGGAACTTCGCGCCCGCCGTGAGGAAGTACTGGATCACGCCGGTGTCCTGGCAGCTCGGGCGGTCCAGCCTGTCGGCGGCCTCCTGGTTCTGGCGCATCGACTCGTAGACCTCCTTCGCCAGGAAGTTCACCTCCTGCGACCGGAGTTCGCCCAGCTTGTGCGACACGTCGGCGGGCAGGCGCTTGCCGATGTACGCGGTGAACTTCGACAGCAGGTCCGTGAGGCGAGCGACGTCCCGGTCGAGGCTCGCGGCGGCTTCGGGAATCGAGGCGGCCGCGCTCATTCCAGCGACACCTTCGCCGCCTTGACCAGCGCCGCGAACTTCTCCGTCTCGTCCCTGATCTGCCGGGCCATCTCCTCGCGCGAGTTGCCGATCGGCTGCGCGCCGATCTCGTCCATGCGCTTGCGGAATTCCGGCGACTTGATCACCTTGACCATCTCGGCGTTGAGGCGCGCGAGGATCTCGGGAGGGGTGGCCGCGGGCGCCAGCACGCCGAACCAGGTGCCGATGGCGAAGCCCTTGAGGCCGGCCTCGTCCAGCGTGGGAACGTCGGGAAGCGCGGCCGAGCGCGTCGCGGTGGTCACGGCGAGCGGGCGGAGCTTGCCGGCCTGGATGTGCGGGAGCACGGGCGTGATCGTGTCGAAGGACATCAGGATCTGTCCGCCCAGGAGGTCGGTGGCGAGCGGACCGCTGCCCTTGTACGGGATGTGGGTGAGCGTCACGCCCGTCTGGTTCTGGAACTGCGTGCCGATGAGGTGCTGGGCGGTGCCGTTGCCGTTGGATCCGTAGTTGGCGCGGTCCGCGTGCGACTTCGCGTAAGCCACCAATTCGCCCACGTTCTTCGCCGGCGTGGCGGCGTTCACGACGAGGACGTTGGGGACCATCGCGATGGTGGTGATGGGGGAGAGGTCCTTCTGGAAGTCGTAGGGGAGCTTCTTGTAGACGCTGGTGGCGATGGTGTGGTGCACCGCGCCCACGAGAAGCGTGTAGCCGTCGGGCTTCGCCTTCGACACGTAGTCCGCGCCGATGGTGGCGCCGGCGCCGGGCTTGCTCTCCACGACGACGGGCTGCCCCAGCGAGCGCGAAAGACGCTCGCCCAGCGCGCGGGCGAGGACGTCCGTCGTGCCGCCGGGCGGGAAGGGAACGACCAGCGTGACGTGCCGGGTGGGCCAGGCATCGGCGAGGGCGGTGCCGGCGGCCAGGGCGAAGGCCAGGGCAATGGCAGGGGCGGCGCGGCGGCAAAGGGCGGCGAGAGCGGACGGGCGGGCCATGCGGGTTCCTCCTCCAATTTGTTGGGATCGTGGAAGGACTCTAGACCCGGCTAGGGCTTATAATCGCCTTGAAATCCAAATCAGCTTTAAATTCCGATTAACAATGCGCCTTACGCAAGGAAGAGGGATCGACCCATGAGCGAAGCCATCCATCCCGCGGACCTGGGCTTCTTCTCCGTCCTCGCCGGCGCGGGAAGCCTGAGCGCCGCCGCGCGCGAGCTCGGGGTGACGACACCCGCCGTCAGCCGCCGCCTCGCGCTGATGGAGGAGCGCCTCGGCGTCGCCCTCGTGAACCGCACCACCCGCCGCATGAGCCTCACGCCCGAGGGCGAGACCTGCCTCGAGCGCGCGCGCCGGATCCTGGGCGAGATCCGCGACCTGGAGGAAGTGCTGGGGACGTCGCGCTCCACGCCGACGGGACTGCTGCGGGTGAACGCGACGCTGGGTTTCGGGCGCAGCCACGTCGCGCAGGTCGTTTCCCGCTTCGCGCACAAGTACCCGCAGGTCGAGGTCCAGCTGCAGCTCACGGTGAATCCCCCTGCCCTCACCGAGGACACGTTCGACGTCTGCATCCGCTTCGGCGCACCGCCGGACGCACGCGTGATCGCGAGGCACATCGCGGCCAACCGGCGCCTGCTGTGCGCGGCTCCCGCTTACCTTTCCCGGCAGGGAACCCCGAAGGTCCCGGGGGATCTCGCGCGCCACAACTGCATCGGGATCCGCCAGGGCGAGGAAGCCTGGGGCGTGTGGCGGCTCACCAAGGGCAAGGGCCGCAATGCCGTGACGCAGGCCGTGCGCACGAAGGGCACGCTCGCGACGAACGATGGCGGGATCGCGGTCGCCTGGGCGCTGGACGGCCACGGCATCCTGATGCGAGCCGAATGGGACATCGCGCGCTACCTCAAGTCGGGGCGGCTGGTTCCGGTCCTTCCGGACTACTACACGCCGGATGCCGACATCCACGCGATCTACCCGCACCGGCATCAGCTGGCCGTGCGGGTGCGGGCGTTCGTCGACTTCCTGGAGGAGAGCTTTCGCGAATCCTCGTCCCGGACCGCCATATCCTCCGGAATTGCTACCTAGAGGATATGGGCATATCCTCTACGTTTTAACTCCGGAGGATATGCGCCGTGCCACCCCCCCTGTACCGCAGGCAGCCCCCCTCCCTCGCGACGACCTACGCGGACGTCGAGAACCACGCCCTGCACCAGGACGAGTACCTCGTGGGCACGCCGGGGGCCATCTCGATACGGCAGAACGCGAACCGGACGAGATACTACGTTCGGGAGTACTACGACTTCGAGGGGACGAAGCGGGACCAGTACCTGGGCCAGGTCGACTCGCCCGACGGCCAGGCGCTGGTCGATTCGTGGAGGTCCAGGATCGACGAGGCTAGGCAACTGCGCGGCAGCGTGCGCCTGCTCGCCCGGGAGGGCTACTCGGTGCTGGCCGCCAGGCACCTCGCCGCCATCGCCCCCTTGAGCCGGCACGGGGTCTTCGAGGCGGGCGCCGTCCTGGTCGGAACCCACGCGTTCGAGGTCATCGCCAACCGCCTCGGGATCCGCGTCGCGGCATTCGGCACGGAGGACGTGGACATCGCCAGGCCGAGCAAGCTCGCGCTGGCAGAGCCGCCAGCAGGCGGCCTGCTTGCCATGCTGCGGGAGTCCGGCATCGACTTCGTCGGCGTGCCGGGGTTCGCCCACACGGTGCCTTCCACGAGCTTCAAGGAAAAGGGGCGATCCCGGTTCACCGTCGACCTCCTGGTGCCCGCGCGCGGAAGGGCGATCGAGACACTCCCGGTTCCGGAACTCGAGGCGCACGCGACCGCCCTGCCGAACCTGCGGTACCTGCTCGCCGAAACCCAGATGGGCGCCGCCATTTCCACCCATGGCGTCGTCACCGTGCGGGTGCCGGTTCCGGAGCGCTTCGCCTGGCACAAGCTGATCGTGGCCCAGCTCCGGACGGGCCGTGACGCCAAGAGCCGGAAGGACCTGAGACAGGCGGCCGTGCTCCTGGCGGCGACGGGCGAGCTCCACCCCGGCGCACTCGAGGAGGCGTTCCGAAAGACGCCGCTCTCCGCGCGCACGCTCATCCGAAAATCGCTCGCGAGGGTGCGCGACGACCTGGCACCCCATCCCGGGGCGTGGCAAGAGGCGGCGTCGGCGGCGAAGTTGAAGTGAACTCTTGAATCGGGCTCAGGAAGCGGCCGGTGCGATGGTGACTTCGCCCACGCCGCTCTCGGCCAGCGCCTTCGCGACGAATCCGCCGCGCTTGGCCTCCTCGATGAAGTCCGCGAGGAAGGCCCGCGCGAGCGGCCGGCCCTTCGGCACGCCGGCAGCCTGGCGGATCACCATGAAGCTCTCGTCCAGCACGCGGTGGCCCGGGTTCGCGGCGGCGAACTTTCCAAGGGGCTGGCGCACGCCTGCCGCGGCCTCGAGCCCGTCGTTCACGAACCGCTCGATCGCCGCGATCGACGTGGGCCCGCGCACGAGCGTCGCGCGCCTGATCTCGCGCGTGAGGTAGAGGTCGTAGGCGGTCTTCAGCCCCACCGCGATGCGCACGCCCTCGCGGTCCAGGTCGGCGACGGCGCGGTAGGGGGAGTCCTCGCGCACGAGGTAGGTGCCCTCGATGTGGACGTAGGCCGCGGTGAAGTCGATGTCCTCGGCGCGCGCCGGGTCGATGGCGAGGAAGGCCACGTCCCAGGCGCCGGCCTTCACGGCGTCGGCGAGCTTGCCGGCCGTCTCGTAGGTCGTGAAGCTCACGGGCACGCCCAGGCGCCGCGCCACCTCGCGGCCTAAGGCGGGACCGATGCCCTTGGGCTCCGGGCCGTCGCCCTTCTGCGCGATGACGGGATTGCCCAGGTTGATGCCCACGCGAAGCGTCCCCGAGGGGGCCATCTGGGCCACGAGTTCCTTGGTCGCTTCCATCGTCATTTCCTTCAAGTCGAGGGCACGCGCACCCACCCTTCCATCAGGCGGCGGGCGCTGCGGCTCATCACGGCCTTCGTGACCTTCCACTCGCCGCCTTCCTGCCGGGCTTCCGCTCCCACGGCGAGCGTGCCGGAAGGATGGCCGAAGCGCACGGCGTCGCTCGGCGTGCCCGGACGCACGGCCGCGTGCACGATCGTGCCGGGAATGGCGGCGGCGACGGCGATGGCGACCGCGCCCGTGCCCGTCATGGCGTGGTGGAGCCTGCCCATGGAGACGATGCGCGCGGTGACGGCGATGCCCTGCGCCCGCACGGGCTTGCCGTTGGAGGCGGTGTAGTCCTGCGGCGGCGAGACGAAGCAGATCTTGGGCGTGGCCAGGCGTTTCGTCGTGGCCTCCTCGATGTCCTTCGCCACACCCATCGCGACCGCTCCGTGGGCACGCACGGCCTCGAGGCGCGCGAGAATCTTCGCGTCGCCGTTGACCTCGTCCTGCAGCTCGTTGCCGCGAAGCCCCAGGGTGGCGGCCTCGACGAAGATCGTGGGGTTGCCGGCGTTGATGAGGGTCGCCTTCACGGCGCCGACTCCCGGCACCTCGAGCGTGTCCACGAGATGTCCCGTGGGGAACATGGCGCCGCCGTCGCCATCCTCGCCGCCGCCCGGGTCCATGAATTCCAGCGCGATCTCGGCCGAGGGAAAGGTGACGCCGTCGAGCTCGAAGTCTCCCTCCTCCACCACCTGCCCGTCCTTCACCGGCACGCGCGCCACGATGCCGCGGCTGGTGTTGGCCTGCCAGATGCGCACGGTGACGATGCCATCCCGCGGCGCCGCCACCAGTCCCTCGGAAACGGAGAAGGGGCCGACCGCGGTCGTGAGGTTGCCGCAGTTCCCGGACCAGTCGATGAAGGGCTTGTCGATGGAGACCTGGCCGAAGAGGTAGTCCACATCGAAGCCGGGGCGATCCGACTTCTTGAGGATCACGATCTTGCTCGTGCTCGAAGTGGCCGCGCCCATGCCGTCGATCTGCTTGCCGTAGGGATCGGGGCTGCCGATCGTGCGCAGGAGCACTCGCTCGCGCTCCTTCGGGTCGGCGGGGAGGTCCGCGTCCTTGAAGAAGACGCCCTTGCTGGTGCCGCCGCGCATGTAGACGGCGGGGATGCGCAGTTGGGTCATGGCGAATGCGAGTCTACGGGATTTGGCGATGGCGGGCGTCCCGCCAGGAAAGCAAAAGGGGTTACGCCACCGGCGTAACCCCTCGAATGAATTGGTCGGGGCGAGAAGATTCGAACTTCCGACCCCCTGCACCCCATGCAGGTGCGCTACCAGGCTGCGCTACGCCCCGACCGAGAGCGGAATTATAGCAGAGGAAAACGGGGATTCCCGCGCGCTCGCGCGGCGAAAACTACTCGTTGTCGAGCATCTTGAGGATGCTCTTCAACTCCTTGCGGATGTTGGCCGGCGAGATGGGCTGCGGCACCGTCATCTCCTTGCCCGTGCCCAGCGCGGGATAGGCGCCCGTGCGCGAAGGCGGTGGCTCCTCCAGCCGGTTCCTCGCGCCGTTGATGGTGAAGCCGTGCTCGTAGAGGAGCTCCCGGATGCGCCGGATGAGCAGCACCTCGTGGTGCTGGTAGTAGCGCCGGTTGCCGCGTCGCTTCAGGGGCTTGAGCTGCGTGAACTCCTGCTCCCAGTAACGGAGCACGTGGGGCTTGACCCCGCAGAGCTCGCTGACTTCCCCGATCGTGAAATACCGCTTCGCGGGGATCGCCGGCAGGTCATTCGTTGCCAGGTTCTCCGTGCCCATTGAAGGACTTCTCCACGAGGGTCTTCAGCTTCTGGCTCGCGTGGAAAGTGACCACGCGACGCGCGGTGATGGGGATCTCTTCGCCTGTCTTGGGGTTGCGGCCGGGCCGCTGGGGCTTCTTGCGCAGCTGGAAGTTGCCGAATCCCGAGAGCTTGACCATCTCGCCCCGTTCCAGGGCGATGCGGATCTCCTCGAAGAAGGACTCGACCATGTCCTTGGCCTCGCGCTTGTTCAGCCCGACCTTCTCGAACATCAGGTCGGCCAACTCGGCCTTGGTGAGGGTGACCTTGTCTTTCACGTGCGCGGCACAGCCTTGAATTTTTCTGTCAGAAGATGCCGGACGGAACCCACGATTTCCTCCACCTCGGCATCTGTCAAAGTTCTGGCAGTATCCTGCATAACTATCCGAAACGCAAGGCTTTTTCGCCCGGTTTCGACCCCTTTCCCGCGGTATTGGTCGAAGATTTCGACCTCCCTCACGCAGGCCGGAACGGCCCCCCGGACAGCCTCCAGGATGGCCCCTGCCGAGAGCCCTTCCTCCACCACCACGGCGAGGTCGCGGCGCACGGTGGGCATCCGCGACACCCCCCCGAAACGCGGGGCCTTGCCCTCCAGCAGGACGTCGCAATCTATCTCGAAGACCACCGGGGCGCGAGCCAGGTCGTATTTCAGCTGCAACCGCGGATGCAGCTCGCCCACGAGGCCCACGGCATGCTCGCCCGCCATCACGCGCGCGCAGCGCCCCGGGTGGAAGGCCGGATGACGCGCGGGAACGAAGGCGAGCTTCACCTCCCCCGCGATGGCCTCCAGGTCGCCCTTGGCGTCGTAGAAGTCGGCGTCCGGCGACTTCTCGGCCCACTGCTCCGGAATGCGCGGCCCGTAGGTGATGCCGGCGAGCCTCTCGGGCTGCTCGTGCGGCTCCGGCCCCTCGCCCAGGAAGCAGCGGCCCAGCTCGAAGACGCGCACGCGTTCCTCGTCGCGATTGACGTTCGACTTCACGGCGGCCACGAGGCCCCCGATGAGCGTCGAGCGCATCACGTCCATGGTGCTCGCGATGGGGTTGGCGAGCTTCACGGGCGAGGCGTTCTCGGAGAAGTCCGCCTCCCACTGCGAGGCGACGAAGCTGTAGTTGATGACCTCCTGGTAGCCCAGCGCGGCGGCGGCGCGCTTGAGGTCGAAGCGGCTGCGCAGGCCCTCCTTCGACTCGAGCATCGGCAGGCTCGAGCGCGGCGCCCTCGCGGGCACGTGCTCGTAGCCGTGGATGCGCGCCACCTCCTCGACGAAGTCCTCCTCGATGGCGAGGTCGAAGCGCCAGCTCGGCGGCGTGGCGACGATGTCGGCGCCGTCGTGTGCGACGGCGCAGTGCAGGCGCCGCAGCGCTTCGGCCATGAAGCCGTCGGCCACCTCGTAGCCCAGCAACGCGCGCACGCGAGTCGGGCGCACGCGAGCCGGCTTGCGGGCCGGCAGCTCGCCGTGGGCCTCGGTCACCGGCCCCGCCTCGCCGCCGCAGATCTCGAGGGCGAGCGCGGTGGCGCGTTCCAGCGCCGCGCGCGTGCCGGCGAAGTCCACGCCGCGCTCGAACCGGTAGGCCGCGTCGCTCGTGAGCTGCAGGGCCTTGGCGCGGCCCTGGATGGCCTCCGGGGCGAACCAGGCCGCCTCGAAGAAGACCTCGGTCGTCGCCTCCGTCACCATGGAGTTGAAGCCCCCCATCACGCCACCGAGGGCCACGGGGCCGGAGGCGTCGGTGATGAGCAGCACGTTGGGGACGCACTCGGCCCACTGCTCGGTGAGGAGCTTGAGCTCCTCGCCGGGCTTCGCCATGCGGACATCGATGGCGCCCTCGAGCTTCGCGTGGTCGAAGGCGTGCAGGGGCTGGCCGCGCTCGAGCATCACGTAGTTGGTGATGTCCACGAGCGGGCTGCGCGGCCGGAGTCCCGCGCGCTCCAGGCGCCGGGCCATCCAGGCCGGCGTCTTCGCCACCGGATTGAGGCCGCGGATCACGCGCCCGAAGTAGGCCCCGCAGGCGGCGCGGTCGGTGATGCGCACCTCGCGCGTCTCGGCGATCGTCGGCGAGGCGGCGGGCGCGCGCGTGAGGGAGGGTTCCTTGCCCACGAGCGCGGCGAGGTCGCGCGCGACCCCGAACATCGAAAGGCAGTCGCCGCGGTTGGGCGTGAGCTTCAGGGTGAGGATGGTGTCGTCGAGGTCCAGGTACTTGCGGATGTCCTGGCCGACGGGCGCGTCCTGCGGCAGCACGAGGAGCCCGGAATGGTCCTCGCTCATCCCCAGCTCGCGCGCCGAGCAGAGCATGCCGTTGGACTCGATGCCGCGCAGCTTCGCCTGCTTGATCTCGAACCCGGGCAGCTTGGCGCCCACGAGCGCGCAGGGCACCTTCTGGCCCGCCGCCACGTTGGGCGCGCCGCAGACGATGGTGAGGGTCATGCCGGTGCCGGCGTCGACTTCCGTCACGCGCAGCTTGTCGGCATTGGGGTGGGGAGCCACGCTCAGCACGTGCCCCACGACGATGCCGTTGAAGGCCGCGGCGACCGGCGTGACCTCCTCGACCTCGAGGCCGCCCATGGTGAGTACGTGCGCGAGCCGGTCGACGGGAAGGTCGACGCCCGAGAGCTCCCGCAGCCAGCTGACGGAGACTTTCATCGGAACTGCCTCAGGAACTTCAGGTCGTTGTCGAAGAAGAGGCGCAGGTCGTTCACGCCGTACTTGAGCATCGCCAGGCGGTCCAGGCCCATGCCGAAGGCGAAGCCGGAGTACTTCGCCGGGTCGATGTTGCCGTTGCGCAGCACGTCGGGGTGCACCACGCCGGCCCCGCCGATCTCGAGGTACCTCACCTCCCCGTCCTTGCGCTCCCATTCCATGTCGATCTCGACGCCAGGCTCGACGAACGGAAAGTAGGACGGACGGAAGCGCACGTCGATGTCGTCGCGCTCGAAGAATGCGCGGAAGAACTGCGTCACCGTACCCTTGAGGTCCGCGAGGCTCACGCCCTCGTCGATCCACAGCCCCTCGATCTGGTGGAACATCGGCGAGTGCGTGGCGTCGTGGTCCACGCGGTAGACGCGGCCCGGGCAGATGATGCGGATTGGCGGCTCGTGCGACTGCATGTAGCGGATCTGCACCGGCGAGGTGTGCGTGCGCAGGACCTTGTCGGAATCCGCGACGTAGAACGTGTCCTGCATGCTCCGCGACGGGTGGTCGGGGAACATGCGCAGCGCCGTGAAGTTGTAGAAGTCGTTCTCGATCTCGGGGCCGTCGGCCACGGCGAACCCCATCGAGGCGAAGAGCCTCTCGATGCGCTCCTGCGCGCGCGAGATGGGGTGCAGCCCGCCCCTCGACTGGGCGCGTCCCGGCAGCGTCACGTCGACCGCCTCGGCGGCCAGGCGCTCCTCGAGCTCGGCGGCGAGGATGGCGTCGCGGCGGGCCTGCAGGAGCCCCTCCACGCGCACCTTGGCCTCGTTGATGGCGGCCCCCGCCTTGGGCTTCTCCTCGGGCGGGAGCTTCCCCAGGCCCTTCAGCAGCTCCGTGAGGGCCCCGCTCTTCCCGAGGAAGCGCGCCTTGGCCTGCTCGAGCTCGGCCACGGTGGGCGCGGCCTCGAAGGCCGCCTGCGCGTCGGAAATGATCTTGTCGATGGCTTGCATGGTCCGTGCCCGAAAGTAGTTCCTGTCTAGCTTTCCTCCGTGCCCTCCGTGTCCCCCGTGTCCTCCGCGTTCAAAACCATTGCATCTTCACTCGTCGGCGAGTATGGATGCGAGGTTTTCAACACGGAGGACACGGAGGACACGGAGGGCACGGAGGAAAACCTGATTCTGGAAGAAAAAAGGGGCTCCCGAGAGAGCCCCCTTTTGCGCTTTATCGTCTGCTCAGGCGCCGAGGCTCGACTTCGCCTGCTCGACGATCCGGCTGAAGGCCGGCTTGTCCTGCACGGCGAGGTCGGCGAGCACCTTGCGGTCGATCTCGATGGCGGCCTTCTTCAGGCCCGCCATGAACTTGCTGTAGGTCATCCCGGCTTCGCGAACCGCCGCGTTGATGCGGGCGATCCACAGGCCGCGGAATTCGCGCTTCTTGGCGCGGCGGTCGCGGTAGGCGTACTGGCCCGCCTTCATCACCGCTTCCTTCGCGATGCGGTAGACGTTGCCGCGGCGGCCGCGGAAACCCTTGGCCTTCTCGAGGACCTTCTTGTGGCGCGCGCGCGCCGTCACTCCACGTTTTACGCGAGGCATCGTCTATCTCCTCAGGCGTAGGGAAGCATCGCCTTGACGTGGTCGGCGTTGGTCTTGTGGACCCCCGTCGTGCCCCGGAGCTGGCGCTTCGACTTCGTGGTTTTCTTGGTGAGGATGTGGCGCTTGCCGGCCTGGCCGCGCTTCACGGAGCCGCTGGCGCGGACCTTGAAGCGCTTGGCGGCGCCACTCTTGGTCTTCATCTTGGGCATGGAATGCCCTCCTTTTCGCTACGTTGGCGCAGCAGGTGGCGGAAACCGTTTCCGCGCTTGGGACCTGAAGTCGCCTTGTCTTGCTCAGTGCTTCTTCTTCGGGGCCAGGATCATCACCATCTGGCGCCCTTCCAGCTTCGGGAACTGCTCGACCTGCCCGTGCGGGGCCAGGTCCGCCTCGACCCGCTTGAGGAGCGCGACCCCCAGTTCCTGGTGGGCCATCTCCCGCCCGCGGAAGCGGAGCGTGATCTTCGTCTTGTCGCCCTCGGTCAGGAAGCGGATGAGGTTCCTCAGCTTGATCTGGTAATCGCCCTCGTCGGTGCCGGGGCGGAACTTGATCTCCTTGACCTGGATCTGCTTCTGCTTGAGCTTCGCCTCGTGGGCCTTCTTGCTCTCCCGGTACTTGAACTTGCCGTAGTCCATCAGGCGGCAGACCGGGGGAACGGCCATGGGGGCGATCTCGACGAGGTCGACCTCCGCTTCCTCCGCGAGGCGCATGGCTTCCATCACGGAAACGATGCCGAGCTGGTCGCCTTCCACGCCGACCAGGCGTACCTCGGGGGCGTTGATCTCCCCGTTGATGCGAACCGACTTGTTATCGTGAGCGATGCGAAGAATCCTCTTTCAAATCAATAACATGGCGAGGATTCTTTAACTTCTTTCGAGTTCAGTCCTCGCCTCCCGTAAAGCGTTCATTTTCGTCCGGCAATCTCGCCCTGAAGCTGCGAAATGAAGGCTTCGAGCGCGACCGGAGCGAGGTTCTCGCCGCTCCGCGTCCGGGCCGAAACCGTCCGGGCCGCCACTTCCTTGTCTCCCAGGATGAGCTGGTAAGGAAGCTTTTGAATGCTATGTTCCCGAATTTTATACGTTATTTTCTCGTTCCGCAAATCGGTCTCGACCCGGATCCCGGCAGCGCGAAGAGCCTCCGCGACCTCCCGGACATAGGCTTCCTGGCGGTCCGTGACGTTCATGACGACCACCTGGACGGGGGCGAGCCACAGGGGCATGGCGCCCGCGTGGTTCTCGATGAGGATGCCGATGAAGCGCTCCATGGAGCCCACGATGGCGCGGTGCAGCATCACCGGCACCTGGCGGGTGTTGTCCTCGGCCACGTATTCCGATCCCAGGCGCCCGGGCATGAAGAAGTCCACCTGCATGGTGCCCACCTGCCAGGAGCGGCCGATGGAATCCTTGAGGTGGTACTCGATCTTGGGGCCGTAGAAGGCGCCCTCCCCCTCGAGTTCCTCCCACTCGGCGCCCGAGGCGCGCAGCGCCTCGCGCAGGGCCTCCTCGGCCCGGTCCCACTGCTCCTCGCTGCCGATGCGCTTTTCCGGCCGCAGGGCGAGCTTCACCTGCACGTGCTCGAAGCCGAAGTCGCGGTAGACCCGGAAGGCGAGCTTGTGGAAGTCGACGCACTCCGGGGCGATCTGCGTCGGCAGGCAGAAGATGTGGCCGTCGTCCTGGGTGAAGCCGCGAACCCGCATGATCCCGTGCAGCGCCCCGGAGGGCTCGTTCCGGTGGCAGGCGCCGAACTCGCCGTAGCGCAGCGGCAGGTCCTTGTAGCTGCGGATGCCCTTGTTGAAGATCTGGATGTGCCCCGGGCAGTTCATGGGCTTGATGGCGAAGTCGCGCTTCTCCGACTCCGTCGTGAACATGTTGTCCTTGTAGTTCTCCCAGTGGCCGCTCCTCTCCCACAGCGAGCGGTCCAGGATCTGCGGGCAGCGCACCTCCTGGTAGCCGTTGTCGCGGTAGACGGCGCGCATGTACTGCTCGACCGCCTGCCAGATCGCCCAGCCCTTCGGGTGCCAGAAGATCATCCCCGGCGCCTCGTCCTGCAGGTGGAAGAGGTCCAGCGCCGTGCCCAGGCGGCGGTGGTCGCGCTTCTCCGCCTCCTCGAGCATGTGCAGGTAGGCCTCCTGGTCCTCCTTCCTCGCCCAGGCCGTGCCGTAGATGCGCTGGAGCATCTCGTTCTTCGAGTCGCCTCTCCAGTACGCGCCCGCGACCTTCATCAGCTTGAAGACCTTGAGCTTGCCCGTGGAGGGCACGTGCGGCCCGCGGCAAAGGTCGATGAAGTCGCCCTCGCGGTACAGGCTGATGTCCTCGTTGGCGGGGATGGCGCCGATGATCTCGGCCTTGTACTTCTCGCCGATGGAGTGGAAGAACTTGGCCGCGTCGTCGCGCTTCCACACCTCGCGCGAGACGGGGATGTCCTTCTTCGCGATCTCGGCCATGCGCTTCTCGATGGCCGCGAGGTCCTCGGGCGTGAAGGGCCGCTTGTAGCTGAAGTCGTAGTAGAAGCCGTTCTCGATCACCGGGCCGATGGTCACCTGCGCGTCGGGGAAGAGCTCCTTCACCGCGTAGGCGAGGAGATGCGCCGTCGAGTGGCGGATGAGGTCCAGCCCCTCGGCGTCCTTGTCGGTGACGATGGCGAGCGAGGCGTCCTTCTCGATCAGGTGCGAGGTGTCGACGAGCTTTCCGTCCACCTTGCCCGCGAGCGCCGCCTTGGCGAGCCCGGGCCCGATGGAGGCCGCGACCTGCGCGACCGTGACGGGCTTGTCGAACGAGCGGACCGATTTGTCCGGCAGTGTGATGGCAACCATGGGTGTCTCCGAATCCGAAAAGGAAAAAGCGCGGGAGAGCCGCGCTTTTTCACTGGGTCAGGCGAAAAGGGGGCGTCCCGCTCTCAGGCGTCCGGGGTGAACCTCGTAGTTGGCGGTCTCATAACCATCGCGCGGCCCTTTCGCTCGCCGGGTTCCTGCTCGCTTCCATCCTGCCGGAAGCACGGGGGCAATTCTAACCCATCCCGCGCGCTTCAGCCCTTCGCCGCCCGCAGCGTCATGCGCACGCATTCGCCCAGGCGCTTCAGGGCGGAGGCGCCGGAGACGATCCGGCCCAGGGGGATGCCCGGAGAGGCCATGCGCGGCTCGTCGCCGCGGCTCGCGGGCGTCGGCCCGAAGAAGATGCAGAAGGCGTTGCCGGGAGGCCACAGCGCGACCTCCCCCACCTCGTAGACGTCGCGCTTGCGGCCGGTGGCGGGAAGCTTCACCGGCAGGCTCCCGTAGTACTCGTCGCCCCAGCGGCTCATGGAGAGCTCGAGCGGCAGCGCAGCCCGGAGCCGCTCCGCGGCCGGGCACTCGTCCAGCTCGACCGGGAGTGCCGTGCCGTCCTCGAGGACGATCCGCATGGTCAGTCCGCCGCCATCCCCTGGATCCGGCCGCCCTGCGGGGCGTTCACCGCCTCGAGCGCGTCGCGCACCGCCTCGAGGTACCTGAGGCCGTGCCGCTCGTCGGGCTCGAGGTAGGTGCCCTCGGCCCACTCGTTCCAGGCGTTCATGAAGATGAGGCGCTCGGGATCCGGCCGCGTGGCGGTGACCTCGACCAGGCGCCGGAACCAGTAGGCGAAGCGCTCGGGGGAGGCGCCCCTGAAGATGCGCGCGCGCTTCACGTAGCGAGGCGTGTTGTCCCAGTCCACGAAGGCGCCCGGGAAGGCCGGGATGCCGCCCTCGCGCTCGACCTTGAGGATGTGCTTCCACACCATCTCGTAGTCGTAGAAGGTGAGCGCCGGGAAGAGGTTGTAGCGCACGGCCCGAAGCATGTCCTGCATCCGCTCCGGCAGAAGGCGAAGCGGCCGGAAGATGCGCCTGGTCTCCACCCCCGGCGCTTCGTAGTCCGGCGAGTAGAGCGCCTCGAAGGGCTGGAACTGCATGGTCGCGTCGAAGTGCTTCAGCACGTCCGGCACCGGGAACTCGTACTGCTTCATGGCCACGAGGTAGAGCCCCGGCAGGCCGCGCTTGAGCGCCTCCTCCCGCCACAGGTCGAACATCGCCCCGATCTCGCGGATGAGGTGCGCGCGATAGACGAGGAACATGGGCTTGCCGTCGATCTTCACCGCCCGGTCGTCGCTCCAGGCGCGGAAGAGGTACTCGAAGTGGCGCATCCACAGCGCCGGGTCCGGCGTGTGCGACTGCTGCTGCAGGATGTGGTGGTCGCGCCCGTCCCAGCGCCGCGACCAGGTCTCGTTGGCCCAGGCGAGGCAGAACGGGAAGTCGAACTCGGGGCCCTTCGATTCCATCACCAGGTTGGTGGGCGTGTCGAGGAGCTGCTTGCCGTCGAACCAGTAATGGTAATGGCAGAAGCCGTGCACCCCGTGGCGGCGGGCGAGGTCGATCTGCCAGGCGAGCGTCTCCGGCTTCGACTGGTCGTAGTAGTTGCCGCCCTGCGGCACGCGCGGCTGGGAGTGGCCGCGGAACTGCGGGCAGGCCCGCTTCACGTTCACCCAGTCGGTGAAGCCCTCGCCCCACCACTCGTCGTTCTCGGGGATCGCGTGGAACTGGGGAAAGTAGAGCGCCAGCAGGCGCACGGCGTCGTTCACGCGGCCCTCGCGTCGCCACCCAGCGCGCGGCGCAGCCTGTCGACGGCACGACGCCACAGGGAGGGCGCGACGTAGGTCCCGTGCGCCGGCGGCGGCACGTTCATGTCGGCGAAGCGCTTGGAGACCGCCGCTCCCTTCTCGGCGAAGTACGCCGCGAATCCGGGCTGCCGCGAGAGCTCGACGAGCTCCATCACCTCGGCCGGCGCCTCGGGCCCCACGACGAGCACGCCCAGCCCCCAGCAGTGGTCGAAGTCGAAGTGCGGGTAGCGGCCCTTCACGCCGTCGAAGAAGCGGCGCACGCCGAACTTGGCGGCCGACGGGCCGGTGTTCTGCTCGTTCACGTTCACGTCGTGGAAGAGCACCACGCCGCGCGGCGACATCTTCGGGAGCCAGGTCTCGAAGTCGTTCTTCACGGCCTCGAAGGTGTGGGTGCCGTCGATGTGCAGCAGGTCGAT
>JAHCLE010000420.1 GCA_026125445.1 Burkholderiales bacterium
ATGAGCGCCTCGGGAACCGTCTCCTGGCAGGTTTCGTTGAAGCGGTAGTCGGGGCGGATTGAATCGACGGTGCGATCCATGTCGTAGCCGTAGGTCGCGGCGATCGTCCGGCGGATCTCCTCCGCGCTCGCCCCGAACCGCGCGAGGAAGATCGCGTGTGCCGTGGCCTTCGCGCCCTTGATGCCCTCGGGATGGTTGTGCGTGACTTCCGTGACCTTCGTGGCGAGCTCGAGGGCCTCCTCCAGCGTGTTGGCGAGCAGCGCAGCCGGGCTCACGCGCATGGCCGCGCCGTTGCCGAAGCTGTCGTAGGGCGCCAGCTCCCATGTGGTGAGCCACTGCGCGAACCCGCCGCCGTAGCCGCGCTTCGGGTGGCGTGTGGCCCAGAGGTACAGCGACTTCTGCGGGGGATGGCCGTGCAGCAGCGCATCCGCCACCGCCGCCGTCAGCACCGAGTCGTCGGTGTAGTCGACGCCCTGGCCGAAGAACGGGAAGTCCTTCGAGCGGTGGTTGTCCCATTCGTAGATGGAACCGACGATGTCGCCGACGATCGCGCCTAGCATGGCTTTTCTCCCCTCTCCCCGGGGGTCCCCAACTTGTTGGGGCCAGCCAATGGCAGAGGGGTCGGGGGTGAGGGTGCCATTTTCACCACGACCAATCCCTCGCAATCGCCTTCCAGTCCAGCTTCCGCATCTCCCTGATGGCCCTCTCGTCCGGCAGCCCGAATTCCTCCTGGAACCACACGATCGCCGCCGACGAGAACATCTCCGACGAGTCGTTGGCCGGTTCCGTCGAGATGAAGTCGGCCAGCACCGTCACGCGGGGCAGCCGCTCCGCCACGGGAGCGCTGCTGTCGGCCTGGTAAGGCAGCGGCGTGCGTACCGGTGGAATCACACGAATTTCTCCGAGCCAGGGCAGGCGTTCGCGCACATCCGAGACGAACTCCGCTATCCGCCGGTCGTGATCCGCCGCGCTGAACCGCCCGCAGAGCACGCCCGCGTACGTCAGGTGCTGCTCGAGATACTGCAGTTCCACGAGCGTTCCGTCATCGAGGTTGAATTTCATGGCATCGCGGTCACGCTGTTCGAAGCAGGGAGACCAGCCCCGGTATCTGCAGCAGCCGGTCCAGCAGATCGCCCGGATTCCTCCGATCCCGGGCCACCCAAGATAGCGCCTGCGCCACGTCCCACTCGGTGCGCGCGGACTCGGGGCTTCCCGGCACCCGGACCGTTTCCTCCATCGCCTTCTCGCTGGGCCTGCCCGCCTGGAAGCGGTCCGC
>JAHCLE010000421.1 GCA_026125445.1 Burkholderiales bacterium
CGGCTTGTGACAACCCCGTGACAGGGGTTCAGGGCCCCTCAGGCCGCCTGCCGGACCGCCTCGGCGATGCTCTCCGCCAGCGAGCGCACCCGCGCCGGGTCCTCGCCTTCCACCATCACGCGGATGACGGGCTCGGTGCCCGACGGGCGCAGCAGGACGCGGCCGCGGCCGGCGAGCGCGGATTCCGCGGCGGCCACGGCCTGCCGCACGGAGGGCATCGCGGTCACGTCGGCCCGGCCCGCGAGCCGCACGTTCGTGAGCACCTGCGGCAGCAGCGTCAGCTCGCGCGTGTAGTCGCCCAGCGTCTGCCCGGCGGCGACGAGCGCCTCGAGCACCTGCAGGGCGGAGATGATCGCGTCTCCCGTGGAGTGGCAGTCGAGGCACAGGATGTGGCCGGAATTCTCGCCGCCGCACTCCCAGCCCTTCTCGTGCAGCATCTCGACCACGTAGCGGTCGCCCACCTTGGCGCGTGCGAAGGGGATGTCCAGCTCCGCGAGGCGCCGCTCGAGGGCGAAGTTGGTCATGAGCGTGCCGGCGATGCCGCCACGCAGCCGCCCCTGCTCGTGGCGGTGCTTGGCGATGGCGTAGAGAAGCTGGTCGCCGTCGAAGAGCCGGCCGTCATGGTCGGCCATCGCGAGCCGGTCGCCGTCGCCGTCGAAGGCGATGCCGTAGTCCGCGCCGTGATCGACGACCGCCTTGGCCATCTCCGCGGGATGCGTGGCCCCGCAGCCCTGGTTGATGTTGGTTCCGTTGGGTTGCGCGCCGATCGAGACGACCTCGGCGCCCAGCTCCTGGAAGACGCGCGGGCCGACCCGGTATCCGGCGCCGTGCGCGCAGTCCACCACGACCTTGAGGCCCCTGAGCGTCCGGTGCTTGGCGAACGTGCCCTTGCAGAACTCGATGTAGCGTCCCTCGGCGTCGTGCACGCGCTCGGCCTTGCCGAGCTGGGCCGGGTCGCGGGTGACGAGCGGACGCTCGAGTTCCGCCTCGATCTCGTGCTCGACGGCGTCGGGAAGCTTGGTCCCCTCCCCGGAGAAGAACTTGATGCCGTTGTCCTCGAAGGGATTGTGCGAGGCCGAGACCATGATGCCGGCCGACAGGCGAAGCGCGCGCGTGAGGAAGGCCACGCCCGGCGTGGGCATCGGGCCCACGAGCAGCGTGTCCACCCCGGCCGCCGAGAGCCCCGACTCGAGAGCGGCCTCCAGCATGTAGCCCGAGATGCGCGTGTCCTTGCCGATGAGGACCGCCGGGCGGTCGCGGTGCGGGGGTGCC
>JAHCLE010000422.1 GCA_026125445.1 Burkholderiales bacterium
GTGGAGCCCTCCGCGGCCCCCAGGATCGCGAAGCGCACGCCCGCGGCCTGCAGGATCTTCACGAAGGCGCGCGCCGTCTTCTGCGCGCGCGCGTCGAAGGACTGCGCCGAGCCCACGTAGAAGAGCCAGTCGACCTCCTTCGCCTGCTCCGCGCTCTCCAGCACCGGCACGCCCAGGTCCCTCGCCCACGCCCCGCGCGTGTCCGCCGGCAGCCCCCAGGGGTTGGACTGGCTCTCGTAGGCGTCGAAGACGGCCTTCAGCTCGGCCGGGAAGGCGCCTTCCATCATCACCTGGTGCTGGCGCAGGCGGTAGAAGCGCCCGAGGTGCTCCAGCGCGATGGGGCAGGCGCGCTCGCAGTAGCCGCAGGTGGTGCAGGCCCAGAGCGTCTCCTCCTTGATGACCCCGGGCACGAGGGCCGGAAGATCGTCCATCTTCCCCGCCACGATCTCGTCGCGCTTTTCGAGCAGGTGGCGCTTGAGGGAGTCGTGCACCCACTTGAGGGCGAGCGGCTTGTCGGTGAGGAAGGTGGGGCAGGAATCCTTGCAGCGCCCGCACTCGGTGCAGGTGAAGGCGTCGAAGGCGTCCTTCCACACGAGGTCGGCGGCGGTCTTCGCGCCCACCTTCATGTCGTCGCCCGCGTCGTCGGCCATGATCTTCTCGAGGTCCACCGAGGGCACGCGGTTGAGCGGCGTGTCGCGCGCGAGGAACACGGCCGGAAGGGCCGTCACGATGTGGAAGTGCTCGCCCAGCGGCAGGATCACGAGGAAGGAGAACACCGTGATCATCTGCACCCAGTAGAAGACGTGAAGTCCCAGCGCGAGCGAAGGCGCCGACACGCCCGAGAAGAGCGTGGCCACCAGGGAGCCCACGGGCGCGAAGGCCCTCTCGTGCGCGATGCCCGCGTCCCCCGCGTAGACGAGGAAGCGCAACCCATCGAACAGGAAATCCGAGACGATGATCACGAGGATCAACGACAAGATGAGGATCGCCTCGCGGTTGGGCTCCAGGCGCCGGGGCTTGATGACGAACCGCCGCCAGAAGGCGTAGGCCACCGCCGCCAGCACCGCGATCTCCACGAAGTCCTTGAAGAGGGCGTAGGCCGCGCCGGCCACCCCCGGGATGATGGCGAGCTCGTCGTAGCCGATCACGATGAGGTGGAGCTTGCGCACCAGCAGCGCGCAGAAGCCCAGGAAGATGGCCGCGTGCATGATCCCCGGCCTCCACTCGCCGGCCACCATGCGCGACTGCCCGAAGCCCATGCGGGCCACGCG
>JAHCLE010000423.1 GCA_026125445.1 Burkholderiales bacterium
CGACCGAACGCAGGGCGAGGCCCTTGAGGTACTCGCCCTCGGGAAAGTGGATGCTGGCGGGGTGGTCGGCCGAGGCGGCGAGGTGCCCCTCGATCACCAGGTCGGCCCGCGCATCCGCCGCCGCCCCGGCCACGATCTTCCGGAAGAGCTCCGGGCCGACGGCGCCCGAGCAGGAAAAGGTGAGCAATCGTCCGCCGGGCGCAAGCAGCTTCATCGCCCACAGGTTGATGTCCTTGTAGGCCCGGGCCGCCTTCTCCACGTGCCTCTCGGTGGGCGCGAACTTGGGCGGGTCGAGCACGATCAGCCCGAACTTGCGGCCCTGGTCGCGGAGCTTCCTCAGGTACTGGAAGACGTCCGCGGCCACCCACTGCGCCCGATCCGGATTCAGGCGGTTGGCCTCCACGTTGCGTCGCCCGAGGGCGAGCGCCTCGTCCGACGTGTCGACGGAGACGACGCTCCTCGCCGCGCCGGCCAGCGCCGCGACCGTGAAGCCGCCGGTGTAGCAGAACGCGTTGAGGACCTCGCAGCCCTTGGCGAGGCGCGCGGCGAGCGCGCGGTTGTCGCGCTGGTCCAGGAAGAAGCCCGTCTTCTGCCCGTGCGCCACGTCCACTTCGTAGGCGAGACCGGCCTCGCGGATCCGCACCTCGCGCGGAGGGTCCCCCAGGAGCGCGCCCGTGCTCGGGACGAGCCCCTCGAGCGTGCGCACCTCGGCATCCGATCGCTCGTACACCGACGTCACGCCGGAAGCCCGGGCGATCGCTTCCGGCCAGAGGGCGCGCCAGCGCTCCGCCCCCGCCGAGAGCATCTGCACGACGGCCACGCCGGCGTAGCGGTCCACCACCAGGCCCGGCAGCCCGTCGGACTCGGCGTGCACCAGGCGGCAGGCGTCGTGCTCCTCGTCGAGGAGGTCCGCGCGGCGGGCAAAGGCGGCCTCGAGGCGCGCGCGAAGGAAATCCTCGTCGATACGCGCGGCCGGGTCGAAGGACCACACCCGCGCGCGGATCTGCGAGGCGGGAGACCACGCGGCCCACGCGAGCGGGGTGCCGTCGTGGGCGACCACCGCCACCGTGTCGCCCGCCGCGGGCTCGCCCTCGACGCGGGCGATGGCGCCGGAAAAGACCCAGGGATGGCGGTGCCGAAGCGACTTGTCGCGGCCCGGCTTGAGGATGACGCGCGCGGCTTCCATGGGCTATATGCGGCGCGCCTGGTCCACGCCAGGCACGTCGCGGACCTGGCGCAGCACCCGCTGGATCGCCTCCCCGGAG
>JAHCLE010000424.1 GCA_026125445.1 Burkholderiales bacterium
AGGCGCGCGAGGTAGGCCACCGTCGAGGGCCAGTTCTGCTGCCGGCGCTGGCCGGGCACGAAGGCCATGAAGTCGCCCAGGGGCTCGCTGTAGTCCAGGAGCTTGCGGAGCTTCATACCGATCCAGGCGGGGTCCATCACGCGCATGTCCAGCGACAGGAGCTTCGCCAGCCCGTCGAGCGCGCGCGGGTAGTGCCCCGAGAGCCACATCGAGTAGGGGCGCGTGCCGCCGTCGGGCATGTGCATCTCCTTCAGTCCCATCACGAACTCCTCGCCGGAGGCGGGGTTGGCGATGTCGACCGTCCAGGCGAGCGTGCCGTCGGTGCCGGTGCGCGGCTCCTCGAGGCTGAACATCGCGTCCAGCAGGGGCGAGGCGCCCGCGTCGTCGAAGGCCTTGAGCGATTCGCACCTCCAGCGCACCACCTGGCCCAGCGCGGAGACCATGCTCGGCACGCGCCTCTTCTCGCCGTGCGGCGGCATGCGCATGTCGAACCCGTCGTCGCCCACGGTGAGGGCGAGCGCGTCGAGCTTCATCTTGAGCCAGGCGCGGTCGTTGGCGCGCATGTCCATCGAGAGGGTCTTCGCGACCGCCCCGAGGCCGCGCGGCTGCTCGGCGCCGTTCACCCACACCTCGAACGGGAAGGCGCGGTGCGTGGTCTCGCCCTCGACGTGGCCGATGAAAAGCGCGAACTTGCCCACGGGCGAGTCGATCATGTACGTCCACGCCGGGTTGCCTTCCGGCAGCTCCGGACGGCCGGGCCAGCGCAGGCTCGCGAGCACGGGCTCGGGCAGCGTCTTGATCGACAGGCGACGGTTCATCGCGTCGGCCGGCAGCTCGGGCGCGGGCGCCTCCACCGGCTTCGCGGGCTCCGTGGAGAGCACCGAGCCCAGCACCGTGTTGGGACGGTAGGTGGCCAGGCCCTTGAGCCCCGCCTTCCAAGCCGAGAGGTACAGGCCCTCGAAGTCCGAGTAGGGATAGTCCTCGGGCACGTTCACCGTCTTGGAGATGCTCGTGTCCACGAAGGGCGCCACGGCGGCAACCATGGCCTTGTGCGCCTCGGCGGAGATCTCCAGGGCGGTGACGAACCAGTCGGGCAGCTTCGCGTCCTCGCCGTTCAGGAACTTGAACATGCGGTAGGCGTGGTCCTCGACGCGGAACTCCTTGTGCGTGCCGTCGGGCATGCGCTTCTTGCGCGTGTAGGTCCAGGAGAACGGCGGCTCGATGCCGTTGGAGGCGTTGTCGGCGAAGGCGAGCGAGATCGTGCC
>JAHCLE010000425.1 GCA_026125445.1 Burkholderiales bacterium
GTCGAAGAAGTTTTCCCCTGAGGTCCGCGAGCGTGCAGTCCGGATGGTGCTGGAGCATCGCGGAGAGTACCCGTCGCTGTGGACGGCCGTGGAGTCGATCGCCCCCAAGATCGGCTGTGTGCCGCAGACGCTGCTGACGTGGGTGAAGCAGCACGAGGTCGATGCGGGGATGCGCGATGGCGTGACGACCGCGGACGCCAAGCGGATGAAGGAACTGGAGCGCGAGAACAGGGAACTGCGCCGGGCCAACGAGATCCTGAAGCTGGCGAGTGCTTTTTTCGCCCAGGCGGAGCTCGACCGCCGGCTGAAGCCCTGAGGACGTTTGTCGCCACGCACCGGAGCACGTTCGGGGTCGAGCCGATCTGCAGGGCCTTGCAGATCGCCCCGTCCGGCTACCGGCGACACGCGGCCCGCCATCGCGAGCCTGAGCGACGCCCGGCGAGGGCGAAGCGCGACGAGGCCCTGATTCCCGAGATCCACCGGGTATGGCGGGCCAACCTGCAGGTCTATGGCACCAACAAAGTGTGGCGACAGCTCGGCCGCGAGGGCATCACGGTGGCTCGATGCACGGTCGAGCGACTGATGCGCCAGCAGGGCCTGCGCGGCGTGATGCGCGGAAAAGCGGTGCGAACGACGATCAGTGATCGCAACGTGCCGTGCCCACAGGACAAGGTGAACCGGCAGTTCCGCGCCGAACGGCCGAACCAGCTGTGGGTGTCGGACTTCACCTACGTTTCGACCTGGCAGGGCTGGCTGTACGTGGCCTTCGTCATCGACGTGTTCGCCCGCCGCATCGTGGGCTGGCGGGTCAGCGACTCGATGCGGACGGACTTCGTACTCGATGCGCTGGAGCAGGCGCTGTACGCACGCCAGCCGGAGCGTGACGGCACGCTGATCCATCACAGCGATCGGGGTTCGCAGTACGTGTCGATTCGCTACAGCGAGCGGCTCGCCGAAGCGGGCATCGAGCCGTCCGTTGGCAGCCGAGGAGACAGCTATGACAACGCGCTGGCCGAGACCATCAACGGGCTCTACAAGGCCGAACTGATCCACCGCCGTGGCCCCTGGAAGACGAAGGCGGCGGTGGAACTGGCGACGCTGGAATGGGTGTCGTGGTTCAACACCCAACGCCTCCTCGGATCGATCGGCTATATCCCGCCGGCCGAGGCTGAGGCAAACTACTACCGGCGACTCGCAGAAGCCAAGGTCGCTGAAACCGTGTGACTTAAACCAAACAGCCTCCACGAAAGCCGGGGCGGTTCAG
>JAHCLE010000426.1 GCA_026125445.1 Burkholderiales bacterium
GAGGGTGTCAGAAACTCCGTGTATCGCCCGGCGGCGGTTGGGTTAGGCGGGAAGGCGGTCTCCGAACAGGATTGCGAACTGTACCTTGGCGCGAGCCCACGTCTTGCGATCGGGGCGGCCCCACTTCTTCTCGGCGTTGCGGATGGCCAGGAACACGAGCTTGAGCGCGGCGTCGTCGTTGGGCATGTGCCCGCGGGTCTTGAGCACCTTCCGCACCTGTCGGTTGAGGGCCTCGATCGCGTTGGTGGTGTAGATCGCGCGGCGGATCTCGGCCGGGAAGGCCAGGAACGGGGTGATCTCGGCCCAGCGCGCGCGCCACGCCTTGCCGATCATGGGGAACCTGGAACCCCACTTGGCCTCGAACGCCTCCAGCGCGCGTAGGGCCTCGGCCTCGTTCGCGGCGGTGTAGATGGCCCTGAGGTCCGCGCAGACGGCCTTCCGCTCCTTCCAGGGCACGTAGCGCGTCGACGAGCGGATCACGTGCACGAGGCAGGTCTGGAAGATCGTCCGGGGGAACACCGCCTCGACCGCCTGGGGCAGGCCGGTGAGCCCGTCGGCGCAGAGCACGAGGATGTCCTGGACCCCGCGCCGCCGAAGCTCCTCGAGGATGGACAGCCAGAACCTCGCGCCCTCGGTGCTCTGGACCCACATGCCGAGGACGGTCTTGCAGCCTTCGAGATCCACGCCGACGACGAGGTAGACGGACTTGTTCTGGACCACGCCGCGGTCGCGGATCTTCACCACGAGCGCGTCGAGGTAGACGATGGGGTAGGCCGCCTCGAGTGGCCGCTGCTGCCAGGCCGCGAGCTCGTCGAGGACGGCGGCCGTGGCGGCGCTGACGAGGTCGGGGCTGACCTCGACGCCGTAGAGCTCCTGCAGGTGGGCCTGGATCTCGCGGGTGCTCATGCCGCGGGCGTACATGGACACGATCTTGTCGTCGAAGCCGTTGAAGTGCCGCTGGTGCTTCGGCACGAGCTGCGGCTCGAAGGAGCCCTCGCGATCCCGCGGGACCTCGAGCTCGATGGGGCCCTGGTCGGTGCGGACCGTCTTCCGCCCCTTCCCGTTGCGCCGGTTGGTCTGCCCCTCCGGCGCCTTCTCCCCGGCCTGATAGCCGAGATGGTGGCCCAGCTCGGCCTCCATGGCCCTGTTGACGAGTGCGGCCGTGAGACGCTTGAACAGCCCCTGTTCGCCGAGGAGGTCCTGCGGGCCCTGGTAGCCCTTCAGGAGCTGATCGAGCAGCTCCTTCGGGATGGG
>JAHCLE010000427.1 GCA_026125445.1 Burkholderiales bacterium
TTGCCAACGACTGCAGGTACCGCGAGGGACTGCTACTTCGGGATCTGCTGCGACTTCGAGGCGGGATCCCCCGCCGGGGCCGGCGCCGAGGGCGCGGGCACCGCCGGCTGGGAAGCGGGCTTGCCCGCGTCCGTCTTGATCGACTGCGTCACGCCGCCCGACTTCGTGGGCGACGCCGACAGGAAGGTGAGCCCGAGGCTGGTCACGAAGAACACGGCCGCCAGGATGCCGGTCGAGCGCGACAGGAAGTTGGCCGCGCCCGAGGAGCCGAACAGGCTTCCCGCCGAGCCGCTGCCGAACGCGGCGCCCATGTCGGCGCCCTTTCCGTGCTGCAGGAGCACCAGGACGACGATGGCCGCCGCCGCCAGCACGTGAAGCACGATCACCAACGTATGCATCGAGGAACCTCTCAGTTCAGGCGATGGCTGCGCGCCAGATCGCCAGGAAATCTTCCGCCACCAGCGACGCCCCGCCGATGAGCCCTCCATCGACGTCCGGCATCGCGAACAGTTCCGCCGCATTCGAGCCCTTCACGCTGCCCCCGTAGAGGATCGGCAGCCGCGAGGCCACGCCCGCGTCCTTCTTCGCCACCCTTCCCCTGAGGAAAGCGTGCGCCTCCTGCGCCTGGGCCGACGTGGCCGTCCGGCCCGTGCCGATGGCCCAGACGGGCTCGTAGGCCACCAGCCCCCCGTCGAGCGCCGCGGCGCCGGACACCTCCAGCACCGCGTCCAGCTGCCGGGCGAGCACCGACTCCGTCACGCCCTTCTCGCGCTCGGCGAGCGTCTCGCCGACGCAGAAGATGGGCACGAGGCCCGCCTTCCGGGCGGCGGCGTACTTCTGCGCCACGGCCTCGTCCGTATCCCCGAAGAGGGTCCGGCGCTCGGAGTGGCCGACGATCGCGTAGGTGGCCCCGAACTCCCGGAGCATCGCGCCGGAGACATCCCCCGTGTACGCGCCCTTCTCGAACCGGCTCACGTCCTGCCCGCCCCAGGCGACCGGCGAGCCTTCGAGGAGCCCGCGGACCTGCGCCAGGTAGGGCGCCGGCACGCACACCGCGAGGTGGCGGCCCGGCTGCGGCTTCACTTCCTTGAGGATCGCGCGAAGGAGGCTTTCGTTGCCGGGAAGGCTTCCGTTGAGCTTCCAGTTCCCGACGACGTATTTCGGCCTCAATTGACGCCCCTCAAAACCGCAGGATTTTACGGTATCGGGGGGTACCCGGTCAATTTTGCCCCCGTG
>JAHCLE010000428.1 GCA_026125445.1 Burkholderiales bacterium
GAGCTCATGGAGCGCTTCCAGAAGCACGCCGAGCGCTTCGAGACCGAGATCGTCTTCGACCACATCCACACCGCGAAGCTGAAGGAGCGGCCCATCACGCTCGTCGGGGACTCGGGCACCTACACCTGCGACGCGCTCATCATCGCCACCGGCGCCTCGGCCATGTACCTGGGCCTTCCCTCGGAGCAGGCGTTCATGGGCAAGGGCGTCTCCGGCTGCGCCACCTGCGACGGCTTCTTCTACAAGAACCAGGACGTCTGCGTGGTGGGCGGCGGCAACACGGCCGTCGAGGAGGCGCTCTACCTCTCCAACATCGCGCGCCACGTCACCGTCATCCATCGCCGCGACAAGTTCCGCTCCGAGAAGATCCTGCAGGACAAGCTCTTCGCGAAGGAGAAGGAGGGCAAGGTCACCATCGCCTGGAACCACACCCTCGACGAGGTGCTGGGAGATGCGAGCGGCGTGACGGGCGTGCGCATCAAGTCGACCGTGGACGGCTCGACGAAGGACCTGAAGCTCACCGGCTGCTTCATCGCCATCGGGCACAGGCCCAACACCGAGATCTTCGAGGGCCAGCTCGAGATGAAGGGCGGCTACATCGTCACCCGCACGGGCCTCGAGGGCAACGCGACAGCCACCAGCGTGCCGGGGGTCTTCGCCGCCGGCGACGTGCAGGACCACGTCTACCGCCAGGCCGTGACCAGCGCCGCCACGGGCTGCATGGCCGCCCTCGACGCCGACCGCTACCTGGAGAGCCTCGCGACTTGAAGCCCGCCCGCCCCGGCCGCGCGCCGGCGGACGAGGACGCGGATCTCTTCCGCCGGGAGATGCACGACGTGTCGCCGGTCCGCGCGCCGGAGCGCGTCGCGCACCGCGCCGAGCCCCCGCCCCCCGTTCCCGTGCAGCGCCTCGTGGACGAGCGCGCGGTGATCGAGGAGCTCTCGCGCCTGGCCTGCGGGGCCGAGGACGTGGAGATCGAGGAGGACCACGCCTACCTGCGGCCCGGCCTGCCGCGCGACGTGCTGAGGAAGCTGCGGCGCATGCACTGGGTCGTGCAGGACGAGCTCGACCTGCACGGCATGACCGGCGACGAGGCGGCCGCCGCGACGTCGAGCTTCCTCGCCGGGAGCGCCCGCCACGGGCTTCGCTGCCTGCGCATCGTGCACGGCAAGGGCCGCGGCTCGGTGAACCGCGAGCCGGTGCTCAAGGGCCGCATCCGCAAGCTCCTCG
>JAHCLE010000429.1 GCA_026125445.1 Burkholderiales bacterium
AGGAAGATCGACACCTCCTCCGTGAAGGCGAAGGAGATGTCCGTGAAGTAGCGCACGAGGACGTTGGCCATCGTGATGAGGCACAGCAGCCCCATCGAGACGGCCATGAGCAGCCGCTCGAACGCGGAGAGCGCGCGCTCCCCGCGGCCCGGTTCGTCCTCGTGCGCCAAGCGGCTAGCGCTTCGCGATGGCCGCCTCGGCCTTCTTCACCAGGGGCTCGCCGATCTGCTTCGCCCACTTCTCGTAGACGGGGCGCGTGGCCTTCACGAAGGCGTCGCGCTGCGCGTCGGAGAGGGAGGTCACCTTCACCCCGCCCGCCTCGATCTGCTTGAGCACCTCGTTGTCGCCGCCGGCGATGCCCTTGCGCGCCTTCTCGACGTTCTCCTTGCCGGCCTGGAGGGCGGCCTGGCGCACCGCCTCGCGGTCGGCCGGGGTCCAGCTCGCCCACACGTCCTTGTTCACGACGAAGATGAGCGGGTCGGCCACGTAGTGCCAGAGCGTGAGGTGCTTCTGGCCGATGGTGGAGAGCTTGGCGGCGGTGAACACCGAGAGCGGGTTCTCCTGGCCGTCGACGGCGCCCGAGGAGAGCGCGGCCTGGGTGTCGGCCCAGCTCATCTGGGTGGGGTTGGCGCCCAGCGCGGAGAAGGTCTCCAGGAAGAGCGGCGAGCCCACGAGGCGGAACTTGAGGCCCTTCATGTCCGCGGGCGAGGTGATGTCCTTCTTCGAGTTGGACATCTCGCGGAAGCCGTTCTCGCCCCAGGCGAGCGGGACCACCTCGCGCTTCTCGAGGATCGAGAAGAGCTCCTTGCCCACCTCGCCCTGGGTGAGGGCGTCGATGGCCTTGTAGTCGGGCATGAGGAAGGGCAGCGCGAAGAGGTTCAGCTCCTTAACCTGCGGCGACCAGTTGATGGTCGAGCCGATGGCGAGGTCGATGGTGCCCTGGCGGATCGCGGTGAATTCCCGCGTCTGGTCGCCGCCCACGAGCGAGGTGCCGGGATAGAGCTTGATGACGATGCGGCCCTGGGTCTTCTCCTTCACCAGCTCCGCCCAGCGCTCGCCGGCCTGCCCCCAGGGGAAGGCGGTGCCCAGCACGGTGGAAAGGCGGTATTCGGCCCGGTAGTTCTGGGCCATGGCGGGCAGGCAGGCCCCCATCAGGACGGCCGCACCGGCGGCCAGCACTCTACGACGCAGCATTTCCCACTCCTCGTCTCACGGTAATCG
>JAHCLE010000043.1 GCA_026125445.1 Burkholderiales bacterium
TGTTGTGGATGATGAGGTTGAGCTGCTCGGTGCCCATCATCACGCCCGAGATGCCGCCCAGGAAGCCGAAGCCCAGCAGCGAGATGAACATGCCCGAGAAGCAGGGGTTGCCCCAGGGGGCCTTCCGCAGCCACTCGAAGAAGCCCTTGTTGAAGCCCTTCTCGCGCTGCGCCACCTCGATCGCGCCCGGCACCGTGAGGCCGTGCACCATGGAGGCGAGCACCGCCAGGTACATGGCGTAGCTGGTGTTGAAGATCTTCCAGTTGGAGGTGAGGCCCGGGTCGGCGAGCAGGTGGTGCGCGCTCGCGAGCTGCAGGAACAGGATGTAGAGCACGAAGGCCGTGCGGCTCACCTTCTCGCTCATGGGCTTGGCGCCGAAGACGATGGCGGCGATGGCGTACCACACCGACACGTGCGCGGCGACGTTGATCTGCTGCGAGGAGTGGCCGAAGCCCCACCACACCGTGCGGTACATGAGGGAGTCGATGTGGCTCACCAGCCCCACGGACCACAGGAAGGTCGGGATGAGGATGATGGCGCCGGCGGCGATGGTGAAGGTGGCGATGATGGCCGCGGTCACGGCGCCGAAGGTCACCAGCGGGATCGAGCCGTTGTAGGTCTTCTCGGCCTTGCCGATCACCAGCGTGCCGAAGAACACGAACACGGCGACGAGCGCGCCCACGGCGAAGAGGATGAGCCCGAGGTAGAAGAGCGGATGCGCCCCCATCGGCACGTAGGAGGTGAACATGACGCTCGAGTCGCCCTTGAACACGGCGATGTTGTTCATCACCGCGCCGACGATCATGAGCCAGAAGGCCGCCCAGGCGACCTTCGGCGTGGCGAGCCGGCACTTGAGCAGCGTCGAGGCCGCGAAGTAGAGCACGGCGATCTCGAAGAAGATGATCCAGAACACCAGCATGTCCAGCCCGTGCGCGGTGAGCGCGAGGTAGAACCAGTCCGGCGGCAGGAGCTTCACCGCGGGCCAGCGCGTGAGCGTGACGAGGAGCGCCAGCACCCCGCCCACGAGGAGCGAGACGACGCCGGCGACGGCGTTCCAGCGGATGAGGGCCTCGGCGGGCTCGTGGTAGACGAGGCCGGTGGAGGGGCAGGTGCGGAAGTTGCGGTTGACGGCCATGGCGATCTCCCTAGCTCTTCCTGGGCTTCACGACGAAGAGCTTGCTCGCCATCGTGTGGTGGTTGATCCCGCAGTACTCGTTGCAGATGATCGAGTACGTGCCCTCCCTGGTCGGCGTGAGCGTGATGATGTGCTCGTAGCCGGGGTGGATCTGCACGTTGATGTTCTCCGGCTGCAGCGAGAAGCCGTGCAGCCAGTCGGTGGACATGACGTGCAGGCGGTAGGTCTGGCCCTCCTCGAGCTCGAGCACCGGCCACCACTGCCAGAGGCGCGCCACGAGGTAGACGTCGCTGCCCGGAACGGGATGGACCACCGGGATGTTCTGCTCGGTGATCTCGCGGACCTTGTACTTGTCCACCATGGCCTGGGCCTTGGCGAGGTAGGTCTCGGGGGTGGTGCGGTAGGCCTCGTTGGAGAGGTTCTGCTTACCGTAGATGTGCCAGTACGGCATCATGAAGAACATGATCAGGCACCACACGAAGGCGATGACGATCCAGGTGCCTTCGACGCGGTCCAGCGGCTGCTTCCACCAGACGCGTTGGGCGGGGGAGTGGATGGCGGTCATTTTTTCTCTCTCTTTCCGGGGGCGCTACTTGGCGATCGGGATGCCGACGATTTCCATCACGCCCCAGACGATGTAGAGGACGGTGGGCATCGCGACGCCGAGGAAGAGCAGCAGGAACGGGTTGTCGATGAGCTGCTGCATCATCGGGATGGGCTCGTCGCTCACGTCGTCGTCCGGGCCGGGCGAGGCGGGTACCTGGCTCATGGTTTCTCCTCCTGGGAATGGGGGGCGGGCCGTGGGTCGGCTCTCCTCGGGGGTATGCTAGGCAGCCGGTACAATGAAAAACTTGAACGGGTTCAAGAAATCCCGTTTTGCCCTGTGATCTCATGGAACCCGTGAACGCCACGACGCTCCCCGCCCCCGGCCTCGCCGCGGCCGCGGACCCCGTCGCCGCCCGCCGGTCCGTGGCGGCGTGGCTGCTGGCCTGCTGCGCCCTCGTCTTCGCCATGGTCGTGGTCGGCGGCGCCACCCGGCTCACCCACTCGGGCCTGTCCATCGTCGAGTGGCAGCCCTTCATCGGCACCCTCCCGCCCCTCAGCGACGCCGACTGGGCCGCCCAGTTCGAGAAGTACAAGCTCACGCCCGAGTTCAAGCTGCGCAACCACGACATGGACGTGGAGGGCTTCAAGTCCATCTTCTGGTGGGAGTACTTCCACCGCCTCCTTGGCCGCCTCATCGGCGTGGCCTTCTTCCTGCCGCTGGCCTGGTTCTGGGTCCGCGGCCAGCTCGACCGGCCGCTCAAGTGGCGGCTCGCCGGGATATTCGTCCTCGGGGGGCTGCAGGGCGCGATGGGCTGGTACATGGTGAAGAGCGGGCTGGTGGACGACCCGCGCGTGAGCCAGTTCCGGCTGACGGCGCACCTGGGGCTCGCGCTCCTCATCTTCGCCGCCATGTTCTGGGTGGCGCACGGGCTGCTTCGGCCGGCCGCCTCGGGGGCCCCGCGCGCCCTGCGCCGCGCCGGGCTCGCCTTCGCCGTCCTCGTCTTCGCCATGGCCCTCACCGGGGGGCTCGTGGCCGGCATCCGCGCGGGCTTCGCCTACAACACCTGGCCGCTCATGAACGGCCACTGGGTGCCGCCCGAGATCCTCCTGATCGAGCCGTGGTGGCGGAACTTCGGCTACAACATGGCCACGGTGCAGTTCGTGCACCGCACCCTCGCCCTGGTGGTGCTGGCGAGCGCCTGGCTGCTGGCCTGGCGCGTCCTCGCCACGCCCGCCAGCGGCCGCGAGGCGCGGCTGGCCGCCGGCACCCTCGCCGCGGCCGTGCTCGCCCAGGTCACCCTCGGCATCGCGACCCTGCTCGCGGTCGTCCCCGTCGGCCTGGGCACCGCGCACCAGGGCGGCGCCGTCGTCGTCCTCGCCTGCGCCCTCTGGCTCGCCCGCGCCCTGCGCTGAAACACCCCGCCAGGGCCCCAACGCCCGCAGAACGTCAGGCCGCCTGATCGCGACGGTCGCCGACTGTTCGCGTGTTGCGTAGCGGAGAAGAGTCCTCGGCAGCAGAACGACTGATTTCGATCCCCGTCGCGAGGAAAGGGCAGGGTGGGGTGTGGGATATGTCGATTCGTCTTTTCGGCCAGATTAAATTGCCCCTAGTCGCGACTCCGGGGAAACCTCGACATAGGTTCGTTCCGTGACGCCCGACGCAATTTGACCTGGCCGAAAAGACGAATCGACATATCCCACACCCCACCCACCACTTCTCCGCTCACCGCCGTGCCGGTTCAAATCAACCGCGTCCTCTTGCGTAGGACTCCTCTCCGGTCACCATCGGGAGAACGGACGCATTGCCGATGCCAGGCGATCTCCCCTGCTGCGGGCATCGGCCCCTGGCGGGGTGTTCAGCTCTTCTGGAGGGGGCAGTTGCGGACGCGGACGCAGGCGTCCTCGTGGCGGTGGGCGATGGAGACGGCGATGTTCTGCGCGCGCGGGGCGTCGATGACCGACATCAGCTCGGCGAGCTCGCCTTCCTCGCGGGAGAGGTGGGCGCGGCCCAGCGTGAGGTAGTCCGCCGCCGTGCCGCCGGGGAAGGTGACGGCCACGCCGCTGCCGATGGCGAGGAGGGCGATGCGAAGGGCGTGCCAGAGCTCGGCCATCTCGCGGTGCTCGACGAGGAGGGAGGAGACCAGCTCGAAGGCCTGGGCGCGGCGGGCGGGCGTCTCGCAGACCGCGAGCAGGGCCGGGAAGATGTCGGTCTCCTCGTCGGCGATGTGGACCGCCATCGCCTCGTCGATTTCGGCCACGAGGGTGCGCGCGCGGTCGGCGAGGCTCCCCGCCGGCGCGTCGGGCACCGCTGCGGCGACCTCCGCCACCAGCGCGTCGAGGCGGTCGAACATGCCTGCGATGCAGCGGTGGCACAGGCGCATCGCTGCGCGCGGGGTTTCCGCGCCGGGCGATTCGGGACTGGATTCGGCCATCGGCCCTCCGGATGCGAGGAACCGAGACTACCCGCGGCGCCGCCTGCCCGGCTTAAAGAAGATCAAGAAATCGCGACCGCGCCGCGCGCGGCCACGCCGCCTCAGGAGAGGTGGTAGCCGCCGTCCAGGCGCAGGGTCTGCCCGGTCACGAAGGCGGACAGCGGCGAGGCGAAGAAGCGCACGGCGTGGGCGAACTCCTCGGGCTCGCCGAACCGGCCGGCCGGGATCGAGGCGAGGATCTGGCGTTCCTGGGCGTCCGTGAGGTATCCCGTGGACGAGGACGAGCGCACGAAGGCCGGCGAGACGGCGTTCACGGTGACCCCGCGTGCGGCGCCCTCCCGGGCGAGCTCGGCGGTGAAGGAGGCGATGGCGCCGTCGGCGGCGGCGTCGGCGGGGCCGCCCGCCGAGGTGGCCGAGGCCCGGCCCGCCACGTTCACGATCCGGCCCCAGCCGCGGGAGAGCATCGCGGGGAGCACCTCCCGGGACCACAGGTAGGTGCCCGAGACGCGGGCCGCCAGGATCCGCCGCCAGGTCGACTCGTCGGTGGCGGCGAGGGCCGCCTCCGAGGAGGCGCCGGCCGCGTTCACGAGGATGTCCACCGGGCCCAGCTCGGAGACGATGCGCTCGTGGGCGGCGCGCACGGCGGCGGCGTCGGTGACGTCGGCGGCGACCACGATGCGGCTTCCGCGAAGAAAACGGGACAGGGTGTCGAGGCGCAGCGCGTCGAGGTCCACGAGCGCCACGCGGGCGCCGTCCTCGAGCAGGACCCGCACCGCGGCCAGTCCCAGCGTCCCCGCGCCGCCCGTCACCACCGCCACCTTGCCCTGCGGGCCCATCGCCTTCCTCCGGTCTTCAGCGCGGCACGGGCCGCCAGGGGGCGAGCAGCTCCGCCAGGCCGTCCCAGCAGATCTGCACGCCGATGCACAGCAGGATGAACGCCGACAGCCGCAGGAAGACGGCCGTGCCGCCGGGGCCGAGCCCCCTCACCATGCGCGAAGCGTAGCGGTAGGAGAGCCAGATGGCCATGGCCGCGAGCCACATCCCCGCCGCGAGCCCCAGCGAGGACCACAGGCGCCCGGCGCCGGGGGACGGCAGGCTCGCGCCCAGCGTGATGGCGATCGAGATCGACCCCGGCCCCACCGTGATGGGGAAGGAGAGGGGATAGAAGGCGCGCCCGGCCACTTCCTCCGGCGTGGACTGGCGCGTGGCGCCCGGGGAGTCGCCGCCGGCTTCGCCCTCGGCCGCGAGCAGGCGCCAGGCGGTGGCCGCGACCAGCAGCCCGCCGCCCACGCGCACGACGGCGAGCGAGATGTCGAAGAAGGCGAGCACGTAGGTGCCCACGTAGGCGGCCGCCACCAGCAGCACGAGGCAGTTGAGCCCGACGCGCCTCGCCATGGCGCGCCGCGCGGGCTCGTCCATGGCGCGCGTGAGGGTGAGGAAGATGGGCGCGTTGCCCGGCGGGTTGGTGATCGGCAGCAGCGCCGCCAGCGCGACCAGCGCGCTGCGCACGAACGCCGTGATCTCCGCTTCCATGCCCGTGCCTCAGTTCGTGCAGTCGAGGTAGAGGTCGCGGTGCTCGTAGGCCGACGCGGTCTTTGCGATCGTGCCGCAGACGAAGGTCACCTCGAGCTGCTTGCGGTCGCCGCGCGCGGGGTCGCCGCACATCTCGTTGGTCACCTTCACCGAGGCCGAACGCCGGCCGTTCACGCGCCTGGCCAGCCAGTGCGTCGCGTCGCAGCTCTTCGAGGAGGTGCCGTAGTACGCCGTGGAGACGGTGATGGGGCCGCTGGGCCGCGGCGGCGGAGGCGGCGCGGGCGCGGCGGCGGGAGGGGCCGCCCGGCGCGCCTCCTCGATCCCCTTGCGGTAGCCGCTCGCGAAGCCGTCGTCGTAGCCCCGGCGGTAGCCCTCGCGGTAGTCGGCGCGCTCCTCCTTCGGTTCGTCGCCGTTGGCGGCCGCGGCCGGGGCGGCGGCGAAGCCCAGGGCGAGGGCGAGGGTCAGGAAGGGGACGTGGCGCATGGCGATTTCTCCAGGACGGGCGAGGGCTTGCCGGTCGCCTTGCGGCTGCGGCAGGCGGAGAGGAAGGATTCGAGCAGGGGGCGGCCGCCGAGCAGCTCCGCGTCGGCGGGATTCATGAACTCGGGGTGCCACTGCACGCCGGCCACGTAGCTGGGGCCGTCCCAGCGGATGGCCTCGACGACGCCGTCGGGGTCGCTCACCGCCTCGATCGAGAGCCCGCGGCCCAGCGACTTCACGGCCTGGTGGTGGATCGTGTTGATGCGCGAGACGGACACGCCCGGGTAGAGCCGCGAGAGCCAGCCGCCGGCCAGCACGCGCACGGCGTGGAAGTTGTCCTCGTAGCGGCGGTCGCAGCGGTGCAGGAGCGCCCCGCCCACCTGCGTGCCGATGTCCTGGTAGAGCGTGCCGCCGAAGGCGACGTTGATGAGCTGGCAACCCCGGCAGATGCCCAGGACGGGCTTGCCCTGGCGCACGAACTCCTCGAAGAGGCGGATCTCGTAGCCGTCGCGCACGCGGTCGCCCGACCATTCCGGATTGAGCGGCGACTCGCCGTAGGTTTCCGGCGCGATGTCCGCGCCGCCCTGCAGCACCAGGCCGTCGAGCGCGTCGACGTAGTCCTTCTTGGCGATGCGGGAAGGGCCGTGGGGGGCCGCGAGGCTCAGCGCCGGGACCATGAAGGCGAGCACCTCGCCGGACATGACCCAGCTCGCCACCGACTGCTCGAGGTACTGGACCGACTTCGTGGGCAGGAAACTGCGCCGCGGGTCGGGGTAGAGCAGGCGGGCGGACAGGCCGATCCGGAGGGGTTCCATGCGGAAACTATATCGCGTCGGACGAAAGGCCGCCGGCGCGTGCACCTGTTGACCTATGACATGAAGCCGTCACGGGGCGGGACTAGATTGATGGCGTAAACCTTTGATTCCGCCATGGAAAAGTCCCACATCGTCGAGGCGCTGGGGGAAGAGGGGCTGCGGCTCCCGGCCCTGCTGAACGAGGCGCTGGCGGCCAACGATCGCGCCAAGTACCTCTTCACCGTGCTGCAGGTCGCGCAGGGGCACGCGGAGCATCCGGGCGGCCCGCCGCCCGAGCTGCGCGCCGAGCGCGACGCCGCGGGACTCGCGGCAGCCGGGTTCGACGAGGCCGCCGCGGCCGCGATGAAGGTGGGCGAGGAGCGCTACTTCATGCCCGGCGTCGAGCGCCTGTGCGCGCGCCTGCGCGCCGAGGTGGACGCGATGCTGGCGCCCCTGCAGGCCAGCGGCGAGGACGCCGCCGATTTCGAGAGCCGCCGTGAGCGCCTCGCGGCGCAGCCGTGGTGCGACGCGGACGACTGCATCACCGCGGCCCAGATCGCGGCCCTCACCTCCGGGGGCGCGGGGAGCGGCGACACCGTGCACCGCCTGGTCATGGACGTGCACAAGGCCCTCAACGCGCTGCAGGCGCGCATCGCCTCCGAGATCATCGACGGGGCGCACGCCTACGGGCTCACGGGCGGCGACCGGGCGCTGGTGGCGGCCTTCATGCGCGGGGTCAACCGCACGGCCGGCCTGAAGTTCGACCATCCGGGCCTGGGCACGACGGCCACGCGCTCGGGCGCGAAGCTGGTCGTCCAGAACGACATCGGCACGACGGAGGCGCACGTCCTCGTGGTCCACGTCGAGGACGCGCGGGTGACGCTCACCTACACCGACGTCCACATGCAGCGGCTCATGTTCTTCCAGGGTCTCTTCGACCGGTGGCACGTCGAGTGGGAGGACACGCTCTCGCGCACCGACCGCTCGATGGAGGAGGGCGTGTACCACCTGTGCATCGGCACCTACGCGGCGGCCGGCGCGGCGGAGCTCGAGGAGTACCTCGCCTTCCTCGGCTCGCGGCTCGTCTTCCTCATCGACTGGAACCGCGCGAGGAAGCGCCTGCGCCTGCTGCTGCCGCGCAAGGACGCGATGGAGCTGCTCAAGTGGGCGGCCGACAACGACTTCGGCCACATGGCGTTCCTGCGCGCCGGCGGCGAGCAGATGATCTTCGACTCGCTGCAGTTCGTCTCGCGCGCCCCGGCCTCCTTCGGCGCCCGCCTGGACGACGTGCTCGGGCGCGCGGCCGCGGTGAGCTTCATGCGCTACGTGGTCCGGACCTGCGCCCAGGGGCTCGCCGGGGGCCGGCCCGAGGGCCTCATCCGCGACGAGGTGCGCGCCGAGCTGGTGAACTACTTCCGCACCGCCCAGGAAAGCGTCCTCGACGTGGCGGCCGAGCACGCCGCCTTCGCGCTCGAGATCGCTTCGGGCATCCGCGACGCCCTGGTGAACGCCGGCGGCCCCGCCGCGGGCGAGGAGATCGCCCGCAACGCCCGCCGCGCCAAGGCATGGGAGCACCGCGCCGACGAGCTGGTGAACGAGGCGCGGGCCCAGGCCCGGCACTCCGAGCGCGCCCAGTCCTACCGCGACCTGATCGAGGTGGCCGACGACGTCGTCGACGAGCTGGAGGAGGCCGCCTTCCACCTGGCGCTGGTGCCTTCCGACGGCAAGGGCGAGGCGCTGTTCGCGGCGCTGCGCCCGCTCGCGGCGCTGGCGGTGGAGAGCGTGCAGGAGTACCTCAAGGCCGTGGAGACCGCGCGCACCCTGCACCGCGGCAGCCCGCGCGAGGACACCCAGGACTTCCTCGAGGCCATCCACCGCATCATGACCCTGGAGCGGCGCAGCGACGAGATCCACCGCGCGGCCAAGGGCCTCGTGCCGCTGCAGGCCGGAGCCTACGGCAGCCTCTTCGGCTTCATCGAGTGCGCGCGCAACCTGGAGTCGGCGACCGACGCCCTGATGCACACGGCGCTGCACCTGCGCGACGCCGTGCTGGGCGAGCTGGTGGTGCAATGAGCGCGGCCGACGACGGCTGCCCGGTCTTCGGCATCGGGATCGCCAAGGCGGGCGCGCTCGCCGGCGCCCTCGAGCAGATGGGCTCGAAGGCCTTCAACCTGCAGCGCATGGCGGCGGCGGGGCTTCCGGTGCCGCAGGCCTTCGTGCTGGGCACCGGCTGGTGCCGGCGGCACCAGTCCGACGCGGCTGCCGCGCGCGCGGCGCTTCACGAGACGCTGGCGGAATGGACGCGGCGCCTGGAGCAGGCCTGCGGGCTCGCCTTCGGCGGGGAGCGGAAGCCGCTCCTCCTGTCGGTTCGCTCCGGGGCGCCGGTGTCGATGCCCGGGATGATGGACACGGTGCTCAACATCGGCCTGTGCGACCGGGCGGTGCGCGGGCTGGTGCGGCTCACCGGCAACCCGCGCCTGGCCTGGGATTCCTACCGGCGACTGGTGGAGCAGTACGCCCGCGTCGTGCACGGCGCGCCGGCGGCCCCGTTCGACCAGCTCGTGGCGGCCGCGGTCGCGCAGGCAGGGGTGCCCGGCGCGCGCGAGCTCGACTTCGAGAGCCTCGCCAGGCTCGCCGCCGACAGCCTCGAGGTCTTCGCCGACGCGGTGGGCGCGCCTTTCCCGCAGGACCCGCGCGAGCAGCTCGAGGCGGCCTCGGTGGCCGTGCTCGAGTCGTGGCGCTCGGCACGCGCCGCCGAGTACCGGCGGCTGCACGGGATCGCCGACGACATGGGCACCGCCGTCACGGTGCAGCGCATGGTCTTCGGCAACGCCGGGGGCACCTCCGGGGCGGGCGTGGGCTTCACCCGCGACCCGGCCACGGGCGAGAACCGCCTCTACCTGGACTTCCTCTTCAACGCGCAGGGCGAGGACGTGGTCTCGGGCCGCCACGCGGTCACCGACACGGGCCGGCTCCCGGTGGCCCTTCCGGAGGTCGCGCAGCGCCTCGAGGAGCTGCGCCACGCGCTCGAGTCCACCTTCGGCGACGCGCAGGAGTTCGAGTTCACCGTCCAGGACGGGCGCCTCTACCTGCTGCAGACGCGCACCGCCAAGCGCACGCCCTGGGCGGCGCTTCGCACCGCGGTCGAGCAGGTCCGCGAGGGCATCGCCTCGCCGGCGCAGGCGCTCGCGCGCCTGGAGGGCATCGACCTCTCCGCCATCGTGCGCCGGAGGGTCGCCGACGAGTCGGAATCGGCGCTCGCCACGGCCGTGCCCGCGAGCATCGGCCTGGCGGTGGGCGCGATCGCGCTCGACACGCGCGCCTGCGAGCGCCTGGGCGCCCGCGGGCAGGCGGCCATCCTCGTGCGCAACGACACGAGCACCGAGGACATCGCGGGCATCGCGGCCGCCGTGGGCGTCCTCACCGCGCGCGGCGGGCGCACCTCGCACGCCGCGGTGGTCGCCCGCCACATGGGCAAGGTCTGCCTGGTGGGCTGCGAGGCGCTGCGCATCGACGAGAGGGGCCGCACCATCAGCTTCGGCCAGGGGACGCTTCGCGAGGGCGAGACCCTCTGCCTCGACGCGGAGCGCGGCCTCGTGCTCGGGAAGGAGCCGGAGGTGGTGGTGGAGCGTCCCGAGGGGCTGCTCTCGGAGGTGGCGCGCTGGCGCGCCGAGTCGGAGGCGGCGCCCGCCTGACGGACCCGCCGCGGCTCAATGTGCGCGGCGCGGACCCTGTGAGATACTCCGGCGCACGAAGCTCCGGGACAACACGGGGCCACGAGCCGACAACCGGAGGAGAAGAAACATGACTCGCAATCTTTCGATCGCGGTGGCGGTGGCCGCCGCCCTCGCCGCCGGCGCCGCGCAGGCGCAGACCATCCGACTGATGACCGGCCCGCAGGGCGGCGTGTGGGTGCCGCTGGGCGGCGCGCTCAAGAACATGTGGGAGAAGGCGATCCCGGGCCTGCAGGTGCAGACGCTCCCGGGCGCCGGCATCGCCAACGTCCGCGGCGTCGACGAGGGCAAGGCCGAGGTGGGCTTCGGCAACAGCATCACCTCCGTGGACGGCGTGGCCGGGCGGGCGCCCTTCCCGAAGAAGGTGGACAAGGCCTGCCAGCTCGCCAACCTCTACCCGCAGTACTTCCAGGTCGTGGCGCTCGCCGGCAGCGGCATCAACGGCATCGCCGACCTCAAGGGCAAGTCGATCGCCGTGCAGCCCAAGGGCAACACCGCCGAGCTCATCTCGCAGCAGATCCTGCAGGCCGTGGGCCTTTCATACCAGAGCGCCAAGGTGAGCTTCGTGAACTCCTACACCGACGCGGCGGCCCTCCTCAAGGACGGCCACGCGCAGGTGTTCACGCTGGGCACGACCATCCCCGCCTCCTCGATCATGGACGTGGCCGCGGGGCGCGACATCAAGATGGTGCCGGTGACCGACGACATCGTCGCCGCGATGCGCAAGATGAACCCCGGCTACACCAAGGGCTCCATCAAGGCCGGCACCTACCCGAAGCAGGACCAGGACGTGCCCGCGATCGTCTACTCGGCGCACCTGGTCGTCTCCTGCAGCCTGCCGGAGCAGATGGTCTACCAGATGGCGAAGACCATGGCGGCGCACGTGCCCGACATGGCCGCGATCAACAAGGCCATGGCGAGCCTCACGCCGAAGATGATGGCCGAGGACATCGGCGTGCCGTTCCACCCGGGCGCGGTGAAGTTCTACAAGGAAGCGGGGGCGATGTAGCGGCGCCCGCGAAGCCCGGGCGCTCGCGTGGAAAGGGTCATCGGCCTGGCCGCCGGCGGCATCGCGATGGCGATGTCGCTCTACCACATGTGGTTCGCCGCCTCGGCGCCGCCCGAGGCGATGATCTTCCGCGGCACGCACCTGCTGTTCGCGCTCGTCCTCGTCTACCTGTTCGCGCCGGCGGCGGGACGCGACGGCGGGCGGCGGCTCCTCTGGCTGGACCTGGCGCTGATCGCGGCTTCCGCGGCCGCGATCGGCTACGTCTTCGTCAACTACCAGTACATCGTCAATCGCATCATCTACATCGACGAGCTCACCGCCTGGGACCAGGCGATGGCGGTCGTGCTGGTGGCGGTGGTCCTCGACGCCTCGCGGCGCATGATCGGGTGGGCTCTGCCGGTGACCGCGCTCGTCTTCCTCGCCTACGCCGTCTTCTGGTCCGGGGTGAAGATGCCGGTGCTGCTCGAGCAGATGTACCTCTCCACGGACGGCATCTTCGGCTCGACGCTGGGGGTGTCGGCCTCCTACGTGATCGTGTTCGTGCTCTTCGGCGCCTTCATGGAGAAGAGCGGCACGGGGCGGCTCTTCATGGACTTCGCCCTGTCGCTCACCGGGCACACCGCCGGCGGCCCCGGCAAGGTGTCGATCGTGAGCTCGAGCCTCTTCGGCACGATCTCCGGCAGCGCGGTGGCCAACGTGATGGTCGACGGGCCCATCACCATCCCGCTCATGAAGAAGACGGGCTTCCGCCCGCCCTTCGCCGCGGCGGTGGAGGCGAGCGCCTCGACCGGCGGGCAGATCATGCCGCCCATCATGGGGGCGGCGGCCTTCGTGATGGCCGAGTACCTCGCGGTGAGCTACTTCCAGGTCACGGTCTGGGCGTGGATCCCGGCGCTGCTCTTCTACTTGGCGCTCTTCTTCGCCGTGCACTTCGAGGCCAAGCGCGTGGGCCTGGAGGGCGTGCCGCGCGCCGAGCTGCCGCGGCTGGGACAGGTGATGCGCGAACGCGGCCACCTCTTCATCCCGATCCTGATCGTGCTGGGCGGCATGGCGATGAGCTACAGCGCGCCGCTGTGCGCCCTGGCGGGCACCCTGGCGACGCTGCCCGTCGCGCTCATGCGCAGGAGCACGCGCGAGGGGATCGGCTGGCGGACGGTCGTCGAAGCCCTCGTCGGCGGGGCGCGCGACGCGCTCGCGGTGGCCATGGCCTGCGCCTGCGCCGGCATCGTGATCGGCGTGATCTCGCTCACGGGCCTGGGCATCACCTTCACGCAGATCGTGATCGCGCTGGCCCAGAACAGCCTCTTCCTCGCGCTCGTCCTCACGGCCGTCGCGGGGATCGTCCTGGGCATGGGGATGCCCACGACGCCGGCCTACATCGTCATGGTCTCGCTCCTGGTGCCGGCGCTCATCAAGCTGGGCGTGGTGACGCCGGCGGCGCACATGTTCGCGTTCTACTTCGCCGTGCTCTCGGCCATCACGCCGCCGGTGGCGCTCGCGGTCTTCGCGGCCGCCGCGCTCGCCAAGGCCAACATGTGGCGCGCGGGCTTCGAGGCGGTGCGCATCGCCGCGGCGGGCTTCATCGTGCCCTTCATGTTCGCCTACGAGCCGGCACTGCTCGCCATCGGCGACTGGGGCACGATCGCGCTCGCGACGGCCACGGCGACGATCGGCGTCATGTGCCTCGCCTCCTCGCTCTACGGCTACCTCCTCGCGCCGCTGGCGGCCTGGCAACGCGTGGCGCTCGCGGCGGCGGCGTTCCTGCTCATCAAGCCGGGCATCGTCACCGACGCGATGGGGCTGGGCCTGCTGGGCGCGGTGGCGGCGCTGCAGTGGACGGTGTCGCGGCGCGCGGCCGCGAGCCGCGTCTGAGGTCCCTGCGCCGGGCCGCCTACTTGGACCGGGCGGCGAGGTCGCCCTTCGTGAAGGCGCCCGTGGCCTCGCCCGCCGTGCCGGAGCGCAGGCGGCTCTTCCGGAGCTGCCCGGCCTGCTCGAGGATGGGGTAGGCCGTCGAGCAGAAGAAGGAGTTGATGCGGCGCATGTCGCTGATGATGTCCAGGTGCAGCGAGCTCGTCTCGATGGATTGCACCGACTGGTCGGCGAGCCGGTCGAGGTGCTGCGCGGCGTAGGAGCGCTCGAGGTCGCGGAACTTCTCCTTCTCCGCGAGCAGCATCTGGGCGGTCTTCACGTCGCCCGTGAGGAAGACGGAGAGCCCCAGGCGCAGGTTCGCCACGAGCTTGGCGTGCAGGTCGCAGAGCTCCTGCATGCCGGCCTCCGAGAACGACAGCCGGTGCGCGATCTTCTTGTCCTTGAGGTCGGTGAGGATGCGCTCGATCACGTCGCCCACGTGCTCGAGGTTGATGGTGAGCGAGATGATCTCGGCCCAGCGCCGGCCGTCCTTCTCGTCGAGGGCCTCGCGGCTGATCTGGGTGAGGTAGAGCTTGATGGCGGTGTAGAGCCGGTCGACGTCGTCGTCGAGGCGGATGAGCTCCTCGACGCGCTTCTCGTCGTTGGTGCGGATCACCTCGATCATGCCGTTCAGCATCTGCTCGATGGTGTCGCCGATGCGAAGCGTCTCGCGGGCGGCGTTGGCGAGCGCGAGGGCCGGCGTCTCGAGGGCGCCGGCGTCGAGGTGGCGCGGCTCCGCGGCCTGGGCGCCGGTGGCCGCGGCCTCCGGAAGCCACTTCTCCACGAGGCGCGCGATCGCGTCGGTGAAGAAGATGAAGCCGAGGGCGAGCACGACGTTGAAGGCCACGTGGAAGTGCAGCACCTGGCGGCGGGGGTCGGGGTCGAGCTGGGCGATGCCGTGCAGGACGAGCGGCAGCGCGAGCGAGAAGGCCACGCAGCCGGTGAGCTTGAAGGCGAGGTTGCCTACGGCCACGCGCCGGCCGGAGCCCGGCGTTCCCAGGGTGGCGATCAGGCCGATCAGGCCGCTGCCGAGGTTGGCGCCCAGCACCAGGCATACCGCCACCGGCACCGTGATGACGTGCGAGGCGGCGAGCGTGGCGGTGAGGAGCACCACCGCGAGGCTGGACCACGAGAACAGGGTGAAGAGCGCCCCGATCAGCATGTCGAGCATGGGGTCGCCCGAGAGCGAGCCGAAGAGCACCTTGGTGCCCGTGGCGGTCACGATGGGCTGGGTGGCCTCCTGGATGAGCTGCAGCGCCAGGATGATGAGGCCCAGGCCGATCGAGACGCGCCCGAGCTGCCCGGCCTTGGTGTTCTTGCGCGAAAGGAAGAAGACCACGCCGAAGAAGATCGCCAGCGGCGAGAGCCAGGACAGGTCCAGCGAGAAGACCTGCGCCATGAGCGCGGTGCCCACGTCGGCGCCGAGCATGATGGCGAGCGCCGGGGCGAGCGCGATCAGGTTCTGGGAGACGAAGGAGCTCGCGATGAGGGCGGTGGCGCTCGAGGACTGCACGAGGCTCGTGACGCCCAGGCCGGCGAGGAAGGCCGTGCCCCGGTGCGAGACGCTCTTCGAAAGCACGCGGCGCAGGTTCGCGCCGTAGACCCGCAGGATGCCCGTGCGGACGATGTGGGTGCCCCAGACGAGGAGCGCCACGCTGGCGAATAGGTTCAGGAGCGTCTGCATTTCGGTCGCTTGCGACTCCCGCGGGGGCCTGCCCGGCGGGAACGGTCACCTCACTTTGGCGGGCCGACCAGGGCCCGCGTGCCGTGATTATGACAGTTTCGTGACAGCCGCAGGACGGCTCAGAACGACGGCAGGCTGAAGGTCTTCAGGTTGGTGTAGCCCTTCATCGTCTCCTGCACGCCCTCCTTGTATCCTTGGCCGGAGTCCTTGATGCCGCCGAAGGGCGTGAGCTCGATGCGATAGCCCGGCACCTCCCGCACGTTGACCGAGCCGACGTGCAGCTCGGCGACGAAGCGCGCGATGTAGTCGAGCCGGTTGGTGAAGACGCCCGAGGAAAGGCCGTAGGCGGTGCCGTTGGAGAGGGCGATCGCCTCGTCGATGTCGCGGAACCGGATCACGGGTGAGACGGGCCCGAACGTCTCCTGCTTCACGACCGTCATTCCCGGGCTCACGCGGTCGAGCACGGTGGGCGAGTAGAGCGCGCCCCGGCGCTCGTTGCCGTGCAGCAGCCGCGCCCCCTGGGAGACGGCCTCGTTTACCCGCGACTCGAAGAGCTTCGCGGCCGCCTCGTCGATCACGGTGCCCATGTCCATCTTCGGGTCCGCGGGATCGCCGTGGGTCCAGGCGCGCGTCTTTTCGACGAGCAGCTCGACGAAGCGGTCGGCCACCTTCTCGTGGACCAGCATGCGCTTGACCGCCGTGCAGCGCTGGCCGCTGTTCTTGTACGAGCCCTGCGCGGCGAGCGTGGCGGCCTCCTCGATGTCGGCGTCCTCCATCACGATGACCGGGTCGTTGCCGCCCAGCTCCAGGACGACGCGGCGATATCCCGCCTTCGCGGCGATGTACTTGCCGATGGCCACGCCGCCGGTGAAGGTGACGAGGTCCACGTGCTCGTTGGTGATGAGCTCGTCGGCGATCTCGCGCGGATCGCCCGTCACCACCTGCAGCATCTCCGGCGGCAGGCCCGCCTCGTAGAGCAGGTCGGCAAGGTAGAGCGCCGCGAGCGGCGTCTTCTCCGTGGGCTTGAGCACCATGCGGTTGTTGGTCGCCACCGACGACGCCACCTTGTGCGCCACCTGGTTCATCGGGTGGTTGAACGGCGTGATGGCGGAGATCACGCCCAGGAGCGGATCGCGGCGCGTGAAGACGCGCCGGTTCTTGCCGTGCGGCGTGAGGTCGCAGGAGAACGACTGCCCGTCGTCCTTGAGGGCCTCCATCGCCGAGAAGGTGAGCACGTCGCAGACCCGGCCCACCTCGTAGACCGTGTCCTTCTTGCACAGCCCCGACTCCATCGTGATGAGGTCGGAGGCCTCGTCCACGCGCGCGCGCAGGAGGGCCGCCGCCTTCAGCAGGAGCGAGGAGCGCTCGTGCCGCGTGAGCTTCGGCCGGTAGGGCCGGGCGATGGCGAACGCCCGGCGCACGTCCTCGACGCCCGCCCGGGGCACGGTGCCCACCACCTCGCCCGACCAGGGATTGAGGACCTCGATCTCGCGGCCCGTGGTGACGCGCTCGCCCCCGATGCGCATGGCCTCGGCGCGGAAACGGGGGCTGCGGGGGGTTCTGGCAACGGCGCTCATGGCGTGGGGGTCTCCCGGACAAGGGCTGGCGGCGGCTGGATGTCGACCTGCTCCAGCGCTTCGTGCAGGCGCGAGCGGCTCTTCACGGCGTGCTGGTACAGCAGTTCGCCCGCGAGCGTGCCATTGCGCGAGGCCACGGCTTCCACGATTTCCGCATGCTGGCTGGTGGACTTGGGGAACGCATCGTGGCCGAGCGCGAGAGTGCGCCGGCGGTAAAGGTGCAGCTCGTTGATCAGCCGGCGGTAGGCCGCGAGGAGCGTCCCGTTGCCCGCGATCTGGGCCAGCCGGTCGTGGAACTGGATGTTGAGCGGGTAATAGGCGTCGACGTCCCTCGCCCGGGCGGCATCCTTCATCCGCTCGACCAGGCCGCGCAGCTCGTCGATCTGTCCGTCGGTGGCGCGCTCGGCCGCCAGGCGCCCGATCAGCTCGTCGAGGCCGGCGCGCACTTCGTAGATCTCGTCGGCCTCCTCCAGGGAGACCTGGCGCACGAACACGCCGCGGTTCTTCTCCGTTCGCACGAGCCCGGCCTGCTCCAGGGCGCGGAAGGCCTCGCGAACCGGCCCGCGGGAGACGTTGAGCTCCGTGGCCACCTCGTTCTCGTTCAGCTTGTCGCCGGGAAGGATGTTCCCGGCGAGGATCCGGCGCTCGAGCTCCTGCTGCACGAGCGACGTGAGGGACTGGCTGCGGAGCAGCTCGATGGCGGATGAAGGGCCGTTGCGGGCGGCGGCTGTCGTCATTGCGTCATGGGGTGGCGGCAGGATCTCGAGCGCCGTGCTTGAAATTAGAACGCCCCGGTTTGTAGATTGTCAACAATCTGCAACAAATGAAGCCTAATCTCTGCCGGTGACAAGCGTGTGTCAGGCGGCGGAAGAAGAACCGGGGGGAGTGCAGATCCGATGACGAGCGGCGCGGCGCTGTCCGTGGAAGGACTCAGCAAGAGCTTCGGAGGTGCCCAGAAGGCCCTTTCGGGCGTACGCCTCGCGATGAGGCCCGGCGAGATGGTCGCCCTCATCGGGGCCTCGGGATCCGGCAAGTCCACGCTGTTGCGGCACATTTCCGGCTTCGTCGCGGCCGATCCCGGGTCCGGCGCCGTGCGAGTGGGCGACCACGAGATCCAGGCCGGCGGCCGCATCGCCCGCAATGTCCGCCAGCAGCGCGCCGACGTCGGATTCATCTTCCAGCAATTCAACCTCGTCGGGCGCCTGACCGTGATGACCAACGTCCTCATGGGCCAGCTGCCGCGAATCCCCAGCTGGCGAAGCCTCGTCGCCCGCTTCACCCAGGAGGAGAAGGCTGAGGCCTGGCGCGCGCTGAGGAGCGTGGGCATCGAGGGCATCGCCTGGCAAAGGGCGAGCACGCTTTCCGGCGGCCAGCAGCAGCGCGTGGCCATCGCGCGCGCGCTGGTCCAGCGCGCCCGCCTCATCCTCGCCGACGAGCCCATCGCCTCCCTCGACCCGGAGAGCGCGAGGAACGTGATGGAAATCCTCGCACGCATCAACCGCGAGCACGGCATCACCGTGCTCGTGTCGCTGCACCAGGTCCAGTTCGCCCGCCGCTACTGCACGCGGACCGTGGCCCTTCGCCTCGGCGAGGTGGTCTACGACGGGCCCTCGGCCGACCTCGAGGCCGGGATGCTGCGCCGGCTCTACGGCGCCGCGGTCGAGGAGATGCTCGATGGCACGGAGACGATCGACGCAGTCATGAACGACCCGGTGGTCGCCGCGGCGCTCGCCCCGGCGGCGGCATCGGCCTGAAGCCCCGAAAGCCCCAGTTCCATTCCCCAGAGCGCACCACCTTCGCCAAGGAGACACCCCCAATGAAGAAGACATTCAAACGCGCGCTCGCCGGCCTCGCCGCCTCGCTCGTCGCGTGCACGGCCCTCGCGCAGGAGATCAACTTCGGCATCATCTCCACGGACAAGAGCGCGGCCATCAAGTCGCTGTGGGACCCGTTCATCGACGACATGCAGAAGCAGACGGGCCTGAAGGTGAACGCGTTCTTCTCGACCGACTACACCGGCATCATCGAGGCGCAGCGCTTCAACAAGGTGCAGGTCGCCTGGTACGGCAACAAGAGCGCCATCGAGGCGGTCGACCGCGCCAACGGCGAGGTGTTCGCGCAGTTCATCGACCTGCACGGCACGCCCGGCTACTACAGCTACATCATCACGCACAGGGACAGCCCCCTGAACTCGCTCGACGACATGTTCGCGCGCGGCAAGGACCTCACCTTCGGCGCCGGCGACCCGCAGTCCACCTCCGGCACGCTGGTTCCCGGCTACTACGTGTTCACGCAGCGCGGCAAGGAGGCCAAGGACGTCTTCAAGGTGGTTCGCCCGGCCTCCCACGGCGTGAACCTGCTCGCGGTGCTCAACAAGCAGGTGGACGTGGCCACCAACAACAGCGAGGAGCTGGACAAGCTCAAGCTCAAGGACCCGGCCAAGCGCGAGATGGTGAAGATCCTGTGGACCTCGCCCCTCATCCCGCGCGACCCGCTGGTGTGGCGCAAGGACCTGCCGGAGGCGACCAAGAAGAAGATCAAGGACTTCGTGACCGGATACGGCAAGGACCAGCGCGAGAAGGACATCCTGAAGGGCATGCAGCAGATCGCGGGCTTCCGCGCATCCACCGACGCGCAGCTCATCCCCATCCGCCAGCTGGAGCTCGCCAAGGACCGCGCGAAGACCCAGGGTGACACGACGCTCTCGGCCGAGGCCAGGGCCGCGAAGCTCAAGGACATCGACGCGAAGCTCGCCGAGCTGGCCAAGCAGTCCAAGTGACGGCGTCGACCACCATCCCGGACGGGGCGCTCGCGCCCCCGGGCGAGGGCAAGCGGACGCTGGTCCAGGCCGTCGGCTGGGCCGCGTTCGCGCTCGTCCTCCTGTGGGCGTGGAACGGCGCGGACATGCGCCCGCTGGACCTGTTGAAGGACAGCGGGAACATGAAGACCTTCCTCGCGGAGTTCTTCCCGCCCGACTTCCGCGAGTGGCGCTCGTACCTGCGCGAGATGGTCGTGACGCTGCACATCGCGGTGTGGGGGACGGTGCTCGCGATCGTCTGCGCGGTGCCCTTCGGGCTCCTGTCGTCCTCCAACATCGTCCCGATCTGGGTGTACCAGCCGGTGCGTCGCCTCATGGACGCCTGCCGCGCCATCAACGAGATGGTGTTCGCGATGCTCTTCATCGTGGCCGTGGGGCTGGGCCCGTTCGCGGGGGTGCTGGCGCTGTGGATCCACACCACGGGGACGCTGGCCAAGCTCTTCTCCGAGGCGGTCGAGGCCATCGACCCGCGCCCCGTCGAGGGCGTGCGCGCCACGGGGGCCTCGGCGCTCGAGGAGATCTTCTACGGCGTGATCCCGCAGGTCATGCCGCTGTGGATCTCGTATTCGCTCTATCGCTTCGAGTCCAACGTGCGCTCGGCCTCGGTGGTCGGGATGGTGGGCGCCGGCGGGATCGGCGTGATCCTCTACGAGGTGATCCGCGGCTTCGAATACGCGCAGACCTGCGCGGTCATGCTCATCATCATCACCTTCGTGAGCACGATCGACCTCGTCTCGGCCCGCTTCCGCAAGCTCTTCATCTAGCGCCGCCCCGAGCGGACAGGAAAGGCAACGCATGTCCCAGGAAAGACCCCCCGTCGTCGTGAACGGAACGCGGTACCGCTGGCCCGATCGCCCCGTCGCGGTCGTGATCATCGACGGCGGCGACCCGGCCTACCTGCGGCAGTTCCTCGCCGAGGGGGCCGTGCCCCACATCGCGCGCTTCATCCAGGAGGGCTTCGCGGTCGTGGCCGAGGGCACCGTGCCCTCGTTCACCTGCCCCAACAACATGTCGATCGTCACCGGGACGCCGGCCTCGAGGCACGGCATCTCGGGCAACTTCTACCTCGACACCGCTACCGGCGAGGCCGTCGTCATGACGGGCCCGGAACTGCTGCGCGGCGACACGGTCCTCAAGGGCTTCGCCGACGCCGGCGCGAAGGTGGTGGCCATCACCGCCAAGGACAAGCTGAGGAAGCAGCTGGGCAAGGGCCTCGACGTCTCCAGGGGCAACGTCTGCTTCTCCTCGGAGAAGGCGGGCGAGACCACGCTCGCCGAGCACGGCATCGACAACGCGCTCGCCTTCGTGGGCCGGCCGCAGCCCGGCATGTACTCGATGGAGCTCTCGCTTTTCGTGCTGGACGCCGGGATCAAGCTGCTCGAAGCCGGGCATCGGGACCTGCTCTTCCTTTCGCTCACCGACTACGTGCAGCACAAGTACGCGCCCCACGAGGCCGAGGCGCGCCGCTTCTACCAGGAGCTGGACCGCCGCTTCGGCCGGCTGGCGGAGCTGGGCGCCACCGTCGCCCTCACCGCCGACCACGGCATGAACGACAAGTCCACGCCGGAGGGCAAGCCCAACGTGATCTGGCTGCAGGACTTCCTCGACGCGCGGTTCGGCAAGGGCGACACGAAGGTGATCTGCCCGATCACGGACGCCTTCGTCGCGCACCATGGCGCGCTGGGCGGGTTCGTGCGCGTGTGGTGCCGCGGCAAGGCCACGCCGCCGCAGGTGATCGAGGCCATCCGCGGACTCCCCGGGCTGGAGCAGGTGCTCGACAAGGAAAGCGCCTGCCGCGCCTTCGACCTGCCGGCGGACCGCGAGGGCGACGTGGTGGTGGTCGCCGCCGCCGATGTCTGCGTGGGCGCCTCGGAGAAGGACCACGACCTCTCCGGGCTGGAGGGGCACCGCCTGCGCACGCACGGCGGCGTGTCGGAGGCGCGCGTGCCATTCATCATCAACCGGCCGCTGAACGGCGAGTACCGGCTGAAGGGCGGGGCCGCCGTGCTCAAGAGCTGGCAGCTTTTCGACTTCGCGCTCAACGGCGTCGCCTGAGGCCATGGCGCTCCCGCCCGACCTGATGGGCCGCCTCGCGGTCTACGACGCGCCGAACCGGCCCTTCGAGATCCGGCTCTTCCCGGTGCGCGCGCCGCGCGCGGGCGAGGTGCTGGTGAAGATCCGCATGTCGACGATCTGCCGTTCGGACATCCACTCCTACCTCGGCCACCGCCCCAACCCGTGCCCCGGCGTCCTCGGCCACGAGATCATCGGCGACATCGTGGAGCTGGGCGCCGGCATCACCCACGACATGCGCGGGGCGCCGCTGGCGCCGGGCGACCGCATCACCTGGAGCGAGTACTTCATCCCCGGCG
>JAHCLE010000430.1 GCA_026125445.1 Burkholderiales bacterium
GCTCGACGCGCACCGCGCCACGCCGGAGATGATCTCGCTCGTGAAGCGCAACTCCTGCGGCAAGGCGCTCGAGATCGCTCGAACCGCGCGCGACATGCACGGCGGCAACGGCATCGCGGACGAGTACCACGTGATCCGCCACGTGCTCAACCTAGAGGCCGTCAACACCTACGAGGGCACGCACGACGTGCACGCGCTCATCCTCGGGCGCGCGCAGACGGGCATCTCGGCCTTCTGAGCGGGGCCCTTCGCGGCCCCCTAGTGGACACCCTCGTCGAGCGCGAGTCCCGGCGGCAGGGGCACTGCGTCGACTCCCTCGTCGGCGAGTTCCGCCGCCTCCTCCGGCGTCACGCGGCCGCGGATTCCGCGTTTTTCCTCCTCGCCGTAGTGGATGCGGCGCGCGACCTCGGGGAAGCGGCGGCCGACGTTCTCGGTGTTCGCCTCGACGAAGCTCTTCAAGGCGGCGAGCGCCGTCGCAAGCTCGGGCGAGGCGGCGGGAGCGGGCGAGGCCACGGGCAGGGTCTGCGTCCCGCGGGCGCCCGTGTTCACGTAGGGCGCGGAGGGCAGGCGCGAAACCCCGCCTTCCCCGCACACGGGGCAGCGCACCTGGCCCGCGGCGTGCTGGCCGTCGAACGCCTCCACGGAGGCGAACCAACCCTCGAAGTCGTGGCCCTGGGCGCAGGCTAGCCGGAATACCTTCATGGGCTTCATATGGGGTCGCCCGGCGCGCGCTTCAACGCCGCACCTTCAGGTGCCGACGAGCCCCTGGTCCTCCCCTTCGGCCATGCGCACCTGGCGCTCCACGGCCGTGGAGCACACGACGACATGGCGGTTCACGTAGCTCTCGTGGTTGCGTTCCACGTCCTGCAGGTCGTAGACGTAGTTCACCATCATGCCCAGCGACTGGCGAAGCCCCTTGGGCGAGGTGTCCGCGAGCCAGTTGATGCGTTCCAGGCGGGCGCCGTTGCCGAGGTGGAATCGCGCCACCGGGTCGAGGACGTGCCCCTCCTCCCACTGGTGCGCGAGGTAGCGCGCGGCGAGCGCCTCGAGGGGATCTCGCAGCTCTTCGACCGGTGCGCGCGCGGGCTCGGCCTGCGCCAGCGCGCGGATCGGCGCCGCGGCCGCCAGCCCGTGCGCGGGGTCCTGGCGTCGCAGCCAGGCGCGGAAGCCGGGGATGGGCGAGAGGGTCGCGAACTGGCGGATGTTCGGCAGT
>JAHCLE010000431.1 GCA_026125445.1 Burkholderiales bacterium
TGTATAAGTCATGACTTGATCTGACAGTTACCCATTTTGGAGTTATGGCCTTACTGTCAGTTTAAGTTGAGATTTTCAACTTTTTCCTTCCAGATTCTTTTTCCATCAATCAATGTTTCTATCGGCGTTCGCCCACAGCACATTTTACCTTGATGCGTTCTTTGATGATTATAATAATGCAGCCAATCATCCAGATCTTTTTGCAGTTCGTCAAGTGTTGTGTAAATTTTCTTGCGAAACGTAATTTGATAAAACTCATTTAAAATTGTCTTATGGAACCTTTCACAGATCCCATTCGTCTGCGGGTGACGCGCCTTTGTCTTAGTATGCTCAATCGCATTTAACGCTAAATAAAGCTCATAATCATGTTGTTCTACCTTACCGCAGTACTCAGTACCTCGATCCGTTAGCATGCGTAAAATACTCATTTCATATTCCTCAAAAAATGGTAGCACACGGTCATTTAATAAATCAGCGGATGTAATCGGTGTTTTTGTTGTGTAGAGCTTGCAATGAGCAACTTTAGAATAAGTATCGACAAAGGTTTGCTGATAAACTCGTCCTACTCCCTTTAAAGTGCCAACATAGAAGGTATCTTGCGATCCAAGATAACCAGGGTGCGCCGTTTCAATTTCACCGCATGCAAGATCATCATCTTTTTTTCTTTCCAATGCGGCTACTTGCGCTTCAGTTAAAATGAAATTTTCCTCTGCCGATTTCTTTTCAAGTGCATTAAGTCGATGTTTAAATGAGCCTAAATTGTGACGTAGCCAAATGCAGCGTACTCCTCCTGGTGAAATAAAAATTCCCCGTTTTCTCAATTCGTTACTTACTCTGACTTGACCATGAGCGGGGCATTCAACAGCATATTCCACCACAGCATTTTCTGTTCTTTCATCCATACGATTTTTTAGATTGGGTTGGCGGCGACTTTTATCAAATAGAGACTCAATACCCCCTTCTTCAACTGCTGATTTATAACGATAAAATGTATCTCTTGAAAAGCCCATGACCTTACAAGCTCTTGAAACATTTCCTAATTCTTCCGCTAAATTTAACAAACCAACTTTGTTTTTAATGATTTTTTCGTTACACTGTAACATAGGTTACCTCTTTGGTTTTTGATAATTACTCGACATAACTATCAAAACGGGTAACCTTACTTTTTGCAAGTATTTTGTCAGATTAGGTCGTGACTAAAGCA
>JAHCLE010000432.1 GCA_026125445.1 Burkholderiales bacterium
CCTCTTCGCCTTCGCGGGCCTGTGGGAGAGCTGGCACGACAAGTCGCAGCCCGACGCGCCCCCGATCGAGACCTTCACCATCATCACCACGGACGCGAACGAGTCGGTGACGGCCATCCACGACCGCATGCCGGTGATCCTGCCGGCCGGCCGCGTGAACGACTGGCTCACGGCCGCGCCGGCAGAGGCGGGAAAGCTGCTCGCTCCCTATGCGGGCGAAACGCGCATCCGCGCCATCTCGAAGCTCGTGGGCAATCCGCGCAACGACACGCCGGACGTGCTGGCCGACGCCTAGGCCGGGGGCGGCGGCGCCTGCGGTTCCGGCGGCGCCTTCGGCTGCGTGCGCAGCATCCCGAAGGCCGCGAGCGCCAGGCGCGCGACGACCAGCGCGCGGCTCGCCAGCCGGATGAGGCGCGAGACGCGCCCGCTGCCCAGCCCGGCGAGGAGAAGGCCCAGCGCCACATTGCGGGCGGAACCGGACCCGGCGATTGCCGCGCCCACGTTGCCGGGCGAGAGGCTCTCGCGCACGCGCGCCGCGTCGCGGGCCACCTTCAGCCGGTAGAGCGAGGACTGCGCCAGCAGCAGGTCCTTGCGGATCGCGAGCAATTCCTGCGATTCGCTCATTCGGGCCCCCGGATCATCTCGATGTCGCGCTCGAGCTCGGCGATGGTCGCGGCGAACGGCGGCGGGCTGTTCTCGGCGATGTCACGCAGGCGCAGGAACGCCCACGCGCCGATCCCGAGGTAGGCGACGCAGACCGCGGCGATCGCCGCCACGCGATAGGTGTCCCAGAAGACGACCACGACCAGCACGCCCAGTGCGAGCAGCCCCGCGGCCAGGAAGAGTGCAGCCACGACCGCGAACTGGAGCATCCGCTTCTGCCGCTGGGATGCCTCCTTGAGCTCGATCGCGACGAGCTCCAGCCGCACGCGCGCCAGCGCCGCCAGGTCGGCGCCGAGCGCGCCCAGCGCTTCCTTCACACCCGGCGGGGGCGTGTCCGTCATCGGCTACGGGGCCCGGCCGCCTAGCGGCGGTTGAGCATCATCCCGATGGCGAGGCCCACGAGGACGCCCACGCCGGCGGTGATGCCGATCGCCTGCCAGGGCTTCTCGTGGACATAGTGGTCCGTGGCCTGCGCGGTCGCCTTCGCCTTCTCGACGGCCGTATGCTCGAGGTCCGCGAGCCGCGCCTTGGTCGCCC
>JAHCLE010000433.1 GCA_026125445.1 Burkholderiales bacterium
TGTAACCCCCTCGTTTTTCTAGACCACCCTAAAGTAGGACGGACGGGGCATTTTGCACCAGGTACTGCAGCGGCGTGAGGTTGCCCAGGGCCTCATGTGGCCGTTCCTCGTTGTAGCGCCGGAGCCATTCCTCGCTCATCGATCGCACCTCATGAAGGCTCGTGAACACGTAGCAGCTCAGGACCTCGGTGCGGAAGGTCCTGTTGAATCGCTCGATGTAGGCGTTTTGCATGGGTCTTCCGGGTTGAATGAACTGCAGCTCGACACCGCGGCGCCTGGCCCAGTCGCCCAGGGTTTGGCTGATGAACTCCGGCCCGTTGTCGAGCCGCAGCCGCCTGGGCAGGCCCCGGACTTCAGCCAGCTCGTCCAGCGCCCGGACCACGCGCGCGCCGGGCAGGCTCGTGTCGATCTCGATTCGAAGCCCCTCGCGGTTGAAGTCGTCGATCACGTTGAACGTCCGAAACGAGCGTCCCGACCAGAGGCTGTCGGCCATGAAGTCGGCGCTCCAGACCTCGTTGGGCCGCACGGGGATCACCAAGGGCGTGCGGACCCGCTCGGGGAGCCTTCGCTTGCCTCGGCGCGGCAGGTTGAGCCGCAGCTCCTTGTAGACGCGCCAGAGCACAGTCTTGCCCCAAGGCCGCCCCTGGGAGCGAAACGACCCATAGAGCTTGTCGAAGCCCTGGCGCGGGTTCACGTCGATGTAGCCCCGAATCGCCTCGATCACCGGCGCATCGTCCTTCGGACGGGCGCGGTAGTAGAACGACGCCTTGGGGAGCCTTACGGCGGCGCAGGCCTTGCGAATCGAGATCCCGTGTTCGGCCACGATCGCCTCGGCCAGCTCGCGCCGGCGACTCGGGGCTAGAGCTTTCGGGTGACGACGTCCTGGAGCGCGCTGTGAACGAGCGAGAGCTCGGCATACATCTTCTTGAGCCTCGCGTTCTCCGCCTCGAGGTCCTTGAGGCGGCGCAACTGGTTCACCTCCAGGCCGCCGTAGGCCGATTTCCAGGCGTAGTAGGTCTTCTCGGCGATCTGGTGCTTGCGGCAGGTCTCCCGAACCCCGCCGCCCGCCTCGACTTCCTTGAGGATCGCGATGATCTGCTGTTCGTTAAAACGCGACTTTCTCACTAGAGTCTCCTTGGAAACGTGAAAACTCTACTTGAGAATGGTCCAGAATTCCGAGGGGGTTACAC
>JAHCLE010000434.1 GCA_026125445.1 Burkholderiales bacterium
GACCTGCACGCCGATGGTTCCGTAGGTGGTGCGGGCTTCCGAGAACCCGTACTCGATGTCGGCGCGCAGGGTGTGCAGGGGCACCCGCCCCTCGCGGTACCACTCCGTGCGCGCGATCTCCGCGCCGTTCAGCCGCCCGGCGCTCGTGATCTTGATGCCCTGCGCGCCGAGGCGCATGGCGTTCTGCATGGCGCGCTTCATCGCGCGGCGGAACATCACCCGCTTCTCGAGCTGGCCGGTGATCGAGTCGGCGATGAGCTGGGCGTCCAGCTCGGGCTTCCGGATCTCCTCGATGTTCACGTGGACCGGCACGCCCATGAGCTTCTGCAGGACGTGGCGCAGGCCCTCGATGTCCTCGCCCTTCTTTCCGATGACCACCCCCGGGCGCGCCGAGAAGATGGTGATGCGGGCGTTCTTGGCGGGACGCTCGATCACGACGCGGCCGACCGCGGCGTGGGAGAGCTTCTTCTTGAGGTACTCGCGGACCCGGATGTCCTCGGCGAGCATGCCGGGGAAGTTCTTGGAGTTCGCGTACCACTTCGACGTCCAGTTGCGGTTGACCGAGAGGCGGAAACCGGTCGGATTGATCTTCTGTCCCATCGTCTCCCCCTTAGGCCCGGCCGTCGCCGACGGTCAGGAACACGTGGCAGGTATGCTTCAGCACGCGGTTGCCGCGCCCCTTGGCGCGCGCGTGGAAGCGCTTGAGCACCGGTCCCTTCTCGACCACGATGCGGGTGACCTTGAGCTCGTCGATGTCCGCGCCGTTGTTGTGCTCGGCGTTGGCGATCGCGCTCTCCAGGACCTTCTTGATGATCTGCGCGCCCTTCTTGGGGGTGAACGCCAGGATGTTGAGCGCGCGGTCGACCTTCTGGCCGCGCACCATGTCGGCCACGAGCCGGCCCTTCTGGGCCGAGAGCTTCGCGCCGTAGAGCTTTGCGTTGACTTGCATCGCGATCTCCTTACTTCTTCGCCGGGGCCGCGGGCGCCGCGACCTTCTTGTCGGCCGAGTGGCCCTTGAAGGTGCGCGTGAGCGCGAACTCGCCCAGCTTGTGGCCGACCATGTTCTCGGTCACGTACACGGGGATGTGCTGCTTGCCGTTGTGGACCGCGATGGTGAGGCCGACGAAATCCGGCAGGACGGTGGACCGCCGCGACCAGGTCTTGATCGGTCGCTTGTCCTTGGCCGCC
>JAHCLE010000435.1 GCA_026125445.1 Burkholderiales bacterium
TCGCGAGATGGAAGCCGCGGGCATGAAGAAGCTCGCCGTGGAGCCCGACTTCCTGCTCGGCCGCACGCTCGCCAGGAACCTGGTCAACAAGGAGACCGGCGAGATCGTCGCCAACGCGAACGAGGAGGTCACCGAGACCCTCCTCAAGAAGATCGCCGACGCGGGCGTCGAGGAGGTGCAGACGATCTACACCAACGACCTCGACCAGGGCCCCTACATCTCGCAGACCCTGCGCGTCGACGAGACCGTCGACCAGATGAACGCGCAGGTCGCGATCTACCGCATGATGCGCCCCGGCGAGCCGCCGACCGAGGAGGCCGTCAAGACCCTCTTCAACGGGCTCTTCTTCAGCGAGGACCGATACGACCTCTCCGACGTGGGGCGCATGAAGTTCAACCGCCGCGTCGGCCGCGACGAGCTCACCGGCACGATGACCCTGTCGACCGAGGACATCGTCGCCGTGATCCGCATCCTCGTCGAGCTGCGCAACGGCCGCGGCGAGATCGACGACATCGACCACCTCGGCAACCGCCGCGTGCGCTCCGTGGGCGAGCTGGCCGAGAACCAGTTCCGCTCGGGCCTCGTGCGCGTCGAGCGCGCGGTGCGGGAGCGCCTCTCCCAGGCCGAGAGCGAGAACCTGATGCCGCACGACCTGATCAACGCGAAGCCCGTCTCCGCCGCGATCAAGGAGTTCTTCGGCTCCAGCCAGCTGTCGCAGTTCATGGACCAGACGAACCCGCTCTCCGAGATCACCCACAAGCGGCGCATCTCGGCGCTGGGACCCGGGGGCCTCACGCGCGAGCGCGCGGGCTTCGAGGTCCGCGACGTGCACCCGACCCACTACGGGCGCGTGTGCCCGATCGAGACGCCGGAAGGCCCGAACATCGGCCTCATCAACTCGCTCGCGCTCTACGCGCGCACCAACGAGTACGGCTTCATCGAGACGCCCTACCGCCGCGTGAAGGACGGCAAGGTGGCCAAGGAGATCGAGTTCCTCTCCGCCATCGAGGAGGGCAAGTACGTCATCGCGCAGGCGAACGCGGAGATCGACAAGTCCGGGCATTTCGTCGACGAGCTCGTCTCCTGCCGCCACCGCAACGAGTTCATGCTGTCGGGGCCCGACAAGATCGAGTACATCGACGTGGCCCCCTCGCAGATCGTGTCGGTGGCCGCCTCCCTCATCCCG
>JAHCLE010000436.1 GCA_026125445.1 Burkholderiales bacterium
ATCGACCTCGACGACCTCTCCGCCGTGCGCGGGGTGGTGATCCAGAGGACGACGCCCGGCAAGCGCAAGTCGACCACCCGATACGGCGAATAGGCTGCCCTCCCATGCCCTACTACCTCTACAAGGTCTTCCCCTTCCACCGCCTGGAGAAGGTCGCCGAGTTGCCCTCGTTTCCCGAGGCGTCCGCCCAGGCGAAGGCCCTGCGCAAGGATCCCGCGCTGCCCGCGGACTGCAAGGTGAAGGTGATCTTCGCCGACAACGAGCTCGGCGCCGAGACGCTGCTCACCGAGGTCCGCGAGCCGCAGCCGCGCCTCGATGACGACTGACGCGCCGCTCGCCTGCGCCTTCGGCCGCGCGCTGCTCGCCCGGCAGGCGGCCTGCCCGCTGGCGACCCTGGCCCTGGAGGGCGAGGCGGAGCGCCCGCGCTGCGCCGCGCCCGTGGCCAACGCCAACTGCCGCACGCTGCACGCGCTGCTTCGCGAGCGCGCCACCTTCGCGCTGCGGCTCGCGCCGCCGGGTTCCCCGGTGCCGCACGCGGTGGAGCTGCGCCTTCAGTGCGGCGGATTGCGCGGGCTGGCGAAGGCGCTCGGAGAGGCGGACGCATCGCCCGGGGACGTGCACGCCCTGGTGGCGCGGGCGCAGCACGATTTCGGCGGCCTCCTCGGCATCCCCTTCGAGGCCGTGGTCGCCGCCATCGTGCGCTGGGAAGGCCGCCCGCGGGCGTCGGGCGGCGGAGGACGCGCGTGATGGCCGCCTTCGCGCCCATCCTCGCCGCCGTCCAGGCCAACTGCCACCTGTCGGACGCGCGTCACGCGCAGGACCTCACGCTCTGCAACTACCTGCTCGCCATGCGCGAGTACTTCCGCTGGGAGCACGACCTGCCGCTCGACGCCGTCCCGGCGCGCGCGGAAGTCGCCCGCTGGATCGCCGAGCGGGAGGCGCTCTGGGAGCGGCTGGCCGGGAGCGACTGGTCGCCGCTGCCGCTTGGCTGCGGCGAGATGGATCCCTTCGACGTCGGGGCGGTGAACGCCGAGCTCGTCCCGCAGGGGCTGCTCTACGGGGCCGGGCGCGGGCGCTTCGGCAAGCCCCACTTCTTCCTCGCTCGCCTGGCGGGACGCGACACCCGCGAGGGCGTCGAGGTCCTCGAGGCCGGCTGCGAGTACGCGCGCGACCTCGACGCGGC
>JAHCLE010000437.1 GCA_026125445.1 Burkholderiales bacterium
CGATGGAGCACCCCGAGTACCACGCCATCCTCGCCGACCCCGAGCGCTACCGCGACCGCGAGTGGCGGCCGGAGGGCGGCGAGACGAACCCCTTCCTGCACCTGTCGATGCACCTCGCCATCGAGGAGCAGCTCTCGATCGACCAGCCGCCGGGGATCCGCGAGGCGGTCCGCCGGCTTGAGGAGCGCCACGGCTCCGGACACGAGGCCCGGCACGCGGTGATGGACTGCCTGGCGGAGGTGGTCTGGCAGGCGCAGCGCAACGCCGCGCCCTTCGACAACGCGACCTACCTGGACTGCCTGGCGAGGAAGCTCTAGGCCTCGCCTTCGCGGCAAAGCGCGTCGAGCCTCGAGGAGAAAGCCGCCGCTTCGCCGCTCGTCCCGAACGCGAGCCTCTGGGGAACGAAATCCGGCTTCGGGGGACCCGCGAGCGCCGGGAACTTCGCGACGAACCGGTTCGCGTACGGCGACCAGCGCCCGTTGAAGCTGCCGTGGGAGTGGTGGTAAAGGAGGATCTCCGGCGTCACCGCGACGCGCAGCCCCTGCCGGGCGGCGCGATAGGTGAAATCGAGGTCGTAGAGGTGGAAGCCGTCGAAGGCCTCCTCGTCGAAAGCGAGCGAAAGGGCCTGATCGCGGCGCGCCGCCAGGAAGACGCCGTCGAGGGCCTCGAGGCCCGGCTCGACCGCGCACGGCGCCCCGAAGACGAGCAGCTCCAGCCCCTCGCCCTGCAGCGCCGGCTGCACGATGCGCCCGCGCGCGGGCTCCCGCCCCGCCCAGCCCCAGGCCGGTCCCGCGAGCCTGGCGGTACCCACCACCCCGACCACGTCGGCGCGCTCGAAGGCCCGCGCGAGGGCGCCCCCCAGGTCGGCGGAGAGGATGTCGACGTCGTCGTGGCTGAACACCACGATCTCGCCGCGGCAGGCGCGGAGCGCGCGGTTGTAGGCCTCCGCGAGCGAGCGCGCGTCGTGGATGCCGAGGAGCTCGTATTCCCAGTCGCCGAAGGCGCGCGCGAAGGAGCGCTTCGCGGCCTCGAACTTCACCGGGTCGATGCTGCAGATGACGAGCGTGATCCGGGGCCGCGCGACGGGCGCGCGCGGCGCCGGCGGCGCGGCGGGGAACTCCCGCGGGTGGGCGCGCAGCAGCTCGAAGAGCTCGCGCTGCGCGAAGACGTCGTCGTGT
>JAHCLE010000438.1 GCA_026125445.1 Burkholderiales bacterium
CGTGTCCATCCATCAGGGCCGCGTCGGCCTCCGCGGCGCTCGCGGGCAAACTCCTCTACATCGACGCCCAGCGGTGTCCATCCATCAGGGCCGCGTCGGCCTCCGCGGCTTCGCCGGCGTCGAGGAGCAGATCGCCGCATCCCAGTGTCCATCCATCAGGGCCGCGTCGGCCTCCGCGGCCAACGGCTTGAATCCCAGAGGAGAATCGCCAGCAGTGTCCATCCATTAGGGCCGCGTCGGCCTCCGCGGCCGGCTCGACCGCGACGAACACGAACCAGTACCAGTGGTGTCCATCCATCAGGGCCGCGTCGGCCTCCGCGGCGATGCAGGCTTGCCAACGCGCCGGCGTCACCCGGTGTCCATCCATCAGGGCCGCGTCGGCCTCCGCGGCACCCTGGACGAACGCGTCAACGGCTGGCCGGGCACGTGTCCATCCATCAGGGCCGCGTCGGCCTCCGCGGCACGCTCGTCGATGCGGGCGTGCATTCCAAGCTGGGTGTCCATCCATCAGGGCCGCGTCGGCCTCCGCGGCCTGAGGACTCGTGAGTTTGAGAGAACGCTTTCCCGGTGTCCATCCATCAGGGCCGCGTCGGCCTCCGCGGCAAGGACCGCCGCGCGGGTCTGCTGCCCCGCACAGCCGTGTCCATCCATCAGGGCCGCGTCGGCCTCCGCGGCGTCACGTCGGGACTCTCCGCCGCAAGCAGGTCCATGTGTCCATCCATCAGGGCCGCGTCGGCCTCCGCGGCGGGCCAAGCCGGGGTGGGGCCAGCGTGTAGCAGGCGTGTCCATCCATCAGGGCCGCGTCGGCCTCCGCGGCCCGAACAGACGTCCAGTGTGACCCCTGTGGCGCCCGCGTGTCCATCCATCAGGGCCGCGTCGGCCTCCGCGGCATGCACCGAGGATGAGATTCCGTCATACGTCTTCAAGTGTCCATCCATCAGGGCCGCGTCGGCCTCCGCGGCCGAGAGGCCCTTGGGGACGCGAGGAAGATCCCCGAGTGTCCATCCATCAGGGCCGCGTCGGCCTCCGCGGCACAAGACACCAGATGTCCCCCATGCCTTCGGCAAGTGTCCATCCATCAGGGCCGCGTCGGCCTCCGCGGCGCGGCGTGTCCGACGATGAACTGCGGCGGATGGACCGTGTCCATCCATCAGGGCCGCGTCGGCCTCCGCGGC
>JAHCLE010000439.1 GCA_026125445.1 Burkholderiales bacterium
ACGCCCGCCACGTACTCGCCCGGCCGGCCCGTGGCCGCGAGCGGCACGCGACGGCCGTTGCACGCCAGCGCATAGCGCGTGGCGTTGAGGTGCGAGGCTCGAACCTGGAGGCGCTCGACCGAGGAATCGACGTAACGCGCCGTGCCGGACTGCACGACCTCCTCGCCCAGCACGTGCCACGGCTCGATGGCCTGCCGGATCTCGATCTCGATTCCCTCGTAGGAAACGGTGCCGAAGCGCGGGAAGCGGAACTCGAGGAAGGGCGCGAACCACTCCAGGCGGAAGGGATAGCCGGCCGCCTGCAGGTCCTCCACCACGTGGCGCAGGTCCTGGGCGACGAAGTGCGGCAGCATGAACGCGTCGTGAAGGCGCGTGCCCCACTCGACGAGGCGGCCGCGGAAGGGCGCCCTCCAGAAGCGGGCCACGAGCGCGCGCAGCAGCAGCATCTGGAGGAGGCTCATGCGCGCGTGCGGCGGCATCTCGAAGGCGCGGAACTCCAGCAGGCCCAGGCGGCCCGTGGCGCTGCCCGGCGCGTAGAGCTTGTCGATGGAGAACTCCGCCCGGTGCGTGTTTCCCGTGAGGTCCACGAGGAAGTTGCGCAGGATGCGGTCGACGAGCCAGGGACGGTCGTTCGTCTCGCCCGCCGGGAAGGAGGCCTCCAACTGCTCGAAGGCGATGGCGAGCTCGTAGAGGGCGTCGTCGCGGGCCTCGTCCACGCGCGGGCTCTGGCTGGTGGGCCCGATGAAGAGTCCCGAGAAAAGGTACGAGAGCGCCGGGTGCACCTGCCAGTAGGCGATGAGGGAGCGCAGCAGGTCCGGGCGGCGGAGCAGCGGGCTGTCGGCGGCCGTGGGACCTCCGATGGTGACGTGGTTGCCGCCGCCCGTTCCCGCATGGCGGCCGTCGAGCATGAACTTCTCGGTGCCCAGCCGCGCCAGGCGCGCCTCCTCGTAGAGCGCGGTCACGTGGTGCGCGAGCTCGTCCCAGTCGGAGGCCGGGTGGATGTTCACCTCGATCACGCCCGGGTCGGGCGTGATGGCGAAGCGCGCGATCCGCGGGTCGTCGGGCGGTGGGTATCCCTCCAGGCGCGCGGGACGGGAGAGGGCCCGCGAGCTCGCCTCGACCGCGGCCACGAGCGAGACGAAGTCT
>JAHCLE010000044.1 GCA_026125445.1 Burkholderiales bacterium
GGCCAACGTGCGCGGCAGCGGCGTCTACGGCCAGGACTGGTACAAGGGCGGCTACAAGACGACCAAGCCCAACACGTGGAAGGACTTCATCGCCTGCGCGGAGTACCTCGTCGCGCAGAAGTACACGAAGCCCGCGAAGCTGGGCATCCTGGGCGGCAGCGCCGGCGGCATCCTCGTGGGCCGCGCCATGACGGAGCGTCCCGACCTCTTCGCCGCGGTGATCCCGGCGGTGGGCGTGATGGACGCCGTTCGCGCGGAGACCACCGCCAACGGCGTGCCCAACATCCCGGAGTTCGGCACGGTGAAGAAGGAGGACGAGTTCCGGGCGCTCCTCGCGATGAGCAGCTACCACCAGGTGAAGGACCGGACCGCCTACCCCGCGGTGCTCCTGATCCACGGCGTGAACGACCCGCGCGTCGACGTGTGGCACTCGGCGAAGTTCGCCGCCCGCGTCCTCGCCGCGACGACCTCGGGCAAGCCCGTGCTGCTGGACCTCGACTACGAGGCCGGCCACGGCATCGGGGCGACGAAGGCGCAGCGCCAGCGCGACACCGCCGACATGTACGCCTTCCTCCTCTGGCAGACCGGGCACCCGGACTTCCAGCCGAGGAAGTAGTCCGCGAAACGCCGCAACGAAAAAGGCGCCCGCGGGCGCCTTTTTCGTTCGTCCCGCTCCGCGCTCAGTACATGTGCTGGCCGCCGTTGATCGAGATGTTGGCGCCGGTGATGAAGGCCGCCTCGTCGGAGGCGAGGTAGGCGCACAGGCCCGCGACCTCCTCGGGCTTGCCCAGGCGCCCGAGCGGGATCTGCGGCAGGATCTTGGAGTCGAGCACCTCCTTCGGGATCGCCATCACCATCTTGGTCCCGATGTAGCCCGGCGAGATCGTGTTCACCGTGACGCCCTTGCGGGCGACTTCCAGCGCGAGCGCCTTGGAGAAGCCGTGCATGCCCGCCTTGGCCGCCGAGTAGTTGGTCTGGCCGAAGGCGCCCTTCTGGCCGTTCACGCTCGAGACGTTGATGACGCGCCCCCAGCCGCGCTCGACCATGTGGTCGACGATCGGCTTGGTCATGTTGAAGACGCTGTCGAGGTTGGTCTTCATGACGGCGTCCCAGTCGACCTTGCCCATCTTCTTGAAGGTCATGTCGCGCGTGATGCCGGCGTTGTTGATGAGGATGTCGATGGGCCCCACCTCGGCGGAGATCTTCGCCACCGCCTCGTGGCACGAGTCGAAGTCGGAGACGTCGCACGGGTAGGCGTGGAAGTGGTAGTCGCGGCCCTCCATCTCCTTGAGCCAGTCCTTGTACTTGGTGTTGCCGGGCGAGTAGGTCACCACGACCTTGATCCCCATGCGGGCGAGCTTCATGCAGATGGCTTCCCCGAGGCCGCCCATGCCTCCGGTCACGAGGGCGATGCGTTGCGTCATTTTGCGTTTCCTCCTGGCGTGATGCAGCGTGGGCCGGGCGCCGCGATCGCGCGGCGCCCGGTCTATTTCTCGATCTCGGCGCGTTCCTTCACGTAGCGCCCCGGCGCCGGCTCGATGGCCGGGTGCTTCGCGTCGCCGAGCTTGCGGCGGGCGGGCACGGTCTTGCCCGCGTAGGGCACCAGCCACTTCGCCCACGGCACCCACCAGCTCCCCGGCACCTCCTGCGCCTGGGCGAACCACTTGTCCGGGTCCGGGCCCAGCCGCTCGTTGGCCCAGTAGTTGCGCTTGCCCTTCGAGGCGGAATTGATCGAGCCGGCGATGTGGCCGCTCGCGCCGAGCACGAACTTCACCGGCCCCCCCAGGTAACGGGCACTCTCGTAGGCGCCCTTCCAGGGCACGATGTGGTCCTCGCGCGCCGCGAACACGAAGGCGGGAACGTCGACGCGCTTCAGGTCCACCGGCACGCCGCACATCGTGAGGGCGTCCGGCACGACGAGCTTGTTGTCCTGGTAGGTGCTGCGCAGGTAGTAGGCGTACATCGGCCCCGGCAGGTTCGTCGAGTCCCCGTTCCAGTAAAGCAGGTCGAAGGCCGGCGGCTGCTGGCCCTTGAGGTAGTTGGAGACGACGTAGGACCACACGAGGTCGTTCGCGCGCAGGCTGGAGAAGGCGCTCGCGAGCTCGGCGCCCGGGACGATGCCGCCCTTGGCGAGCTTCTTCTCGCGCTTCTCCACGAAGTTGCGGTCGATGTACACGCGGATCTCGCCGACGTCGGAGAACTCCAGCAGCGCGGTCATGAGCGTGAGGCTCGCCACGGGCTTCCTCTTCTTCCTCGCGAGCACCGCGAGGGCCGAGGCGAGGAGCGTGCCGCCGATGCAGAAGCCCAGTGCGTTCACCTTGTCGGCGCCGGTGATCGCCCGGGCCTCGTCGATGGCGGCCATCACCCCCATCTCGAGGTAGTCGTCCCAGGTGAGCTTGTCGAGCGGCGGCTTCACGTTGCGCCACGACACCATGAACACCGTGTGCCCCTGCTCGATCGCGTAGCGCACGAGAGAGTTCTCGGGCTGCAGGTCCATGATGTAGAACTTGTTGATGCACGGCGGGATCATCACCAGCGGGCGCTCGTGCACCTTGTCCGTGAGCGGGCTGTACTGGACGAGCTGGATGAGGTCGTTCTCGAAGACGACGGCGCCCTGGGTCACGGCGATGTTGTGGCCGACCTCGAAGGCCCCCTCGTCGGTCATCGAGATGCGGCCCTTCTCCATGTCGCCCAGGAGGTTCTTCACGCCCTCCTCGATCGTCTTGCCGCCGCTCTCCAGCGCCGCCTTGATGGCCTCCGGATTGGTGGCGAGGTAGTTCGAGGGGGCCGCCGCGTCCAGGTACTGGCGCATGAAGAAGCGCATGCGGCGCTTGGTGGCGGCGTCCATGTCGGCCTCCTCCACCGCCTGCATCATCATCTTCGAGGTGAGGAGGTAGGAGTCGCGGTAGTAGCGGAAGAGCGGCAGCTCGCTCCACTCCGGCGCGGTGAAGCGCTTGTCGGCCACCGGCTTCGCCTCGCCCTCCGGCTCCGGCTGGAAGGCGCGCATCCAGAGGTTCATCTGCTCCTGCATGTACTTGCCCTGCAGGTCGAGCAGCGTCTGCGGCTTGGCGGACACCGACTCGAGCCACGCCCGGTAGGCCTCGGAGAAGCCCGCCATCACGTGGTGGGTGGGACTGTCGGCGTGCAGCGAGGAGGCGATCTTCTCGTGCGACTTGCGGAGGATTCCGGCGATGCGCTCGGGGTCGTGCGGGTGGGCTTTGGACATGGCAGGGAGATCGCGCCGGGATGCGACGCAAACCTTTGGAATTTCAGGGATTTTGCCCGTATTCTGGGGTCGCCCCCCGGGGGTGTCAAGGAAACGCGGCGGGGAAACCCTAATGGCGGTGGCCGAGCGCCACGTGCACGCCCCAGAGCGTGAGGATGCCCAGCCCGATGAAGGCCACCTGCGCGACCGTCTCCGCCAGGCGCGTGCGCCGCTGCAGGCCGGGAATCAGGTCCGCCACCGCCACGTAGAGCATGCCCGCCGCCGCGATGGCGAGGATGCGCGGCACCCACTCCTGCGCCGCCGAAAGGGTGAAGTAGCCCAGGAGCGCGCCGGCCACCGCGGCAAGGCTGGAGGCGGCGTTGAGGGCCAGCGCGCGCGCCTTCGAGAAGCCCGAGTTGAGCAGCACGAGGAAGTCGCCCACTTCCTGCGGGATCTCGTGCGCCACGATGGCGGCGGCCGTCACCACGCCCAGCCTCGCGTCGGCGAGGAAGGCGCCGGCGATGATCACGCCGTCGGTGAAGTTGTGGAAGGAGTCGCCCACGATGATCATCCAGCCCGAGCGCCCGGCGTCGTGGCCGTGGTCGTGGCCGTGGGCATGCCCCGGCAGGCCCTCGCCTTCCTCGCCGCCGCCGTGGTGGTGGCGCCACAGCAGGAGCTTCTCGAGCACGAAGAAGCCGAGCAGGCCCGCGAGGATGAGGGAAGCCGTCGCGCCGGGATCCTTCGTCTCCTCGAACAGGTGCGGCACGATGTCGAGGAAGACGGCGCCCAGGAGGGCGCCCACCGCGTAGCTCACCAGCACCGGCACCAGCCGCGCCTGCACCCGGAAGGCGACGACCGAGGCGAGGAGCACCGAGATCAGCCCGCCCGCGAGGCAGGCGGCGAGGATCCAGGCGAGCACGGGCATGGGCGGGATTTCCTGCGACTGAGTTGCAAACAGTCTAGCAGCCGTGTCAAGCGCCCGCGCCCGGCGCGGCGCCGCCGTCGATCCAGGCGAAGGCCCCCATGCGCCCGCTCGCCTTGGCGCGCCGGTAGGAAAAGAAGCGGCTGGCCTCGGAGAAGGTGCAGAACCCGCCGCCAAAGACGTCCCCGACGCCCGCGGCGGCGAGCCGCAGCCGCGCGAGCGCGTAGAGGTCGGCCAGGTACTTCTCCCCTCCCCGCGGCGTGAAGGCCGCCTCGGCCGCGTCGTGCACTCGAACGAAGGCCTCGCGCACCTCGGGGCCCACCTCGAAGGCGGAGGGGCCGATGGCCGGCCCCAGCCAGGCGAGGACGCGGGCTTCGGCCGCGCCCACGGACGCCGCCGCGTTCTCCAGCACCCCGGCCGCGAGTCCCCGCCAGCCCGCGTGCGCCACCGCCACGCGCGAGCCGTCCTCGCGGCACAGGAAGACGGGCAGGCAATCGGCGGTGAGGACGACCGCCACGCGGCCGGGCAAGGAGGTGACCGCGGCATCGGCCACCGCCGGCTCGTCGTCCGCGTCGCGGTCGAGGTCCGCGACCGCGTTGCCGTGGACCTGCACCAGCCAGCGCGGCTCGGCAGGCAGGTGGCGGCGCACCGCGTCGCGGTTGGTCGCCACCCGCACGGGGTCGTCCCCGCACTTGGCGCCCAGGTTGAGCGAGGCGTGCTCGCCCTGGCTCACGCCGCCGGAACGCGTGGTCACGAAGGCGCGCACGCGCGCGGGCGCCGGCCAGTCGGGAACGATCCAGTCCGCGGGAAGCCTCATGGCCCGCGCCTCAGCTCCTCGAGCAGCGCCTCGAAATCCGGCGGGGGCGGCGCCGTGAAGCGGACGGTCCTGCCCGTGCGCGGGTGCACGAAGGCGAGCTTCCACGCGTGCAGGGCCTGACGAGGCAGGCGGCGCGCGCCGCGGCCCCCGTAGACGGGGTCGCCCTCCAGCGGGTGGCCGATCGACGCCATGTGCACCCGGATCTGGTGCGTGCGCCCCGTCTCCAGCTCGCACTCCACCAGCGTATGCGCCGGGAAGCGCTCGCGCACGCGATAGTGGGTGACGGCGGGCTTGCCGCCGCGCACCACGGCCATGCGCGTGCGCTGCGTGGGATGGCGCCCGATGGGGGCCTCCACCGTCCCTTCCCCGGGCACCGCCCCGCGCGCGATGGCGAGGTAGGTGCGCTTGACGGTGCGCGCCTGCAGCTGGCGCACGAGGTCCTGCATGGCCGCCTCGTTCCTGGCCACGACGAGGAGCCCGCTCGTCTCCTTGTCCAGGCGGTGGACGATGCCCGCGCGCGGCAGCGACTTGAGGACGGGCACGCGGTGCAGGAGGGCGTTCAGCATCGTGCCGGCCCAGTTGCCGCTTCCCGGGTGCACCACGAGCCCCGCGGGCTTGGCCACCACCAGGACGTCCTCGTCCTCGTGCAGCACCTCGAGGGCGATGTCCTCGGGGCGGAAGGCCGCCTCCTCGGGGCGCGGCGCCAGGGTCACCTCGAGGCGCTCTCCGCCGCGCAGGCGGTCGGCGGGCCGGGCGCGAGCGCCGTCGACCAGGACGCTGCCGTCCTCCACGAGGCGCGCGAGCCGGCTCCTCGATTCGCCCGGCAGGAGCTTCGCGAGGGCCTGGTCGAGGCGAAGGCCCGCGAGCGCCGCCTCGACCGCCAGCACCAGCCGCGGGGAAGCCTCGCCTGCGGAGGTATAATTCGCGGGTCTCGCCAAGGGATCCACCATGAAGCGAAGTGTAACGGCAGCGCTCCTGTGCGCGCTCGGCATCGCCCTTTCGGCATGCAGCTGGCTCAACCCGAACTACGACGCCCGCAAGGACTGGCAGGCCGCCGACTGGTACCGCGCCGCCAAGGAGGAGCTCGACAACGGCAACTGGCTGGCCGCCGTGAAGCTCTACGGCGAGCTCGAGGCCAAGTTCCCGTTCGGCCGCTACGCGCAGCAGGCGCAGCTCGACACCGCCTACGCCTACTACAAGGAAGGCGACACGGCGCAGGCGATCGCGGCACTCGACCGCTTCACCAAGGCCTATCCCAACCACCAGAACCTCGACTACGCCCTGTACCTGAAGGCGCTCGCGAACTTCAAGGAGGACCTGGGGCCCATCGCCACGGCGATCGCGCGCCAGGACCTCGCCGACCGCGACCCGAAGGCCGCGCGCGAGTCCTTCGAGATGTTCAAGGAGCTGGTGAACCGCTATCCCGACAGCCGCTACGCCGAGGATTCCCGGGCGCGCATGGACATCCTCGTCGACGCGCTCGCCCGCCACGAGCTGCACGTGGCGCGCTACTACCTGCAGCGCGGCGCCTGGCTCTCCGCGGTCAACCGCTCGCAGGACATCCTCGTGCGCTTCCCCACCTCGCCGATGCGCCGCGAGGCGCTCGAGATCATGGTCCAGGGCTACGACCGCATGGGCATGCCCGACCTGCGCGACGACGCGCGCCGGGTGCTCGCGAAGAACTACCCCGCCGATCCCGCGGCGCAGGAGGGCAAGGGCGCCACGTCCTGGTGGAAGCTCTGGTAGTCAGCCGGAAAGGGCGGCGAGCAGCTCCGCCTGCGCGCAGCGCTTCTTTCCCCGCCCGCGCTTGCGCCGCGCATAGGACCCGTCGCTCCGCATCTCCCAGGCCTGCGTGTTGTCGTCCAGGTAGGGCTTGAGCCCCTCGCGCACGATGCGGCGCGCGAGCTTGGGGTCGAGCACCGGGAAGGCGAGCTCGATGCGGCGGAAGAAGTTGCGGTCCATCCAGTCCGCGCTGGAGAGCCACACCTTCGCGTCGCCGCCGTTGGCGAAGCGGAAGATGCGCGTGTGCTCGAGGAAGCGCCCGACGATCGAGCGCACGCGGATGTTCTCCGAGAGCTTCGGCACGCCCGGGCGCAGCGCGCACACCCCGCGCACCACGAGGTCGACCTTCACGCCGGCCTGGGAGGCGCGGTAGAGCGCCTCGATCACGTCGGGCTCGAGCAGCGCGTTCATCTTGGCGGCGATCGCCGCGGGCTTGCCCGCCCGCGCGGCCCGCGTCTCGCCCTCGATCGCCTCCAGCACGCGCTGGTGCAGCGTGAAGGGCGACTGCCAGACCAGGCGCAGCCTGGAGGCCTTGCCCAGCCCGGTGAGCTGCTGGAAGACCTCGTTCACGTCGGCGCAGATCTCCGGGCGGCAGGTGAGCAGGTCGAAGTCGGTGTAGAGGCGCGCGGTGCGCGGGTGGTAGTTGCCCGTGCCCAGGTGGACGTAGCGCATGAGGCGGCCCTCCTCCCGGCGCACGACGAGCGCCATCTTGGCGTGCGTCTTGTGGCCCACCACGCCGTAGACCACGTGCGCGCCCACCTCCTCGAGCCGGGCCGCCCAGTTGATGTTGGCCTCCTCGTCGAAGCGCGCCATGAGCTCCACGACGACGGTCACCTCCTTGCCGGCGCGCGCGGCGTCGATGAGCGTCTGCATGATCACCGAGTCCGTGCCGGTGCGGTAGACGGTCTGCTTGATGGCCACCACCTGCGGGTCGCGCGCGGCCTCGCGGATGAAGTCGATCACCGGCGCGAACGACTGGAAGGGCCGGTGCAGCAGCACGTCGCCCCTGCGCAGCGTCTCGAACAGGTCCTTCGACTTCGCGAGCGCCTTGGGCAGCCCCGGGTTGAAGGGGCGGAACTTGAGGTCCGGCCGGTCGACCTTGTCGGGGACGTTCATGAGGCGCACGAGGTTCACCGGGCCGTTCACGCGGTAGAGGTCGGCCGGCTCCAGCCCCAGCTGCTCCAGCAGGAAGCTCGCCATGGCCGGCTTCATCGTGTCGTCCACCTCCAGGCGCACGGCATCGCCCAGGTGGCGCTGCGGGAGCTCGCCCTGCAGGGCCTTGCGCAGGTCCTTCACCTCCTCCTCCTCGACGAAGAGGTCGGAGTTGCGCGTGACGCGGAACTGGTGGCAGCCCACCACGTTCATCCCCGCGAAGAGCTCGCCCACGTGGGCGTGCAGGATGGAGGTGAGGAAGACGAAGTCGTCGCCGCCGCCGGCCACGCCGCGCGGAAGCCGGATCACGCGCGGCAGCATCCGGGGGGCCTGGACGATGGCGGCGCGCGAGGCGCGGCCGAAGGCGTCCCGGCCCTCCAGCTCGACGGCGAAGTTCAGGCTCTTGTTGAAGACGCGCGGGAACGGGTGCGCGGGGTCCAGCCCGATGGGGGTGAGCACGGGCATCATCTCGCGGAAGAAGAAGTCGCGCACCCACTCCTGCTGCGCCGGCGTCCACTCGCCGCGGCGCAGGAAGCGGATCCCCTGGGCGGCGAGCGCCGGCAGGATCGCCTCGTTGAGCAGCGCGTACTGGCGCTCGACGAGCGCGCGCGCCACCTCGCTCACGCGCGCGAAGATCTCGCGCGGTGCCAGGCCGTCGGCCTCGGTGGCGGTGACCCCCAGCTTGAGCTGCTCCTTCACGCCCGCCACGCGGATCTCGAAGAACTCGTCCAGGTTGGACGAGACGATGCACAGGAAGCGCAGGCGCTCGAGCGCGGGCGTGGTCTTGTCCTCGGCCTGCGCGAGCACGCGCCGGTTGAACTCGAGCAGCTGCAGCTCGCGGTTGAGGAAGTGCTCGGGAGGAAGAGGCAAGGCCCTGCGCGGCTCGGATTTCGGCTTGTTGCCCACGATTCTGGAACCGATTCGTGAAGGATTCGTGACGGTGCGGACCGGGGCGCGAGGGTCCCGCGATCTGTGCCATACTGCACCGCAACAGAAGCGCGGCCCCGGCCGCGCCTTCCGCGCCATGGAATATACCACCCTCGCCGCGGTCGACCTCGGCTCGAACAGCTTCCACCTCGCCGTCGGCCGCGTGGTCGACGACCAGATCTACCCCCTCGACGCGATCAAGGAGACCGTCCGCCTGGGCGCGGGCCTGGACGAGGACCGGCGCCTGGACGCGCAGACCCAGGAGCGCGCGCTCGCCACGCTGCGCCGCTTCCGCGAGCGCATCGCGGGCATGCCGCCGGAGTCCGTCCGGGTGGTCGGCACCAACACGCTGCGGGTGGCGAAGAACGCGCGCGAGTTCCTCGACGCCGCCGAGGACGCCATCGGCTTCCCCATCGAGGTGATCTCCGGACGCGAGGAGGCGCGCCTCATCTACTCCGGGGTGGTGCATTCGCTCCCGCTCAGCGACCGCAACCGCCTGGTCGTGGACATCGGAGGCGGCTCCACGGAGTTCATCATCGGCGTGAAGCTCAGGCCCAAGGCCATGGAGAGCCTGTACATGGGCTGCGTGAGCTGGACGCGGCGCTTCTTCCCCGAGGGCCGCATCGACAAGAAGAGCATGAAGGCCGCCGAGCTCGCGGCGCGCGAGAAGGTGCAGACCATCGTCGCGGGCTTCGAGAAGACCGGCTGGCGCGAGGCGGTGGGCTCCTCCGGCAGCGCGCGCTCCCTTTCGGAAGCCATCGTCGCCTCCGGGATCGCCGAGCGCGGAATCACCGCCGAGGGGCTCGAGTGGCTGCGCGAGCGCGCGCTGGAGGCGGGCGACGCGAGGAAGCTCGACCTGCCCGGGCTTCGCGAGGAGCGCCTGCCGGTGTTCGCCGGGGGGCTCGCGATCATGTCGGCGGTGTTCACGGAGCTCTCGCTCACGAAGATGACGATCGCGGAGGGCGCGCTGCGCCAGGGCGTCCTCTGGGACCTGCTGGGCCGCGTGCACCACCGCGACATCCGCGAGGTGACGGTGGACCAGTTCGTGCGCCGCTACCACGTGGACCAGGTGCAGTCGCAGCGCGTGGGGCGCCTGGCGCGCGAGCTCCTGCGCCAGCTCGAGCCGGTGCGCGACGAGAAGGGATCCAGCGCCGAGGCCTTCCTCGAGTGGGCCGCCCGGCTGCACGAGATCGGGATCTCGATCGCGCAGGGCGCCTACCACAAGCACAGCGCCTACATCCTCGCCAACGCCGACATGCCCGGCTTCTCGCGCCAGGAGCAGGGCTGGCTGTCCAACCTCGTGCTCGCGCAGCGCGGGCGCCTGGCCAAGATGCGCGCGGCCTTCGAGGACGACGGATCGCTCGCCACGCTGGCCCTGTGCCTTCGCCTCGCGGTCATCTTCTACCGCAGCCGGCGGACGCTGCGCCTGCCGCCGCTTCGCCTGGCGCGCAAGGGCAGGGGCTTCCGGCTGGAGGTGGACGGCGACTGGCTGTCCCGCAACACGCTCGTGGCCATCGCCCTGCAGTCCGAGCGCGACGAATGGGACGCCGTGGGCCTCGCCTTCGAGGCGACGGAGGCCGGCTAGGGCCCGCCTACTCCGTGGCCGGCACCGGCACGGGACGGCGCCCGCGGGCGGTAAGCCAGACGCCCGCGAGGATGAGGGCGATGCCCGCCAGGTGGAAGGCGTGGATGCGCTCGCCGAGGAACATCCACGCGAGGAGGCTGCCGAACGCCGGCATCAGGTGGATGAAGATCCCGGCCACGTTGGAGCCCACCTCGCCCACGGCGCGGTTCCAGAACACGTAGCCGACGAAGGACGGGAAGGTGCCCACGTAGATCATCGCCGCGACCGAGGCGGGCGTGAACGCGACCGAGCCGCCCATGAAGAGGAGCTCGGCCGCCGCTAGCGGCGCAAGCAGCACCACGCCCACCATCCCGCAGCAGGCGAGCAGCGCCAGCCCCGGAAGCTCCGCGGGCTTCAGGCGCAGCAGCACCGTGTACACCGCCCAGAACACCATGCCGACGATCACGATGATGTCGCCGCGGTTGAGCGTGAGCGTGGCGAGGACGGCGGGATCGCCGCCCGTGAGCACCGTCAGGACGCCGGCGAGCGACACCACCACGCCGAGGGCCTGCACGCGCGTGATCGTGTCGCGGTAGAGGATCCAGCCGGTCAGGATGATGAGGACCGGGATGGAGCTGTTGAGGATCACGCCGTTGGTGGCGGTCGTGTAGTGCAGCCCCACGTAGGCGAAGGCGTTGTGCAGGCCCGTGCCCCAGAAGCCGATGAGCGCGATGGCCTTCCAGTGGCGCTTCACCAGCGGCCAGTGCTCGCGGACGAGCGGCCAGGCGAAGGGCATCATCGCGGCCACCGCGATCACCCAGCGGATGAAGGTGAGCGTGAGCGGCGAGATCGTGCCCACCACGGCCTTGCCGACCACCCAGTTGAGCGACCAGAAGAGCGAGGTGACGGTGAGGAGGAGGTAGGGGGAGCGGATCCCGCGCGAGACGGCCGTCACGGCGTCAACCGAGTGCCCGGATGGCGGCAAGCGGCGGCGAGTCGACGGCCCGGCGGGTGCCCAGGAGCCCCGCGATGGCCACGCCCGCGCCGCCGGCCAGGAGCCCCGCCACCGGGACGACCCAGTTGAACTCGTAGGGCACGCCCAGCACCCGCTCGGAGAGCACGAGGGCGAGGCCCACGGCGCCGGCGGCGGCCACCATCCCGGCCAGCAGCCCGATGGCGAGGAACTCCGAGAGCTGCGTGAGGACCATCTGGCGCCGGCTGGCGCCCAGGGTGCGCATCACCGCGCCCTCGAAGACCCTCTCGTCCTGCGTCGAGGTGATGGCGGCGAAGAGCACCACCAGCCCCGCGGCGATGGCGAAGAGGAAGACGAACTCCACGGCGCGCGAGACCTGGTCGGAGATGCGCTTGACCTGCCCCATGATCGCGGTGAGGTCGATCACGCTCACGTTCGGGAAGCGCTCCACGAGGCGGTTGACCACCTCCTCGCGTCCCGACGGCAGGTGGAAGCTGGTGATCCAGCTCGCGGGATGGCGCTCGAGCAGCCCCGGGCTCGCGATCACGAAGAAGTTGGCCTTGAAGCTGTCCCACTCTACCTTGCGAAGGCTCGTCACCCGCGCCGAGAAGCGCGTGCCGCCCACGTCCCAGGCGAGCGTGTCCCCCACGCGGATGGAGAGCGTCTTCGCGATGCCCTCCTCCACGGAGAACTGCGGGTCGTCCGCGCGCGGGTTCCACCACGCGCCCGCCACGATCCTGTTGTCGGGCCGAAGATCGCGCGCCCACGACAGGTTGAACTCCCGCTCCACCAGGCGGCGCGCGCGCTGGTCCTCGTAGCTCGCCGGCGACACCGGCCGGTCGCCGATGGCCACGAGCCGCCCGCGCACCATCGGGTAGAGGTCCGGCGTGGCGAGGCCCAGCTCGGCGAAGTACGCCTTCACGAGCGGCAGCTGGTCGCCCTGGATGTTGATGGCGAAGCGGTTGGGCATGTCCGCGGGCATCGACTTCTGCCACTTCACGATGAGGTCGGTGCGCACGAGCGTGAGCAGCAGCATCGCCATGATCCCCACGCCCAGCGCCATGACCTGCACGAGGCTCGATCCGGTGCGCCGGCGCAGGTTGGCCAGACCGTAGCGCCACGGGCCCGAGGCGCCCGCGCGCAGGCGCGCCAGGCCGCGGATCAGCGCGTAGCCCGCAGCCGCGGCCACTCCCAGCGCCGCGGCGAAGCCCCCCAGCGACATCGCGCCGAGCCTCAGGTCGCCGGCCTGCCAGACGATGAGCGCCGACAGCGTCCCGAGGCCGAGCGCATAGGCCACGAGGCTCGAGGGTTCCGCGACCGCGACGTCGCTGCGCAGCACGCGCAGCGTGGGCACGTTGCGAAGCCGCAGCAGCGGCGGCAGCGTGAAGCCGAGCACCAGCACCATGCCGATCACCGCGCCCTGGACCGCGGGCCGCCAGCCCGGGGCCGGCAGGGCCACGCTGAAGAATCCCGTGAGCCACTGCGCCAGGACCGCCTGCGCGCCGTAACCCGCCGCGGTTCCCGCGGCGCAGCCGGCGGCCGCGAGCAGCACGAACTGCCAGGCGTTGATCGCGAAGATGTCGGCCTGCGCCGCGCCCAGGCAGCGCATCATCGCCGCGCCGTCGGTCTGCCGGATCGAGAAGCGCCGGGCCGCCAGCGCCACCGCCACCGAGGCGAGCACCACCGACAGGAGGGACGCGAGTCCGAGGAAGCGCTGCGCGCGCTCGAGCGACACGCGCACCTCGCTTCGCGAGTCGCGCACGCCCTCGATGCGCTCGCCGCGGGCGAGGAGCGGGCGCATGGCCTCGTCGTAGCGCGCCACGGCCTTCGCGTCGCCGGCCACGAGCAGGCGCCAGGTCACGCGGCTGCCGACCTGCACCAGGCCCGTGGCGGCGAGGTCGGCCTCGTTCATGAGCACGCGCGGGGCGATGCCGAAGTAGTCGAGGACGCTGTCGGGCTCGCGCGTGATGACCGCGGCCACCGCGAGAGTCGCGTTGCCCACGCGGATCGCCTGCCCCTCGGCCGCGCCGATGCGCGACACCAGCGGCCCCGCGACCCAGACGGTGCCCGGCGCGGGCGAGCCCTCGGCCTCGCGGTCGGCGCCGGCCGCCGGCCCCGCCACGCGCAGGCGCCCGCGCAGCGGGAAGGCCCGGCTCACCGCCTTGATCTCCGCGAGGCTCGTCCCCGCCGATCCCGCCACCATGCTCGGGAAGGTCGTGGTGGAGGCCGTGGCGAGGCCCTCGGCGGCGGCGCGCTCGACGAAGGGGCGCGGCACGGGGTGGTCCGAGATCACGACGAGGTCGCCGCCCAGCAGCTCGTTGGCCTGCTGGTCGAGCGCGCCGCGCACGCGGTCGGCGAAGAATCCCACGGTGGTCACCGCCGCGACCGCCACGAAGAGCGCCGCCGCGAGCACCCGCGCCTCGCCCGCATGGGCGTTGCGGCGCAGCATCCGGAGGGCTATCGGGAGGTTCTTCATGCCTGGTGCCGGCGCCTCACGCCTCGACGACGCCGGCGGAGATCGCGATCCGCCGGTCGCAGCGCCGCGCCAGCGCCTCGTCGTGGGTGACGAGGACGAGGGTCGTGCCGCGCTCGCGGTTCATCGCGAACAGGAGCTCGATCACCTGCGCGCCGGTGGCGGAGTCCAGGTTGCCCGTGGGCTCGTCGGCGAAGAGGAGCTTGGGCTCGGTGGCGAAGGCCCGCGCCACCGCCACGCGCTGCTGCTCGCCGCCGGAGAGCTGGCGCGGGTAGTGCCCGAGGCGGTCGGCGAGCCCCACCTGTCCCAGCACCCGCGAGGCGCGCGCGGACGCGTCGGCGAGCCCGGCGAGCTCGAGCGGCAGCATCACGTTCTCCAGCGCCGTGAGCGCCGGCAGGAGCTGGAAGGACTGGAAGACGAACCCCACCAGGCGCCCGCGCAGGCGCGCGCGGCCGTCCTCGTCCTGGGCGAAGAGCTCTTCGCCGTCGATCCAGACGCGCCCGGCGGTGGGAACGTCCAGCCCCGCGAGCAGTCCCAGCAGCGTGGACTTGCCCGAACCCGAGGCCCCGACGATGGCCACCGACTCGCCGGCGGCGACCTGGAAGGTGGCTCCCCTCACGATGGTGAGCTCGTGGTCCGGCGTGGAGACTTGTTTGGTGAGGCCCTCGGCCCGCACAATCACGGGCTGGACCGCGGGCAGCGCCCCGTCGTCCTGTGTTTCTCGTATCGCGTTCATGGTGCTCCGGTGCGCGCCGGTTCCTGGGACAGGCCCGACTTGAAATCCCTCGTTCGACTCCCGTGGCGCGCGGCATGCGCTCTCGCCACCGTCCTGCTGGCCTTCGCGGCCCCGCCCGCTCTTGCCCAGCGGACCCTGCTCGTCTTCGGCGACAGCCTTTCGGCCGCCTACGGCCTGGCCACCAGCCAGGGGTGGGTCTCGCTCCTCGGCGAGCGCATCGCCCGCGACGGCCTCGACTGGCGCGTCGTGAACGCGAGCATCTCCGGCGAGACCACGGCCGGCGGCCTGAGGCGCCTGCCCGAGGACCTCAAGCGCCACCGCCCGAACCTCGTGGTGATCGCCCTCGGGGCCAACGACGGCCTTCGCGGCCAGCCCGTGGCGGCCGCCCGCGGCAACCTCGAGGAGATGATCCGACTGGCCCGCGCCGCGCGCGCCGAACCCGTGCTCGTGGGGCTCATGATTCCGCCCAATTATGGCATCGATTACGCGCGCGAGTTCCGCGACCTCTACCCCCAGCTCGCCCGGAAGGCGCGCGTTGCGCTGGTGCCCTTCCTCCTCGACGGGGTGGCCGATCGCCGCGAGCTGTTCCTGCCCGACCAGCTGCATCCGTCCGCGGAGGCCCAGCCGCGCATCCTCGACAACGTCTGGCCCACCCTCGAGCCCCTGCTCAGGCGGCCCGCGGCCCGATGACCCGCCTTCCCGTGGCCCGCGAGCGACCCGCGCCCCTCGCCGGGCTGCCCCTCGCGCCGGCCGACCTCGCGCGCTGGGACGCCATCCTCGATGCCCGCAGCCCTTCGGAGTACGCCGAGGACCACCTTCCCGGCGCGGTGAACTGCCCGGTCCTGGACGACGCCGAGCGCGCGCTCGTCGGCACGGCCTACAAGCAACGCGGCGCCTTCGAGGCCAAGCGGATCGGCGCGCCCCTGGTGGCGGCCAACATCGCGCGCATCATCTCGGAGCGCTTCGCCGACAGGCCGCGCTCGTGGCGGCCGCTCGTCTACTGCTGGCGCGGCGGCACGCGCTCGGGCTCGCTCACCCACGTCCTGCGCCAGGTCGGCTGGGACGCGATGCAGCTCGACGGCGGCTACAAGGCCTTCCGCCGCCAGGTCGCCGCCGACCTCGAGACGATGCCGGCACGCTTCCGGTTCCGGGTCGTGTGCGGCGCCACCGGGTCGGGCAAGAGCCGCCTCCTGGAGGCCCTGGCGACCACGCCCTCGCAGGTCCTCGACCTCGAGCTCCTGGCGGCCCACCGCGGCTCCGTGCTGGGCGAGATTCCCGGCGCCCCGCAGCCCTCGCAGAAGGCCTTCGAGACGGCGATCTGGACCGCGCTCGGGTCCTTCGACCCGGCGCGGCCCGTGTTCGTGGAGTCGGAGAGCAAGAAGGTCGGCAACCTCCGGGTGCCGGAGGCGCTCATCGCGCGCATGCGCGAGGGCGATTGCCTTCGGCTGGAGGCGCCGCCCGCCGTGCGGCGCGAGCTCCTGCTCGAGGACTACGCGCACCTGGTGGCCGATCCCGCGCTCCTGCGCGAGAAGCTCGCCTGCCTCGCGCCGCTTCACGGCGCCGAGCGGATCGGGCGCTGGAACGAGCTGGCGGCGAAGGGCGACTGGCACGGCCTCGTTGCCGACCTCCTCGAGGCCCACTACGACCCGGCCTACCGGCGCTCGATGTTCCGCAACTACGCGGGGGCCGCCTCGGCTGCCGTGGTGCCGGTCGGCGAGGCCTCGCGCGAGGCCTTCCTCGCGCTGGCGCGCGGCATCGCCCGCGGCGCCGGGGCCTGAGTCGCCCTCAGGGCGACTTCTTCAGGAAGGTGATCACCTGCCGGTCGGGGGCGTTGCGCGTGCCGCAGCCCTCGCCCCCGAGCGCGAGCTCGGCCTCGTGCAGGAGGTTGATCACGTCCACGTAGTCGCGGTCCTTCACCATCATGAGGGCGGTGCGCCCGCCTTCGTTGCGCGCCGTCGGGTCGGCGCCGGCCGCGAGCAGCGCCTCGACCACCCCGGCCTCGCCGTTGCCGGCCGCGTACATGAGGGGGCGCACGCCGTAGCCGATCCTCGCCTCCTTGTCGGCCCCGGCCTCGAGGAGGGCCCGGACGACCTCCGGATAGCCGCGGTCCTCCTCGCCGTCGTAGCAGGCGTAGTAGAGCGCCGTGAAGCCGCGCGCGTCGGCCGCGTTCACCTCGGCGCCCTGCGCGAGGAGGGCGCGCACCGCGCCGAGGTCGCCCTTGCCTGCCGCCCGCATGAGGGGCGTGGTTCCATCCGCATCCATTCCAGGTTTCTCCGGTGTGTCGAGCGCCCATTATCGCCAGTCGCCCCCGGCGCGGGCAACGCCGCCCCGGCCGGCGCTCCTTCGCGGCCCGCGCCAGTTCGGTTAAACTGCCGCGATTACCGCGACCTGAGCTCCACGACCCTTCTCCCGGTGTCGGAACGACCCCACAAGATCGGCAAGTACACCGTCCTGTCCGAGATCGGCCAGGGCGCCTCCGCCGTCGTCTACGTCGGGGAGGACCCCTTCAACGACCGCAAGGTCGCCATCAAGGTCGCCAAGAGCGACGCCGACATGTCGGAGGAGGAGGCCAAGCGCTTCGAGAAGCTCTTCCTCAACGAGGCCTCGCTCGCCGGGAAGCTCAACCACCCGAACATCGTGGCCGTGTACGACGCGGTGGTCGAGGGCGACACCCGCTACATCGTGATGGAGTTCGTCCCGGGCGGCTCGCTCAAGAAGTACTGCACCGAGACCAACCTCCTGCCGGTGCGCCAGGCGGTGCTGGTGATCTTCAAGATGTGCCGCGCGCTCGACTACGCCTTCCAGAACGGCGTGATCCACCGCGACATCAAGCCGGCCAACATCCTCCTGAGCGAGCGCGAGGACATCAAGATCAGCGACTTCGGCACCGCCAAGATCTCGCACGCGACGCATACCCAGATCGAGGGCTTCCTCGGCTCGCCGGCCTACATGTCGCCCGAGCAGATCAACGAGGAGTCGCCCTCCGTCCAGACCGACATCTACTCGCTGGGCGTGGTGATGTACGAGCTGCTCACCGGCAAGCTCCCCTTCCGGGCCGAGAACTCGGTCGCGATGATCAACAAGATCCTGAACGAGGACCCGGTTCCCCTCGAGCAGCTGCGCCCCGACCTTCCCGACAAGCTGGTCGAGATCGTCAAGAAGGCGATGGCGAAGGACCCGCGGGAGCGCTACCAGACCTGGTTCGAGATGGCGAGCGACCTCGCGGACACCTTCCCGCAGCTCGAGCGCTACTCCACCGAGATCAGCTCGACCGAGAAGTTCAACCGCCTGCGGGCCCTGCCCTTCTTCCGCGAGTTCCGCGACGCCGAGCTCTGGGAGGTGCTGCGCGGGGCGATCTGGGAGGTGCACTCCCGCGACGAGAACCTGCTGCTCGAGGGCGAGATCGGCCAGGCGTTCTTCATCATCGTCTCCGGGCAGGTGAAGGTGGTGAAGGACGGCAAACTCCTCAACGTCCTCAAGGAAGGCGACTGCTTCGGCGAGATGGCCTACCTGTCGGGCGACCGCGCGCGACGCTCGGCCTCCATCATCTCGGTGTCCGAGGTGCAGCTCCTCAAGATCCAGGCCACGCACCTGGAGAGCCTCACCGAGGGCTGCCAGCTGCGCTTCAACCGCGAGTTCCTGCGCACCCTCATCGAGCGCCTGACCTGGACCTCCTCGGTCCTCGCGCAGTTCCGCCGCTAGGCGCCGGGCCGGTCGCCGGCCTTCTCGATGAGGTAGCCCAGGCCGCGCACGGTCTTGATGTCGACGCCCGTCGCGTCGAGCTTCCTGCGCAGGCGGTAGACGAAGACCTCGACCGCGTTGCTGGTGGAGACGTCCTCCCAGCCGTACAGGTGGTCGACGATCTGCTGCTTGGTGACGACCCGGCCCTCGCGCAGCAGCAGCAGCTCCACCACCGCCAGCTCGCGCGCGGAGAGCTCCACGGGCCGCCCGTCGAAATAGAGGCGGCGGCCGGCCATGTCGAGCCGCAGCGGGCCGTGCACGATCTCGGAGCTCGCGATGGCGTGCGCGCGCCGGATGAGGGCCCGCACCCGCGCCTCGAGCTCGGCGAGCTGGAAGGGCTTCACCAGGTAGTCGTCGGCGCCCAGGTCCAGCCCCTTCACGCGGTCCCCGGGCGAATCGCGGGCGGTGAGGATGATCACCAGCACCTTCGAGCGGCGCTGGCGCAGCCGCCGCAGGACCTCGAAGCCGTCCATGCGGGGCAGCCCGAGGTCGAGCAGCACCAGGTCGAACTCCCGCGTGCAGAGCGCGAGGTCCGCCTCGTCGCCGCTCGCGGCATGCGAGACGACGTGCGCCGACTGCCGCATCGCCGCGGCGACGGCCTCGGCGAGCATGGCGTCGTCCTCGACGATCAGGATGCGCACGGCTCGCCTACCGGGCCGTCACCAGGCACACGGCCTGCGCGGCGATGCCCTCCCCGCGGCCGGCGAAGCCGAGCTTCTCGGTGGTGGTGGCCTTCACGTTGACGCAGCCCTCCGCGAGTCCCACGTCGGAGGCGATGTGCGCCACCATCGCGGGGACGTGCGGCGCCATGCGCGGCGCCTCGGCGATGATCGTCGCGTCGACGTTCACCGGCTCGTAGCCTTCCTCGCGCACCAGGCCCGCCACCCGGCGCAGCAGCTCGCGGCTGTCGATGCCCTTGTAGCGGGCGTCCGAATCGGGGAAGTGCCGGCCGATGTCGCCCAGGGCGGCAGCGCCCAGCAGCGCGTCGCAGATCGCGTGCAGCAGGACGTCGGCGTCGCTGTGGCCCAGCAGCCCCTTGTCGTGGGCGATCTCCACGCCGCCGATCACGAGCCGGCGGCCGGCCACGAGCTGGTGGACGTCGAAGCCCTGCCCGATGCGCATCCCGTTCATGTCGCTCCTCCTCCCCGCCGCGCGAGGATCATCTCCGCGAGGGCGAGGTCCCCCGCGAAGGTCACCTTCAGGTTCTCGTCCTCGCCCCGCACGATGCGCGGGACCTGCCCGAGGGCCTCGACCGCCTGCGACTCGTCGGTGGCCTCCGGCATGCCCGCCAGCGCCCGGCGCAGCAGTCCGTAGCGGAACATCTGCGGCGTCTGCGCCCGCCAGAGGCCGTCCCGCGGAATCGTCCCGGCCACGCGCGGGCCGTCCTCCCGCGCGCGCTTGAGGGTGTCGGCGAGCGGGATCGCGAGCAGCCCGCCCACGGGATCGTCGCCCACCTCGTCGAGGAGCCGCTCCACCAGCGGCGGCGTGATGCAGGGGCGCGCGGCGTCGTGGACCAGCACCCAGTCCTCGCCGCGGGCCCGCCCCTCCAGGCGCGACAGGGCGTTCGCCACGCTCTCGCCGCGGCTGGCGCCGCCTGCGTACAGGGCCTCGATGCGGCCGGGCAGCGCGCCGCGGTCCTGCGCCTCCCAGTGGCGGTCGCCGGGCGCGAGGATCGCGATCACGTGGTCTATGCGCGCCACCGCGGCCAGCGCCGAGAGGCAATGGAACAGCATCGGGCGGCCGGCGAGCGCCAGGTACTGCTTGGGCAGCGCCTCTCCCATGCGCGAGCCCTGCCCGGCGGCGGGCACGAGTGCGAAGATCCTCGGCATCGTCCAGTCGTTTCCTCGCGGCGATTATCGCCGATTTCGGCGCCCTCCCGGGCCATGCGGCGGCGCAGATTGTGTCGCCCCTGCCGACCGGTCACACTGCGGGCCATGTTCGGGCGGATACTCCTCGGCGTCCTCCTCTTCCTCGCGGCCGGATGCGAGTACGCCGCGAAGCCCGTGCTCCCGCTCGCCGAGGGCGGCAAGCTCGTCGTCCTCACGGTGAACGGCCCCGCGACCTGGTACGAGGACTCGCAGGGCCAGCCCTCGGGCTTCGAGCACGACCTGGTGGAGCTCTTCGCGCGCGACCTGGGCCTGCCCTTCGACTACGTCTTCGTGGACAGCCTCGAGAAGGCGGAGAAGGCGCTCGCCGAGCGCCGCGGGCACCTGGTGGCCGCCCTGCTGCCGCGGCGCTTCGACCTTCCCGGCGGCCTCTCGTGGGGGCCGTCGTACCGCACCGCGCAGTACCAGCTCGCCTGGCGCGCGAGCTTCCCCCGCCCGCGCAACGCCGCCGACACCTCGGGCCGGAGCGTCGGCCTGGTGGGCGACGCCTTCTCGGACCCCCTCGTCGCCGCGCGCGCCACGCTGCCGGCCCGGATCGAGCGCCTGCCGCCCGATACTTCCCCCGAGGAGCTCCTGGAGCGCGTGGCCGCCGGGACGCTCGACGGGGCGCTCATCGACTCCGCGCGCTTCACGGTGGCGCGCAAGCACTTCCCGCAGCTCGAGGTCGCCTTCGACGTCGGCAAGCCCGTGGACTTCGCCTGGCGCGTGGGAGAGGTCGACCAGAAGGCGCTCCTCGACCGCATGAAGGTCTTCTTCGCGCGCATCGCGAAGGACGGAACGCTCAAGCGCCTCGCGGACCGCTACTTCGCGCACGCCGCGCGCATCTCCGCGATCGACGCCGGCACGCTCATCGAGCGCATCAACACGGTGCTGCCCAGGCTCAAGCCCCACTTCCTCGAGGCCGAGCGCGTCTCGGGATTCGACTGGCGGCTCATCGCGGCCATCGGCTACCAGGAGTCGCACTGGGACCCGCTCGCGACCTCCCCCACCGGCGTGCGCGGGCTCATGATGCTCACCGAGGACACCGCCGACCGGCTGCAGGTGAAGGACCGCCTCGACGCGCGCGAGAGCATCCTGGCGGGCGCGCGCTACCTCGGGCTCATCGCCGACTCCCTGCCCCCGCGCATCCGCGAGCCCGACCGCACCTGGCTCGCGCTCGCCGCCTACAACCTCGGCATCGGCCACCTGGAGGACGCGCGCATCCTGGCCCAGCGCAAGGGACTGTCGCCGGACAACTGGCAGGACGTGAAGCTGGCACTCCCGGGACTCGCCGACCCGGCGACCTACCAGGCGCTCAAGCACGGCTTCGCCCGCGGCCACGAGGCGATGCAGTTCGTCGACAACGTGCGCAACTACCAGGACATCCTCGCCCGCGTCGAGCCGCGCGACGGGCCGCTGCCGCCGCGCCCCGCGCCGGCTCCCGCCGATCAGGGCTCGACGAAGGGCTCGGTCGCCGCGAGGTGAGCGGTGTCGGCCCAGGCCTCCACGGTCCAGGCGCCCGATTCCCAGACGAGGGCGTTGTAGGAGGCGTTGGGGATAGGGATCGCCTGCGAGGCGCCGACGGGGATCGCGTGGACGTGGCGGTAGAGCGCCGCGAGCACGCCGCCGTGGCAGACGACGGCGAGGCTCGCGCCCTCGTTGCCGCGGGCCAGGTCCTCGAAGGCGCCGCGCACGCGCTCGAAGAGCTGGCGGCGGCTCTCGCCGCCCGGCACGACGTAGTCGGGGTCCGTGTCT
>JAHCLE010000440.1 GCA_026125445.1 Burkholderiales bacterium
GACGTCAATGCCGCCCTGAGGAAGCACATCGATCTGTCGAAAGTGACGATCGTGAAGGCGGGCGCTTTCAAGTAGCGCGCCGTTCTCCCCTCTCCCCGGGGGTCTCCAACTTGTTGGGGCCGACCAATGGCAGAGGGGCCGGGGGTGAGGGTGAACTCGCCGCCGTGCGAGAATACGCCGCTGATCGCTTCGTGACGGACAGGAACCGGCAAACATGAAGAAGGCATTGATCTGCGGCGTGAGCGGCCAGGATGGCGCCTATCTCGCCCGTCTCCTCCTCGAGAAGGGCTACGAGGTCCACGGCACCTCGCGCGACGCACAGATCACCAGCTTCCGGAACCTCGCCACTCTCGGCATCCGCGAGCGCGTGGCGACCCACTCGATGGCGCCCAACGACTTCCGCAGCGTCATCACGGTGCTGAGCAAGGTGAAGCCCGACGAGATCTACAACCTCGCCGGCCAGAGCTCGGTGGGGCTGTCGTTCGAGCAGCCCGTCGAGGCGATGGAAAGCATCGGGGCCACGGCGCTCAACCTGCTCGAGGCCATCCGATTCCTGGGCGACGGCGTGCGCTTCTACAACGCGGGCTCGAGCGAATGCTTCGGCGACACCGGCGCGACGCCCGCCACCGAGGAAACGCCTTTCCGCCCCCGCAGCCCGTACGCCGTGGCCAAGTGCGCGGCCCACTGGCAGGTGGCCAACTACCGCGAGGCGTACGGCATCTACGCCTGCAGCGGGATCCTCTTCAACCACGAGTCCACGCTGCGCCCGGAGCGCTTCGTCACCCAGAAGATCGTCCAGGTGGCGCGGCGCATCGCCGGGGGCTCGAAGGAATCGCTGGAGCTGGGCAACACCCACGTCATCCGCGACTGGGGCTGGGCGCCTGAGTACGTGGACGCCATGTGGCGCATCCTGCAGCAGGAAAAGCCCGACGACTACGTGATCGCCACCGGCCAGAGCGTGAGCCTGGAGGCGTTCGTCGGGATGGCGTTCGAGCGCTTCGGCCTGGACTGGCGCAAGCACGTGACGGTGAACCGCTCGCTCTTCCGGCCGCTCGACATCGTCGAAAGCCGCGGCAACCCCGCCAAGGCCGCGCGCGTGCTGGGCTGGACGGCCCGCAGCCGCGTGAAGGAAGTCATCGACCAGCT
>JAHCLE010000441.1 GCA_026125445.1 Burkholderiales bacterium
GGTGGGATAGCGCGGGTTGAGGGGGCGCAGCCGCCAGCGGCCGCCGGCCGACACGAGCTGGCGGAAGATCCACTCTCCTCCCGGGTCCGCGAGCACGTAGGCGCCGTCCGTGGCCAGGCCATCCGGCTCGATCACGATCACGTCTCCCTCCGCGAACTCGGGGGCCATGGAGTCGCCCAGCACCATGAGCGCGAACGACTCCGATCCGCTGCAGGCGCCGTGGTCGCCTTCGGGCGCGGGTGCGATGGGGATGGTCCTGCGGGGATTGCCGGCCGCGCTCATCGCCTCTCCTAGATCGCGTGCAGGGCGATCGCGCCCGCGGCCACGCCCGCGCCGCGCAGCGCAAACTCCGCCGCGCGCACGAAGTCGTCGGGGCCGGCCACGTAGACGCAGGCACGCGCCAGGTCCGCCCGCTCGCCCGCCGCGGCGACGAGCTGCTCCGCGCCCGCAGCGGCGTCGGCGTTGGTCACCGGGACCCAGGCGAAGTCGTCGAGCGCCTCGGACCACGCGCGGCCCTGGTTGGCGAGATAGTGGCCGCCGGGCCGGGTGGCGAGCCAGGCCACGGTGTAGGAAGCGGCGGCGTCCACGGACAGCGCGTACTCGACGAGGCTCTTGACGGGAGCGAAGCCCAGGTCGCAGGCGAGGAAGACGAGGGGCCTGCCCTCCTCGGGGCCGAGCACGAACGTGCCCTCCGGGCCCACGAGCGTGACGGCGTCGCCGGGCCGGATGCGCCCCGCGAAGACCTCCGCGCCGAAGGGATCCTCCCGGTCGCGGCCGAGATGGAAGTGCAGGTTGCGGTCGTCGCAGGGGCAGCTCGCGATCGGATAGGTGGCGTGCACGTCGCCTGCCGCCGTGGCCGTGCCGAGGCTCGCCGACTGCCCCGCCAGGAATCGCAGCCGCGCCGAGCGCGGCGTCTGCAGGTGCAGCAGGCGCGTCTCGTCGTCCAGCGCGGTGACGGCGCGCACCGTGGTCACGACTTCCTGGCGCGGGATGTCCCGGGGGCCGGTCGCCTCCAGCGTCTCGATCTTCAGGTCGGTGACGGCGGAGTAGGCGCACATCAGGACGTGGCCCTGCGCGCGCTCGGCCTCCGACAGGGCGAAGTCGTGGGAGCGGATGCGCTGCGCCTCGCCGTCCACGACGCGC
>JAHCLE010000442.1 GCA_026125445.1 Burkholderiales bacterium
CCGCGTCGTGGACGGCGAGGCGCAGCGCATCCGCTCCCACGATTTCGCCCTGTCGGAGGCCGAGCGCGCGCAGGGCCACATCCTGATGTGCGCCTACTCCGCCGTCACCGACCTGAAGATCGAGACGCTGGAAGCGGCCGGCCCCCGCGACATCCCGCGCCAGGAAGTCGTGACCACGGTGCGCGCCGTCACCGCGCTGGACGGCGAGACGCGCCTGCTGCACCTGCAGACGCCGCGCTCGGCGCGGCTGCGCTTCCTGGCGGGGCAGGCGGCGAGCCTCGGGACGGCCACGGCGGCGGGCGACGTGCACGCCACCTACCCCATCGCGAGCTGCCCTTGCGACGACCGCAACCTGCACTTCCATCTCGGCCGCGATCGGGAGGATCCCTTCGGCGCGGAGGTCTTCGCGGGGCGCATCCGGCCCGGCGATGCCGTCACGCTCGTGGGCCCGGAGGGCGCGTTCGTGCTCGGCCCCGAGGAAGGCAGGCCGCTCGTCTTCCTCGCCTGCGACCTGGGTTTCGCCCCCATCAAGAGCCTCGTCGAGTACGCGCTGTCGGTGGACGCGGCCGCTTCCTACACGGTGGGCTGGCTCGCCACCCGGCCCGGCGGCCACTACCTCGCCAACCAGGGCCGCGCGTGGTCCGAGGCGCTCGACGCCTTCGCCTGGATCCCGGTGACCCATGCCGACGCCGCTGCCGGCGCGGAGCAGCTCGTTGCCGCGGCGGGCGAGCGGGCGGACCTGGCGCGCGCCTGCGTCTACGTCGCCGGCCCCGACGACTTCGTGCGCGCGGCGGAGTTCGCGCTGCGCGGCGCGGGTGTCACCGCCGGCGCGATCGCGTTGCACGCGATCTAGGAACGGCCATGAGCGCAGCCGGAAAGCCCCGCAGGACCATCCCCATCGCGCCCGTGGCCGAAGGCGACCACGGCGCCTGCAGCGGATCGGAGTCGTTCGCGCTCATGGTGCTGGGCGATTCCATGGCCCCCGAGTTCGCCGAGGGCGACGTGATCGTGATCGAGCCGGAAGGCCTCGCCACGGACGGCGCCTACGTGCTCGCGGACCCGGGCGGCGAGTGGATCTTCCGCCAGCTCGTGTCGGCCGGCGACCGCTGGCGGCTGCTCCCCCTCAACCCGCGCTATCCCGCG
>JAHCLE010000443.1 GCA_026125445.1 Burkholderiales bacterium
ACGTCCTCGCGCCCGCCCGCGCGGTTGAGGACGCGCGTCAGGACGAAGAGGAGATCCGAGAGCCGGTTCACGTACCGCCGCGAGTCGTCCGCCATCTCCTCGTGCTTGCCGAGCGCCACGAGAACCCGCTCCGCGCGCCGGCAGACCGCGCGTGCGTAGTGGGCATCCGCGGCAGCGGCAGTCCCGCCCGGCAGGATGAACTCCTTGAGCGGCGGCAGGTTCCCGTTGAAGCCGTCGAGCTCCTTCTCGAGCCGTGCGACGTGCTCTTCCTTGACGCGCACCTGCCCCGGAAGGGAGATCTCCGCTCCCACCTCGAAGAGGTCGTGCTGCACCCGGTCCAGGCATTGCCGCACGTCGGAAGGAACCTCGGCGGCCAGCACGCGCCCGATCGCGCAGTTGAGCTCGTCCACGGCCCCCAGCGCCTCGATGCGAAGCGCGTCCTTGGAGGTGCGCGAGCCGTCCCCCAGCCCCGTGGTGCCGTCGTCGCCCGTCTTGGTGTAGATCCGCGAGAGTCGGTGTCCCATGCGATTCCTCAGGTGGCCGCCGCGGCGAGGCACGCGGGGCACAGGCAGCTGGCTCCCTCGACGGGCGCGACGGGTGGGTAGCGCGTGCACCAGCAGGCCCCCTCGGGGCCGTCGGCGCCGCAGCCGAATTCGATGCCGCAACGCGAGCAGGTCTTCGCTGCAAGCGGAGTCTTCTCGCCCGTGACGATGCGGTGGCGCTCCGGAAGCGAGGCGATCACCTTCGCCCGCCGGGCCTCGCTGAACCCCGCCCACCCGGCGATCTCCTCCGCCGTCCGCAGGCAGCCCAGGCAGACCCTGCCGGAGGGATCGAGCGTGCACACCTTCATGCACGGCGAGGCGATGGTCGCGACCGGGCTCATGCCGCGATCACGCAGCGGTCGCCGCGCCCCGCCCATCGCGAGACGATCGCCTGCAGCGCGTCCAGCCCGTCGGTGAGCGCCGCGGGGCCCGGCTGCAGGATGAGGGGCGACTTCACCTCGTGCAGCTCGCCGTCGCGCACGGCGGGAATCGCGCCCCACCCCGGCCTCGCCGCCACTTTCTCCGGCCGGAACTTCTTGCCGCACCACGAGCCGACGATGATGTCGGGCGCGCGCCGCACGACCTCCGACGGGTCGGCC
>JAHCLE010000444.1 GCA_026125445.1 Burkholderiales bacterium
CGGGCTCTACCGCCTGCGCCGGCAGATCGGCATGATGTTCCAGAAGGGCGGCCTCTTCAGCGACCTCACGGTCTTCGAGAACATCGCTTTCCCGATGCGCGAGCACACCTCGCTGCCCGACGAGATCATCTCCGACCTCGTGAAGATGAAGCTGCAGGCGGTCGGCCTGCGCGGCGCGCACGCGCTCTACCCCACCGAGCTCTCCGGGGGCATGTCGCGGCGCGTGGCCCTCGCGCGCGCCATCGCCCTCGACCCCGACCTCCTCATCTACGACGAGCCGTTCGCGGGGCTGGACCCCATCACGCTCAACGTGATCTGCAACCTCATCCGCTCGCTGAACGACGCGCTGGGCGGCACCTCGGTCGTGGTGACCTACGACGTGCCCGAGGCGGTGAAGCTCGCCGACTACCTGTTCGTGATGGGCGAGGGGCGCATCGTCGGCCACGGGCCCACGCAGGAGATGCTCGATTCCGGCGACCCGTTCGTGCGCCAGTTCCTGCACGCCCAGCCCGACGGGCCGGTGCCGTTCCACTTCCCGGCGCGGCCGATCTCGGAGGAGCTCGAGCTCGCGCCGGCGCGGGAACTCCCGCGGTCGATACGCGCCCTCTAGGCGCCGACCGACTTGACGACCTCCGCCACGTCCAGGGTGCGGGCGCGCCTCTCGATCTCGGGGAGGTACCTCGACTGCAGCCCCTTCGCCTCGCCGAGCAGGTCGGCGAACGCCTGCTGCAGCATCGCGGCGGACAGGACCCGCCCGCCCGCGTAGTAGCGCCGCGCCACCTGCCCGAGCGCGTAGGTCGAGGCGAAGGAGAATCCCGCCCCGGTGGCGGCGGAGCCGATCGAGCGACCCAGCCCGCCGGCGAGCTTTCCCAGGAGCCCGCCCACGAGCTTGCGGCCGAACTGCTCGAGGTACTGGGAGGTGAGGCCGACGCCGGCGGTGGCGAGGAAGTCCTTCACGTGGCCGCGGTCGAGCTCGAAGCCGTGGGCCTTTCCGATCCGGTAGACCATCTTCATCTGCAGGGGAATGATCGCCATGGAGGCGAGGCTCTGCGGCAGGAGCTCGAGCGCGCCGTTGAGGATCGCGTAGTGGAGGACCATCGCGTCCATCTCCGCGCCCGTCATGGTCGCCGCGTAGGGCGG
>JAHCLE010000445.1 GCA_026125445.1 Burkholderiales bacterium
TCCTGGCCGTCCGGCGAGATCACGTGGCTCGCGCAGGCGAGGCACGGGTCGAAGCTGTGGATGGTGCGCAGGATCTCGAGCGGATGCTCGGGCTTGGCCATCGGCGTGTTCATGAGGCTCGCCTCGAAGGCGCCGATCTGGTTCTTGGCGTCGCGCGGGCCGCCGTTCCACGTGGTGGGCACGATGCACTGGTAGTTCTCGATCTTGGTGTCCTTGATCTTGATCCAGTGCCCGAGCGCGCCGCGCGGGGCCTCGCAGAAGCCGGCGCCCTTGGCCTCCTTCGGCCAGGTCGAGGGCTCCCACTTGTCCACGTTGGCGGTGTCGAGCTTGCCGGCCTTGATGTTGGCCATGAGCTTGCCGAAGAAGTACTTCATCTTGTGCGCGGCCCAGGTGCACTCGAGCCCGCGCGCCGCGGTGCGGCCGAGCGTCGAGAAGAGCGCCTCGAGCGGGACGTCGAGCTTCTTGAGCACCATGTCCACGGGCTCCTTGAACTCGGGGTTCCCCGAGGCGTAGCCGATGATGTAGCGGGCGAGCGGGCCCACCTCCACCGGCTGGCCCATGAAGCGCGGGGCCTTGACCCACGAGTACTTGGCGCTCTCGTCGATCTGCTCGATGTTGGTCTTGGTGCCCTTGAGGCCCTTGCCCAGCACGAAGTTGGGCTCGGTGACGCCGTCGAACGGGTGCAGGCCCTTGGACTCGTCGGCGTACTTGAACCACGAGTGGGTGACGAACTCCTGGATCTGCGCCGGGTCCTTGAGGTCCACGCCGAGGATCTTCTTCAGGTCGCCGCCCAGGATCGCGCCGCGCGGCATCAGGAGCGACTTGTTCGACTGGTCGTTCGCGATGTCCGGGAACTCGCCGTAGGAGAGCACGTTGGTCGACGCGAGCCCGTTGCCGATGGCGCCCCAGTGCTTGTAGAACGAGGCGATCGCGAGGAGATCCGGGATGTAGACGTTGTCGATGAAGGCGATGGTGTCGTCGATGATCTTCGACACCATGTTCAGGCGCTCCATGTTGATCGCGCCCACCGCGCCCGTGCGGTCGACGTTGATCGAGCACGGGACCCCGCCCACCAGCCAGTTCGGGTGCGGGTTCTTGCCGCCGAAGATGGTCTGGATCTTCACGATCTCCTTCTGGAA
>JAHCLE010000446.1 GCA_026125445.1 Burkholderiales bacterium
GCCCCTGCCGGATCTCCTGGCGCAGGTCGCGGTTGGTGGCCGCCACGATGCGCGCGCGGCTCACGCGGGTCTGGGTCTCGCCCACGCGCTGGTACTCGCCGTTCTCGAGCACCCGAAGCAGCTTCGCCTGCAGGTCGACGGGAAGCTCGCCGATCTCGTCGAGGAAGAGGGTGCCGTCGGCGGCGTCCTCGAAGTAGCCCGCCTTGGATTGCACGGCGCCCGTGAAGGCGCCCTTGGCGTAGCCGAAGAGCGTCGGCTCCACGAGCGAGGGCGAGATCGCGGCGCAGTTGAGCGCGAGGAACGGCTCGCGGGCCCGCGGGCTCAGGTGGTGCAGGAGGAAGGCCACGCGCTCCTTGCCGCTGCCCGACTCGCCCTCGATGAGCGCCGGGAAGGTCGAGGAGGCGTAGAGGTCGACCTGGCTGCGCAGCTTGCGCATGGGCGGGCTGTCGCCGATGAGGGAGCGGTCCTCCTCCGCGCTGCCGGGGGCGGGGGCGATCTCGCGCGCCCGGAGCGTCTTGCGAAGTACCGCGCGCAGGTCCTCGGGCTCGCAGGGCTTGGGCACGAGGTCGGCCGCGCCCAGGGCCCGCGCGCGGCGGGCGTTCGATTCCTCGTTCTGCCCGGTGAGGACCACGATGCGCACCTCGGGCGCGTGCGCCAGGAGGTCGCCGATGAGCTTGAAGCCCTCGTTGGGCAGGTGCGCCGCGGGCGGCAGTCCCAGGTCGATGAGCGCGAGCTCCGGCGGCTCCGGCATCGCCCGCAGCTTCTCGACGGCCGAGGGGCGGTCGGCGGCGCAGGTGAGGTCGAACTCCGGCGCGAGGACGAAAGCGAGGCTCTCGCTGATGAGCGGATCGTCGTCGACGATGAGCAGGCGCGGCTTCACGGCTCGGATTCCATGTTGCGGCGATTATAGGGCGCGGGGACGCCGGGGGCGCGGGGGATTGCTGCTAGAATGTCGACCCTTCCGCCCCATCCCCCATCCCCGCGTGACCGAGGAAAATCTCGTCGAGATCGACGCCGTGACCTTCGGCTACGGGCGCCGGCCCGTCCTCGAGGGCATCAACATGCGCATGCCCCGGGGCAAGGTGGTCGCCATCATGGGCAACAGCGGCTGCGGCAAGACCACGCTGCT
>JAHCLE010000447.1 GCA_026125445.1 Burkholderiales bacterium
CTCGCCTGCTCGATGCGCGAGAGCACGACGCCCACGTTGAGCGCGCGGTACTGGACGTCCCTCTCCGCGCGCAGGTCCGCGTCGACGGGAACGAGGTAGTTCTCGCCGTCGACCTGCACGCCGTGTCCGGCGTAGAAGAAGAGGCCCACCCCGCGCGAGGCGGCCAGTCGCCCGGCGAACTGGTCGATCGCGCGGTTGAGGGATTCGAGGGTGGCGTTCTCCACGCGGATGATCTCGAAGCCCGTGTCGGCGAGCGCGCGCGAGAAATCGCGCGCGTCGTTCACGGCGTTGCGAAGAGGCGCGCGTCCGTAGGCGGCGTTGCCGACCACGAGGGCCACGCGGCGCTCGCCGCCGGCGTCCGCGACGACGGGCGTGGCCGGCGTCTCGGGGCCGGCGGAGGAACCCGCCAGCGCCACGATGCGCTCGACGGCCTCCATGGCGCCCGGCGCCGAGGAGGCCTGGCGATAGAGGCGAAGCGCCGGCTCGAGGCGGCCCTCGGACTCCTCGCAGGTCGCCGCGTTGAAGGCCACTGCCGGCGCCGCGGACTCGACCTCCGCGAGGGAGCGGAAGGTCCGGCAGGCCCGCTCCTCGTCGCCCTGCAATGCCGCCTGGATGGCGGCGCCGAACTCCTGGCGCGCCGAGGCGGAGCGGATCTCGGCGTCGGGCGCCAGGAAGCGCTTCTGGATGCCCGCGAGCGACTGGGAAATGATTTCGCGGATGCTCTGCATGACCTCCCGGCGCGCCTCCTGCAGCAGATCGTCCGCCGGTGGCGGCGACTGGAACCCGCAGCCGTCGCCGGAGGCGGTTCCCACGACGGTGTCGGAGAAGGCGCTGCGTCCGCTCGCGACCTCGGCCAGGGCGAGCTGCGCCTGCCATTCCGCCGTGCGGCGGGTGCAGACGATCTCCATCGGCGCCTGGTCGATGCATTCCTCCGTGCGCCTGTCCTGCAGGTCGGTCCGGCGCACCTTGATGCACTTGAGGCCGGGCTGGGTGACCGGAACATCGTTCACGCGCGGGGCGAGCACCACGCCGAAGAGCACCAGGTCGGCCTCCATCTGCTGGCCCGCGCGCACCATCGCCAGGGACCGCGATGCCGGCACCCGGAGCCCTTCGACC
>JAHCLE010000448.1 GCA_026125445.1 Burkholderiales bacterium
ATGAGGAACATCTCCACGCTCCAGCGCCCGATGCCCTTCACCTGCACGAGGTCCGCGATCACCGCCTCGTCGTCCATGCGCGCCCAGCGCCTCGGCTTGAGGCTCCCCTGGTGGAAGCGGCCCGCGAGGTCCTTGAGGTACGCGACCTTCATGCGCGAGAGCCCCGCCGCGCGCATGGCCTCGTCCTCGAGCCCGACCACGGCGTGCGGCGCCACGCGGCCGGCGAGCGCCTCGAAGCGATCCCACACCGCCTGCGCGGCCTTGACCGAGATCTGCTGCCCCACGATGGAGCGCGCGAGCGTCTGGAAGGCGTCGCCGCGCGTGCGCAGGTTCGCGTCCGGGTACTGGCGGATGATCCGGCGCAGCACCCTGTCGCGCCTGGCGAGGTGCGCCTTGGCCTCGTCCCAGTAGTGCGGCTTCATCGTGCCGCCCTCGCGCGCCGCTCGTGCCGCGTGCGCCACGCCCAGGTGACGATCGCGCGCCAGGCGATCATCGTGAAGGCGTATCCCGCCACGGCGAAGACGGTGCACTGGATGGCGAGCCCCACGAGGAGGGTGCTGCCCATCGAGGCGATCCAGTGCAGGAGGTTCGGGAAGAGGTCGCGGATCGCCTCCCACGTGAAGCCCATGTCGGGCGGCACCACGAGCGGGGTGGCGTCGCCCGTCACGAGGCTGCCGATGTTGTAGGCGAGGATGTAGAGCGGCACGAAGGTGAGCGGGTTGGTGTAGAGCGTGGTGAAGATCGCCGCCGGGATGTTGGCGCGAAGCGGGATCGCGATGAGCGCGGCCATGAGCATCTGGATCGGCCCCGGGATGAGGCCCGTGACGAGCCCGATGGCCACGCCCAGCGCCACGGCCCGGCGGTGAAGGTGCCACAGGCGCGGGTGCGCCAGGACCGGCGCGCACCACTGCAGCCAGCGGTGGCCGCGGATGCTTTCCGGGGAGGGGAGGGTGGCCCTGAGCTTGCGTCGGATCATGTCGGCGCGCCGGCGGGTCGGCGCGTTCAGGGATTCTAGCGCAGCGGCATCCGCCTCCCTTCCGACCCCGCCCGGCCGCGCGCGTTCCCCATGCGCCTCTTCGCCGCCGCCTTCCTGGCCGGCACGGTCCTGCTGCAGCA
>JAHCLE010000449.1 GCA_026125445.1 Burkholderiales bacterium
GGCCTGCCGCCGGGCGAGGTGTTCGTGCACCGCAACGTCGCCAACGTCGTCGTGCACACGGACCTCAACTGCCTCTCGGTGATCCAGTTCGCCGTCGAGGTCCTGAAGGTGCGCCACATCATGGTCGTGGGCCACTACGGCTGCGGCGGCGTGCGGGCCGCCCTCGCCCGCGACCGCATGGGCCTCGTGGAGAACTGGCTGCGGCACGTGCAGGACGTGCGCAACAAGTATCCCGACATCCTCTCCGTCCTGAAGGACGCCTCCGCGCAGGTCGACCGCCTGTGCGAGCTGAACGTGATCGAGCAGGTGGTGAACGTGTGCGAGACCTCGATCCTTCGCGACGCGTGGGAGCGCGGGCAGGACGTCTCGGTGCACGGCTGGGTCTACGGGATCGCCGACGGGCTGCTGCGCGATCTCGGCGTCACCGTGAGCTCGCTCGCGGAGGTGGAGACGCAGCGCGCCGCCGCCCTCGCGGCCCTGGGCTCGGCACGATCCGGCTGAACGCGGCAAGCTGACGGGAGGCGACCATGGCGGAAGCGAAGACCAAACCCACGAAGGCGAGCGTCACCGCCTTCCTCGCGGCCATTCCCGACGAGCAGCGCCGCAAGGACGGCCAGGCGGTCGCGAAGCTGCTGCGCGAGGTGACCGGGGAGAAGCCGGTGCTCTGGGGATCCAGCATCGTGGGCTTCGGCACCTACGTCCAGGAATACGCGGACGGCCGCGAGGCCGAGTGGCCCCTCGTCGGCTTCTCGCCGCGCAAGAGCGAGCTGGTGGTCTACATCATGCCGGGGTTCGAGCGCTGCGCCGACCTGCTTGCGCGGCTCGGCAGGCACAGGATCGGGAAATCCTGCCTGTACCTGAAGAAGCTCGGGGACGCGGATCCCGCCGTGCTGAAGGAGATCGTTTCCCGCTCCGTCGCGGCGATGGAGAAAAAGCGCGTGCGCAAGTGATAGTCTTGGCGGCATGACCCAAGACACCTGGAACGCCGTCGACTCCTACCTCACCGACACGCTGGTCAAGCCGGACCCCGCGCTCGAGGATGCGCTGCGCGCGAGCGAGGCCGCGGGACTTCCTGCGATCAACGTTTCG
>JAHCLE010000045.1 GCA_026125445.1 Burkholderiales bacterium
ACCGCGCGCACGCGCGCGGCTGGTGGCGCTGCGGGCGCGCGTGATGGAAGGCGCCTCGCTGGCCGAGGCCATGGCGCAGTCGCCCGGAACCTTCCCGGTGCTCTACCGCGCCTCGCTCGCGGCGGGCGAGGCCTCCGGTCGCCTCGATACCGTGCTGGCGCGATTGGCCGACTACACCGAAAGCCGGCAGGCGCTGCGCGCGAAGGTCATCCTCGCGCTGGCCTACCCGCTCCTGCTTACCGCGGTGGCGCTGGCGGTGGTGGCCGGCCTGATGATCTGGGTGGTGCCGCAGGTGATCGCGGTGTTCGAGCAGGCCCATCAGGCCTTGCCGTGGCCGACGCGCGTGCTCATCGCGCTGTCGGATGCGGTGGAACGCTGGGGCGCCTGGCTGCTCCTGCCTCCGCTGCTGCTGGGTGCGGGCGCAGCGCTGGCGGCGCGGATGCCGTCGCTGCGCGCGGGCGTGCAGCGACGCCTGCTGCGGCTGCCGGTGCTGGGCCCGCTGCTGCGCGCCGCCGACATGGCGCGCTTCGCACGCACCCTGGCCCTGCTGGTATCGAGCGCGGTACCGCTGCTGCAGGCGCTGCAGATCGCGGCCCAGGTCGTGGGCAATGTGACGCTGCGCGAGGCGGTCGAGCGGGTCGCCGCGCGCGTGCGCGAGGGCCAGTCGCTGGCGCTGGCGCTGCGCGAATCGGGGCAGTTCCCGCCGGTGATGCTGCGGCTGATCGCCAGCGGCGAGAAGAGCGGTCGCCTGGACAGCATGCTGTTCGATGCCGCGGCGCAGCAGGAGCGCGAGCTGGACACCGCGCTGGGCGTGGCCACCGCGGTGCTGGGACCGGGCGTGATCCTGCTGGTGGGCGCCCTGGTGCTGTTCATCGTGCTGGCGATCCTGCTGCCGATCTTCTCGCTCAACACCTTGGTGCGATAGCGCGGCACGATTACCGATGCTAACGTGCCGCGCACCCCGGCCGATCCCTTGCGCATGTCCCTGCTCCGTTTCGAACACGTCAGCAAGCAGTACGCCGGCGGGCACGAGGCGCTCAAGGACGTGAGCTTCGAAGCCGAGGCGGGCGAAATGCTCTTTGTCACTGGCCACTCCGGCGCCGGCAAGAGCAGCCTGCTGCGGCTGATCCACCTGAGCGATCGCCCCAGCCGAGGTGCGGTGCTGCTGGGCGGGCGGAACCTGTCCAGCATTCGGCGTCGCGGCCTGCCGCAGCACCGGCGCCGCGTCGGCGTGGTGTTCCAGGATCATCGCCTGCTGCTGGACCGCAGCCTGTTCGACAACGTCGCGCTGCCGCTCATCATCGCCGGCACGCCGCGCGGCGAGATCGAGAAACGCGTGCGGGTGATTCTGGAGCGCGTCGGGCTGGGCGGGCGCGAGCGGGCTTTGCCAAGCATGCTCTCCGGCGGCCAGCAGCAGCGCGTGGCCATCGCGCGCACGCTCGCCATCGAGCCGCAGGTGCTGCTGCTGGACGAGCCCCTGTCGAACCTCGACGCGAAGCTGCGCGTGCAGACGCGCCAGGAGCTGGTGAAGCTGCAGCGGCGCCTGGGCATCACCACGATCTTCGTCACCCACGACCAGATCGAGGCGCTCACCACCTGCCACCGCGTGGCCGTGATGGACGACGGGGTGATCCAGCAGGTGGGCACGCCGATGGAGCTCTTCGACCATCCCGTGAACCGCTTCGTGGCGCAGTTCGTGGGCTCGGTGAACCTCTTCGCGGGCGACTTCCGGCGCGAGGGCGACCGGCTGCGGTTCGTGTCGCCCAAGCTCGGGACGGTGGCGCTGCCGGCCGGGGTGGAGCCGCCGGCGGGCGCCTTCGACCTCGCCTTCCGCCCGCACGCGGTGAGCGTGGCCGAGGCCCCGGCGGGCGAGCGCGACCTGGCGCTCGCGGGCGCCGTCGAGAGCGCCGAGTTCCTGGGCGAGTTCCTGCGCTACGAGATCCGCGTCGGCGAGGCGCTGGTGATCGCCGACGTGCCGCACGCCCGCGGGCGCGCGCCCATCGCGGACGGGACGGCCGTTGCCCTCGCGGTGCCGGCCTCCGAGCTTCGCTTCGTGAGCGCGTAGGCCGGCGATGGCCGCCCGCGTCCTTGCCACGCTGCTCGTCGCCCTCGCCGCGGCGAGCCTGCCCGCGGCCGCCCAGGTCTACAAGTGGACCGGGCCCGACGGTCGCACGCACTACGGCGACCGGCCGCCGGAGGAGGCGAGGAAGCAGGAGCTGAGGATCGGCGTGCAGTCCTTCGGCGGCCCGGCGCAGGTGGACACCTGGACGCAGGTGCTCAAGCGCCCGCCGGCCGTGGACACCTCGAAGCCGCGCAGCGCGGCCGTGACGATGTTCTCGACCTCGTGGTGCCCGCACTGCAGGCGCGCCAAGGCCTACTTCGCGCAGAAGGGCGTGGACTACCGCGAGGTGGACATCGAGGCGTCGGAATCCGGCCGGCGCGAGTTCGAGCAGTACGGCGGCAGCGGAGTGCCGCTCATCATCGTGGGCGAACGGCGAATGCGCGGCTTCGATCCCGGGGCCATGGACCAGCTGCTCGCCGCCGCCAAGCCCTGAGGAGTCGCCGCATGACGATCGCCGCCTTCGCCCGCTTCCTGCCGGCCGCGCTGCTGGCCGCCGCCACCGCCTTCGCCTCGCCGCCCGTCAAGCGCGTGAAGCTCCCGCCCGGCTTCGAGATCTCCGTCTTCGCCGAGGGCGTGAAGGACGCCCGCTCGATGGCCCTTGGCGAGAAGGGCTGGCTCTTCGTCTCCACGCGCCTGGCCGGCAACGTCTACGCCATCCGCCACGACGGGAAGAAGGCGCTCGAGACGGTGACGATCGCCACGGGCCTGAACATGCCCAACGGGGTGGCGCTGAAGGACGGCGCCCTCTACGTGGCCGAGGTGAACCGCGTCTGGCGCTACGACGCCATCGAGTCCGCCCTGCCGAAGGCCCCGAAGCCCGCGCTCGTCTACGACAAGTACCCCACGGACCGGCACCACGGGTGGAAATTCATCCGCTTCGGCCCGGACGGCTGGCTCTACGTCCCCGTGGGCGCGCCCTGCAACGTGTGCGAGCGCGAGGATCCCTACGCCTCGATCACGCGCCTGAAGCCCGACGGCTCGGCGATGGAGGTCGTGGCGCGCGGCGTGAGGAACACCGTGGGCTTCGACTGGCACCCCGTGACGAAGGAGCTGTGGTTCACGGACAACGGCCGCGACATGTTGGGCGACGACGTGCCCCCGGACGAGCTCAACCACGCGCCGCGCCCCGGGATGCACTTCGGCTTCCCGCACTGCCACGGCGGCGAAGTGCCCGACCCCGACTTCGCCCGCGGCAGGACGTGCGGCGACTTCACGCCGCCCGCGCAGAAGTTCGGCGCGCACGTGGCCTCGCTCGGCATGCGCTTCTACACCGGCGCCATGTTCCCCGCGGAATACGCGAACCAGGTCTTCATCGCCGAGCACGGCTCGTGGAACCGCTCGAGGAAGAACGGCTACCGCGTCATGCGCGCGAAGGTGGAAGGGGGCAAGGTCGTGGACTACGGCGTCTTCGCCGAGGGCTTCCTCGACGCCGCCGCCGACAAGGCCTGGGGCCGGCCCGTGGACGTGCAGGTGATGCCGGACGGGGCGCTCCTCGTCTCCGACGACTACGGGAACGCCATCTACCGCATCTCCTACCGCGGCCGCTGATCCGCGGCGAGGCTCACTTGCGGCGCTTGCGCGCGCCCCGCGCGCGCGGCAGGAAGGCCTGCTCCAGCTCCGCCAGCGCGTCCTCGGCGTAGACCGCGAGCTTCTGCAGGCTCGGCACGGTCGAGTGGCAACCCGTGAAGCCGAAGTTCATCGACCCCGCGTAGCTCTGGCAGGTGATGTTGAGCGCCTGGCCGTGCGTCACGATGGAGGCGGGGTAGATCGCCGTGAGCTCCGCGCCGCGGAAGTAGAGCGGCTTGTCGGGCCCCGGGACGTTCGAGATCGTGATGTTGAACATCGGCCGCGTGCGCCCGCCGATGCCGGTGAGGAGCGTCACGATGGTCGGCGCCATGAGGATGACCGTGTACTGCATCATGGCCGCCCGCGGCAGGGCCTGCACGTGCGCCTTCGCGTGGCTCACCGAATCGCGGATCGCGCGCAGGCGCTCCGCGGGATCGGCCACGTCCGTGGCGAGCGTGGCCACGATGAAGCTGATGGCGTTGCCGTGGCCGTCGTCCTCCTTGGGCCGCACGGACACCGGGATGCCGGCGGTGAGCGGCTGGGCCGGCAGGCGCTCGCGCTCGAGCAGGAAGCGGCGCAGCGCGCCCGAGCACACGGCGAGCACGACGTCGTTGATCGTGCCGTGGGCGGCGGTGGCGAGCGCGCGCAACCGCTCCATCGGGAACTGCTGCGTGGCGAAGCGCCGCTTCTCGCGCACGCGGCCGTTGAGCATCGACAGCGGCGAGTCGAAGGGCACCACCAGGCCCTCGCCGCGGTCTCCGATGCGCCGCAGGATCTTGCCGAAGGCGGCGGCGAGCTGCGGCAGCGAGCGCGCCTGGCTCTGCAGCGCGTCGATCGCGGCGGCCGCCGCCCCCGCGAGCGTCGGCGTGGGCGCGGCGCGCTTCGGGCGCGCGGCGGGCGCCCCCGAGGCCCAGAAGGGCGGCATGCGCAGGCTCCTCGCGCGGTCCGTCGACATGGCCCGCTGCAGCATCTTCATCCCGCTCACCCCGTCGATGAGCGAGTGGTGCATCTTGACGAAGAGGGCGAAGCGGTTGCCTTCGAGCCCCTCGATGACGGTGCACTCCCAGGGCGGGCGGCTCAGGTCCAGCGGCTGGCTCTGCAGGCGCCCCACCAGCTCGCCCAGCTCGCGCTCGCCCCCCGGCCACGGCAGGGCCGCGTGGCGAACGTGGTACTCGAGGTCGATGTCCTCGTCCTCGACCCACACGGGCAGCGGGTTCTTGGTGAACGGGTACTTGAGCCGGCGGTTCCACGGCGGCTTGAACTTGCGGTGGCTGCGGAAACCGGCCATCAGTCGGCGCATGAAGTCCTTCCGCGCGCCCTCGGGCAGGCGGAACTGCAGCAGGCCCCCGACGTGGTTGGGCGTGGCGCGGGTTTCCGTGAAGATCCACGCGGTGTCGAGGGGATTCAGGCGGACCGGGTCGGTCATGGCCGCGAGTCTACCGAGGGGCCGCGGGCGCGAGCAATTCGTCCAGCAGCCGGTCCTTCTCGTCCCACATCTGCGCGATCCACTCCTGCACGCCCCTGCGGAAGGCGGCGTCGCCGAAATCGGCGCCGTCCGCGAGCGCGGGCGGGATGGGACGCTGCTGCACGCGCACCACGACTTCCCGCATGCGGCCGCACAGCAGGTCCCAGAAGGTGGGCGTTCCGCGCGGGTAGGCGATGGTCACGTCGATGAGCGCGTCGAAATCCTCGCCCATCGTCGCGAGCGCCACCGACATGCCGCCGGCGCGCGGCTTCAGGAGGTGCCGGTAGGGCGAGCCCTGGCTCGCGTGCTTGGCCTTCGTGAAGCGCGTGCCCTCGACGAAGTTGATCACGGACGTCGGGATGAGGCGGAACTTCTCGCAGGCGATGCGCGTCGTCTCGAAGTCGCTCCTGCCGCCCTTCTTGCCGCGCTTCATGAAGGGGAAGTCGAGCGCCCACCAGGCGAGCCCGATCACCGGCACCCACTTGAGCTCCTCCTTGAGGAAGAACTTGAGGAAGGGGATGCGGCCGCGGAAGACCTTCTGCAGCACGAGGATGTCGGCCCACGACTGGTGGTTCGCGCTCACCAGGTACCAGCCGCGGCGCTTCAGTCCCGCGAGCCCCCGGATGTCCCAGCGCGTGCGGCCCACGGTCGCCATGATGAGGTCGTTGAAGGCGATCCAGCGGAACGCGAGCGCGTTGAGGGCGTGGTCGCACACCCGCCGCGCCGCCTTGGCCGGCACCACGAGCTTCACGAGGGCGAAGGGCATCATGCAGGAGAAGATGACCAGGACGTTGAGCCCGATCGCCAGCGCGGCGATCGATCCCTTGAGCGTCTCGAGAAGCCTCCTCACGCCGCCGCCTCCTCGATCGCGAACGAGAGCCCGGCGCGCTCCGCGAGGCGCGGCAGAAGCGCGAGGCCCATCGCGGCGCCGGGCGTCCAGACGCCGCCGGCGGTCTTCGAGCGGTCCGTCTCCGCGAGGCACAGGGCGGCCTCCGCGACGATGCGGCTCGTGGCGCCGTAGCCGGGATCGCGCTCGCCCTTCGCGACGGCCGTGAGGCGCCGGCCGTCCGCCGTCTCCCCGAGGAAGGCGATCTCGTAACGGCCGCGCTCGCGCGCCTCGGGCCCCGGGCCCTCACCCGGCTTGGGCAGCACGAAGCGGCGAAGCAGCGCGCGCGTAGGAGCCCAGGCGAGCATCGCGTCCTGGACCCGCTCCCGGCGCACGAGCTTGCGCGCCCGGCGCTCGCCCGCCGCGCCGTCGCCCGTGAGGAGCCGCTCGTCGTAGGCGAAGTCGCGGCCCCACGGGTGGCCCAGGAGGAAATGCGTGCGGTGCACGTTCTTCGTGTTGATGGGCGCCATCACGAAGGGGATCGACCAGGACCTGGCCGCCTCGTCGTACTCCGCGGCGGCGCTCCACGGCTGGCGCGGCCCGCGGAACCCCGGCGTGAGCGCGAACGGGTCGGCCAGCACGCGCGCCAGGCCGGCATCGCGCCCCATCGCCTCGAGGGTGGCCAGGAGGCTCGCGAGCGTCCCCCCGGAAAAGCCGCCCTTCATCGTGCGCACTCGCCCTCGCACGCGAACGAGCGGCGTGCCGAGGCGGCGCAGGGCTTCGTCCTGGGCGAACACCACGCCCAGGTCGAAGGGAATCGAGTCGAAGCCGCAGGAGAACACGAGGCGCGCCCCGCTCGCCCGGGCCGAGGCCTCGTGGCTGGGGATCATGGCGGCCATCCATCCCGGCTCCCCGCACAGGTCCACGTAGTCGGTGCCGGCCTCGGCGCAGGCGCGAAGGAGCGCCTCGCCGTGCAGCTGGTAGGGCCCGACGGTGCTCACCACCACCTTTGCCTGCCGCACGAGCGCGGAGAGCGAGGCGGGATCGGCGGCGTCGGCCTGCAGGAGCGAGAGCGCCGGCGGCGCGCCGACGAGGCGGCGCACCTCCTCGAGCTTCGCGCGGCTGCGCCCCGCCATCGCCCAGCGCACCCCGGCGCCGGGGCGGGCACCCAGGTACTCGGCGACGAGCCGGCCCGTGAAGCCGGTGGCCCCGAAGACGACCACGTCGAAGTTGGGCGGCATGCGGAATGTTCGCACGGCGCCGTGTCCTCCATCAATTCGCGGCCGGCGCGCCTGTGGCATGATCGGTCCAACATGCGCCAGCTCAGCGAGAACGACGCGCTCTTCCTCGCCTCCGAGAGAGCCCACGCCACGTCGAACGTGAGCCTCGTCCAGATCTACGATCCGTCGACGGCGCCCGGCGGGCGGTTGCGCTTCAAGGGCCTGCTCGCGCTCGTCGAAAGCCGCCTGCACCTGTCGCCCATCTTCCGCCAGAAACTGCGCCGCGTGCCCCTGGGCCTCGACGAGCCCTGGTGGATCGAGGACGAGAACTTCGACCTCGAGTACCACGTGCGCCACATCGCGCTGCCCAAGCCGGGCGACTGGCGGCAGTTCTGCATCCAGGTCTCGCGCATCCACGCCCGCCCCCTCGACCCCAACCGGCCGCTGTGGGAGCTCTACGTGATCGAGGGCCTGGACAGCCTGCTGGGACTGCCGAAGGACAGCTTCGCCCTCCTCACGAAGCTGCACCACGCGGCCATCGACGTGGAGCGCGGCACCGAGATCATCACGCTGCTGCACGACGCGACGCCCCGCCCGCCCAAGCCGGAGCCGGCCGAGCCCTGGTTCCCCGAGTCGGCGCCCGGCACCCTCGAGCTCGTCGCCCGCGGCGTGCTGGGCGCGGCCACCTCGCCGCTTCGCCTCGCCCGACCCATCGGCCACGCCGTGGCGCGCGTGCGCGATGCCGCGCGCTCCTTCGCCGCCGAGGTCATGCAACCCCGGGAGCCCATCGAGCCCACCCGCTTCAACACCGTCGTCTCGCCCTACCGCGTGTTCGAGACGCGGCGCTTCCTGCTGGACGAGTTCCGCGCGATCCGCCGCCTCGTGCCGCGCGCGAAGGTGAACGACGCCGTGCTCGCGGTGTGCGCCGGGGGACTGCGCCGCTACCTCGAGGCGAACGAGGAGCTCCCGAAGCGCGACCTCTCGGCGCTCGTTCCCGTCTACGTGCGCGATCCCGAAGCCGGCCCCGGCGCGAAGCCGGAGGTGCAGTGGGCGACCGTCATGCTGGGGGTGAACGTCGCCGACCCGGTGAAGCGCCTGGCCCGCATCCGGCGGCAGACGGCCTCCTCGGAAGTGATCGCGAAGGCGATCGGCGCGCGGGAGCTCTCGAACATCGGCACCTACGCCCCGGCCGCCACCCTCGCCCTCACCGGCAAGATGCTCGGCAGCGCGCTTCTCGGCGTGGGCCGGCGCGCCCCGATCGCCAACTGCGCGATCGCCAACGTGCCGGGGCCCTCGGTGCCGCTCTACCTGAACGGCGCGCGCATGACCTACTTCTCGGCGATCATGCCCATCAACGACGGCATGGGCCTCGCCTTCGCGGTGACGAGCTACGACGGGAAGATCATCGTGTCGCCCACGTCGTGCCGCGAGCAGATGCCCGACCCGGAGGCTTTCGCGCAGTGCGTGCGCGAGGCGTTCCAGGAGTACCTGGCCCTTGCCCGCGGGCGGCGGGAGCGCCCGGCACGCAAGCCGGCGAAACGGAGCGCTTCGACCGCGAGAACGGGCAGGTCAACAGGCGGTACAGCCGCCCGCTCACGCCCGACGGCGCGAACGGCCGCCAGCCCCCCTCGGGCTGCGCCAGGCGGTCGGCGAGGATCCAGAGCACGATCGGGTTGAACCCCAGGCCGATGTGGCTGCCGGGAACGCGCACGTTCTCGTGCAGGGCCGGGTCGCCGTCGATGGTGGCCTCCTGCGGCGGCACGACGCCGTCGGACACCGAATAGACGCAGGACATCGGCACCGGCAGCGCCTTCCTCTCGCGAAGCTTCTTGGCCTTCAGGTGCGAGACGTGCGCCGCCGTTCCCATGGGGTGCGAGATGAGGCGGTAGAGCGCCTTCACCCACGAGGGGGACTGGCTTCCCGCCGGATCGAACGACACGGGGCTGCCCAGCGTGATCACGGAGCGGACGCACTCCGGCGCCTCGTGCGCCCCGTACATCGCGAACATGCCGCCCAGGCTCCAGCCCACGAGGCTCACCTTGCGCCCCGTGCGGTGGTGGATGTAGCGGATCTTCTGCTCGAGGGCGGCGGCGTGCCGGCTGCTGAATCCGACGTTGCGCCCGAAGCCCCAGGTCTGCACCTCGTAGCCGCGGCTCTCCAGGAAGAGCTTGAGCGCCACGAGCGTCACCTCGTCGGCCATGAAGCCCGGCAGCAGCAGGACCGGGTGGCCGTCTCCGCGCCGCGCGCGCGCGAGCGCCGGCAGGCTCGCGGGGAGCGCGGCCATCTCGAGGATGGCGCGCGGCTCGATGATCTGGTGGATGAGGCGCGGCTTGCCTACGTGGGCATGTCTCTTGGCCATTGTCCTGGCGGAATGGGCGCCCTTCTGGGGAGGGTCGGCCCTACTCTAGCGCATCCGCATCGCCGGCGCGTTGACCTCAGCCGATGTCGAACTTCACGCCCTGCGCGAGCGGCAGCGCGCCCGAGTAGTTGACCGTGCTCGTCTGGCGGCGCATGTAGGCCTTCCAGGCGTCGCTGCCCGACTCGCGCCCGCCCCCGGTCTGCTTCTCGCCGCCGAACGCGCCGCCGATCTCCGCCCCGCTCGGGCCGATGTTGAAGTTGGCGATGCCGCAGTCGCTGCCCGCGGCGGCGACGAAGAGCTCGGCCTCCGCGAGGTCGCGCGTGAAGATGCTGGAGGCGAGCCCCTGCGGCACGTCGTTGTGCATCGCGATGGCCTCGCCGGGATCGCGGTAGGGGAAGACGTGAAGGATGGGCGCGAAGGTCTCCTCGCGCGTGATCGCCCCGGGCGCCGCCCACTCGCAGATCGCGGGCTCGGCGTACCAGGCGTCGGGGAAGCCCGCGAACTCCCGCCGCGCCCCGCCCGTCACGCGCGCGCCTTCGGCCCTCGACGCGCCGAGCGCCGCCTGCATCGCGTCGAACGCGGGCCGGTCGATGAGCGGCCCGACGAGCACGCCGTCCGCGAGCGGGCTGCCGATGGGAAGGCTCGCGTAGACCCGCCTGAGGCTCTCGACGAGGCCGCCCAGGACGGACTCGTGGACGATGAGCCGCCGGAGCGTCGTGCAGCGCTGGCCCGCGGTGCCCACGGCCGCGAAGGCGATCGCCCGCAGCGCGAGCTCGAGATCCGCGCTTGGCGCGACGATGGCCGCGTTGTTGCCGCCCAGCTCGAGGATGGACCGCCCGAAGCGCGCCGCCACGCGCGGCCCCACGAGCCGGCCCATGCGCGTGCTGCCCGTGGCGCTCACCAGCGGCACGAGGGGGCTGTCGACGAGGGTCCCGCCCGCCGGTGCCAGGCCCGGGACGACCTCGGCGACGTCCTGCGGCATGTCGGGGAACGCCGCGAGCGCCCGGCGCCAGAGCGCATGGCACGCGAGCGCCGTGAGGGTGGCCTTCTCCGAGGGCTTCCAGACGACGGCGTCGCCGCACACGAACGCGAGGGCCGCGTTCCAGCCCCACACCGCCGCCGGAAAGTTGAATGCCGTGATGACGCCGCAGACGCCCAGCGGGTGCCAGGTCTCCATCATGCGGTGGCCGGGGCGCTCGGAGGCGATGGTGAGCCCGTGGAGCTGGCGCGAGATGCCCACCGCGAAGTCCGCGATGTCGATGATCTCCTGCACCTCGCCCAGGCCCTCGGAGCGGATCTTGCCCGTCTCGATCGTGACGAGCTCGCCCAGCTCGCCCTTGCGCGCGCGCAGCAGGTCGCCGAAGGCGCGCACCACCTCGCCGCGGCGCGGCGCCGGCACCAGGCGCCACGCGAGGAAGGCGCGGTGGGCGCGCTCCACGGCGCCGTCGACCTCCGCGGCGGTGCTCGCGCGCAGCCGCGCGATGGCCTCGCCGGTGACGGGCGTGCGCACGGCGATGTCGTCTCCCGCGTGGGCCGCGAGATCGACGCCGAGCGCCGCGGCGAGCGCTCGCGCGCGCTCAGGCAGCGCGCCGGGCCGGGGCAGGCTCATGGCGGATCTCCGTTTGGGGCGACTGGCCGCCGCCGTAATGCCGTCCGAAGCGGTTGGCGAGGAATTCGTCCAGCGAGGCCTGCTCCTGGCGCACGAAGCCCTTCGCCGGGAGCCTGCCCTCGCGGTGCAGGTCGAGCATCGCGCAGGCGCCCGCGGCGGTGGTGAGCTGGATCGCCGAGAGGAGACGCCCGTTCACCTGGCTCGCGTAGACCTTTCGCACGAAGGTCTCCTGCGTGAGCCGCCCGTGCTTCCAGCCCGTCACGGTGACGAACACGAGGACCACGTCCTGCGTCGTCATCGGGATGGAGGCCTCGAAGACGTCCTTCAGGACCCCGCGGTTGACGCCGAGACGCAGGTCGCGGATGAGGATCTTCACGATGTCGCGGTGGCCGGGGTAGCGCACCGTCTTGTAGTCGAGGTTCTCGACGCGCCCGGCAAGGGTCTCGCACAGGGTGCCCAGGCCCCCGGAGGTGTTGAACGCCTCGTAGGTGACGCCGTCGAGCGAGAACTCCTCGGCGTTCTCCAGGGCCGGCAGCTCGCGAAGCACCCCGTCCACGATGGCCTCGCAGGGGTTGCAGTACTCGTTGATGAGGCCGTCGGTGCTCCACGTGAGGTTGTACTTGAGCGCGTTGCTCGGGAAGATCGGCAGTGCCCCCACCCGCATGCGCACGTCGCGAAGCCTGTCGAAGCCCAGGGTAGCGTGGTGGGCGGCGATCGAGATGAAGCCGGGAGCGAGGCCGCACTGGGGGACGAAGGCGACGTCGGCGCCTTCCGCCAGCTGCCTGACGACCCGCGTGGAGGCGACGTCTTCCGTGAGGTCGAAGTAGTGCACGCCCGCTTTCTTCGCGGCCCTGGCCACGTGCGGGGTGAGGTAGTAGGGGCAGGCCGAGATCACGGCGTCGTGGCCGGCCAGCACGGGCTCGAGCGCCCGCTCCTCGCCCACCGCGCACTCCACCGCCGCGAGCCCCTGCTTGCGGAAGGCCTCCGCCTTCGCTGCGTCCTGCTCGACGATCGTGAGCTCGAAGTCGCCCGTGGGCGCGAGCAACGCCACGATCGCCTCGCCGATCTTCCCCGCTCCCGCCAGCACCACCTTCGTCTTCCTCGCCATGGCCGCTTCTCCCTTCGGATCGTTGCCCGGACTTTAGCCGCTGGCAATGTCGGAGTGAAGCCATTAGAATGACGATATATCGCCTAAATTCAGTCATTTCGACGAGACAATGAGACGATCCGTACAACTCGACGACCAGGACCGCCGGCTCCTCGCCCTGTTGCGGGAGGACGCGCGGATGCCCACCGCGGCCCTCGCCCGCAGCCTCGGCGTGGCGCGAACCACCGTCGTCGAGCGCCTCAAGCGCCTGCAGCGCGACGGCGTCATCGCGGGCTACACCGTGCGCATGAACCCGAAGGTGGAGGCGCGCATGCTGCGCGTGCACGTGCTGCTCGACGTCGACGCCAAGGAGGCCGACGCGGTCGTCGCCGGCCTGCGCGCCATTCCCCAGGTGCGCGCCGTCTATGCGATCAGCGGTGCCTTCGACAACCTGGCCTTCGTGCAGGGCGAGACGACCGAGGAGATCGACAGGGTGCTGGACGAGATCGGCCACCTGCCAGGGGTCACCAAGACCCAGAGCTCCCTCGTCCTGTCGGTCAAGTTCGACCGCCACTGAGGGCCGGTCGACGGAAGGTTGATCCCGGTCAACCCGTGCCGGGGGTCCTCCACTACCTTCCAGCTGATAGGGGGCAGTGGCCGGAGGAGCAAGCCGTGTACAGCATGCGCGTGAAGAGCGTGATGGAGGCGAAGAAGCGCCTGGTCGCCCCGCCCGAGACCACCGTGTCGAAGGCGGCGAAGCTCATGGCGAGGAAGAACGTGGGCGCCGTGATGGTGGTGAAAGGCAAGCACCTGGTGGGCATCTTCACCGAGCGCGACGTCGTCTTCCGCGTCGTGGCCGCGGGCCTCGACCCGGCGGCCACCACCATCGGCGAGGTGATGACGACCGATCCCGTGACCGTAGATCCCAACGAGATCTTCGGGCGGGCGCTGCTCGCGATGCACGACGGCGGCTTCCGCCACGTGCCGGTGGTGGACAAGGGCGAGCCCGTGGGAATCGTCTCCTCCCGCAGCGCGCTCGACCCCGAGATGGAGGAGTTCACGGCCGAGACGCAGCGCCGGCTGAGCCTGCGTTAAGGTATCCTCGCGTCCGGCGCGAGCCCCACCCGGGCCGCGTCCCGTTCCCACGACGCTCCCACGAGGATCCATGGCGCTCATCCAGCTCGACGAACAGCAGGTCCGCACGTGGTCGCGGGCGCAGAAGGACCAGTGGTGGCACGCGAACGTGTTCCGCGGCGACATGCCGCAGCTCACGATCCGCTCGGGCGTCACCGGCTTCGTGCTCGGCGGGGCGCTGGCGGCCACGGGCCTGTACATCGCCGGCAAGACCGGGATCACCATCGGCGTGGGGCTCACCTCCGTGATCCTCGCCTTCGCGATGTTCCGCATCCTGCACGGGGCGGGACTCGCCAACGACTACACGATCCTCGAGAACAACTGCACGCAGTCGATCGCGACCGCAGCCGGGTACGTGGTCACGCCCCTCACCTCGAGCTTCGCCGCCTACATGCTGGTCACCGGCAAGATCGTGCCGTGGTGGCAGATGGTGGTGTGGATGATCGTCGTGTCGATCGTGGGCGTGCTCCTCGCCTTCCCCATGAAGCGCCGCTTCATCAACGACGAGCAGCTGCCCTTCCCGGAGGGCCGGGCCTGCGGCGTGGTGCTCGACGCCCTCTACACCGGGGCGGCCGCCGCGGGGATGTTCAAGGCGAAGCTGCTGGGGTGGACGGCGCTCCTCACGGGCCTGTACCAGATGATCGTGAGCGACGGCTGGATGAAGCTCGTCCAGTTCAAGATCCTGCAGATGGACAAGTGGGCGGGGATGAAGGAGGCCTGGCACTTCTCCGAGCGCCTGGACGCCTACTACTACGCCGTCGCCGCGAAATCCTCGCTGTGGATCCCGAAGATCCTCGGCACCGACATCCGCCAGCTCGGCCTTCGCCTCACCCTCGACGCCGCGATGCTGGGCGTGGGCGGCCTCATGGGCATCGCGGTGGCCACGAGCTGCCTGCTGGGCGCCTTCGTGAACTTCGTGGTGCTCGCGCCGATCATGATCCAGGCCGGCGACATCGTGCCGCGCGTCACGGCCACCGGGGCCGTCATCCCCATCAACCGCGCCGAGATCGTCAACCAGTGGTCCCTGTGGTGGGGCGTGACGATGATGGTGGTGGGCTCGCTCGTGAGCCTGCTCGCGCGGCCCGAGCTCTTCCGCAGCGCCTGGCGTTCGCTGAAGGGCGGGCAGAAGAAGGAGGGCGAGGACGTCCTCGCGGACATCGAGCTTCCCCTCTGGATGTCGTGGGTCGGCGTGCCGGCCTTCAGCCTGCTGGGCGCCTGGGTGTCGCACGAGTTCTTCGGCGTGCCGTGGCTCCTCGCGCTGGTGTCGCTGCCGCTCATCTTCGTGCTCACCATCATCTGCACCAACTCGATGGCGCTCACCTCGTGGACGCCCACCGGCGCCCTCTCGAAGATCACCCAGTTCACGATGGGCGCGATCGACCGCACCAACCCCGCGAGCAACCTCATTCCCGCCGGCATGACGGGCGAGATCGCCGCCAACGCCGCGAACCTGCTCTCCGACATCAAGCCGGGCTACATGCTGGGCGCGAAGCCCCGGCAGCAGGCCATCGGGCACGTGATCGGGCTCTTCGCCGGCTCGCTCGCCTGCGTGCCCCTCTACTTCCTGCTCTTCCTGCCCCCCGACGCGAACGGCGTGCGCTCGACGGCCACCATCATCTCGGAGCAGTTCGCGATGCCCGCGGCGCTGCAGTGGAAGGGTGTCGCGGACCTCATCACCAAGGGGCTCACCAGCCTCGCGCCCTCCGCGATCGTCTCCATGGCCGTGGCGGCCGCCTGTGCCGTGGCGATCGAGGTGGCCAAGATCGTCACGAAAGGGCGCTTCCCGCTCTCGGCCGTCTCCATCGGCCTGGGCGTGGTGCTGCCGCCGGAGGCCACCTTCGCGATGTGGGTGGGCGCGCTCGTCTTCTGGTGGGCGGGCAGGCGCAACCCCACGCCCGGCACGAAGGGGCATACTTTCTGGGTCGAGGGCTGCGAGCCCATCTGCGCCGGGCTCATCTCCGGCGCGGCGCTCGTGGGCATCGGCAACGCCATCGTGAACGTGCTCCTCGGATGAGGCCGGAGGCCACTTGAACGTCGCGATCGAGCCGGGACGCAGCACGCTCGTCCTGGTGGACTTCCAGCAGCGCCTGCTGCCCGCGATCCACGGCGGCATCGAGGTCGTTGCCGAGGCCGCGCGCCTGGCCGACTGCGCCCGCGCGCTGGGCGTGCGCGTCGTGGGAACGGAGCAGAACCCGCGCGGGCTGGGCCCCAACGCCGAGGCGATCAGCGACCGCTGCGACCGCATCGTCTCCAAGATGCACTTCAACGCCTGCGAGGACGGGTTGGTCCAGTGGCTGCGCGCCCCCGGGCACCCCGCGCCCACCGACGTCGTGGTGGCCGGCTGCGAGGCCCACGTGTGCATGATGCAGACCGCGCACGGACTGCAGCGCGCCGGCTTCCACGTCTGGATCGCGGCCAACGCCTGCGGCTCGCGCTTTCCCGGCGACTACGAGCTCGCGATGGCGAGGCTGCGCCAGTCCGGCGCCGTGCTCGCGAGCGTGGAGACCATCGTCTTCGAGTGGCTGCGCAGCTGCGAGCACCCGCGCTTCCGCCAGGTGCTGGAGATCCTCAAGGCGCCGCGGGGCTGAGCTCCCGGCCGCGGTTGCCCGGCCCGCGCCGCTGGGCCACAATTCCCCCATGAGCTCCTGGTCCTGCCCGCACGACGCCGAAGGGGTGTGCCAGCTCGTCCGCGGCGCCCGCTGCGAGCCGGGCATGCGCGGCTGCATCCTGCACGGCCGCTACCGCTTCCTCCAGGACGAGCTGCGCGGCGGGGAACGCAAGCCGGAGAAGGCGGCACCCGCCGAGGCGCCCGCGCCCAAGCCTCGCCGCTAGCCCGGGCGCCGGGGCAACGGGGCGCCGCGATGGCGCCGGCGAGCCTCGTGGACGACGAGCGCCACGCCGCTCGCGACGATCACGGCCATGCCCAGGAAGGAGACGCCGTCGGGCAGCTGGCCGAACACCAGGAAGCCGTAGGCCGTCGCCCAGATCATCTGCAGGTAGGTGAACGGCGCGACCAGCGAGGCCGGCGCGCGCAGGTAGGCGCCGATCAGCAGGCCGTGGCCCAGCCCCGCGAGCAGCCCGAGGGCGACGAGGGTGGCGCCGTCGCGCAGCGTGATGCGCGCGGGCGCGTCGGCGAAGGGCAGCGCAGCCGAGAGCAGCGCCGTGCCGACCAGCGCCGAGTAGAAGAGCGTGGTGTGCGCCGAGTCCTGCGGGAGCCTGCGGGTGAGGAGCTGGTAGAAGGCGTTCGAGATCGCGGCCAGCACGATGAGCGCCGTGGCCGGGTGGAAGACCGCCGATCCGGGCCGCACGAGGATCAGGATGCCTGCGAATCCCGCGACCGCGGACATCACCTGCGCGCGCGTGGGCCGCTCGCCCAGGACGGGCATCGACAGGGCGATGGCGAACATCGGCGCGAGGAAGGCGATCGCCGAGCCCTCCGCCAGCGGCAGGTAGCGAAGTCCCCCGAAGAAGCAGGCCGTCGCCACCACGAGGCAGAGCGAGCGCACGAGCTGCACCCGCAGGTGCCGCGTGCGCCAGAAGCCCGGGCCGCCCATGCGCCAGGCGATGGGCGTGGTGACGAGCATCTGCCCCGCGTACCTCGCCCACACGATGATGAAGAGGGTGTGGTCGCGGATGAGGTACTTGGCGGTCGCGTCCAGCGTGCTGAAGCACAGCCCCGCGAGGAGGAACATCGGCAGCGCCCGGCGCAGCGGGTGGTCGGATTCCATGGCGCAACGATACACGCCGCGCCCTTGACCCATGGCAACCGCGCGGCCGCCGCCATGTGCTACGCTTTTCCCACCCGCTGGGAGGTTCCGTTGAGCGACACACGCAAGACCTGGTTGATCCGCGCCGCCGCCGCCATCGCGCTCGCCGCGGTGGCCGCCTACGCCTGGCAGCGCTACGCGAACCGCAAGGACGACGCCCACATCGCGAGCGGCAACGGGCGCATCGAGGCGGTCGAGATCGACGTGGCCGCGCGCACCGCGGGGCGCGTGAAGGAGATCCGGGTGGCGGAGGGCGAGTTCGTCAAGGCCGGGCAGGTGGTGGCGGTGATCGACCCCGACGTCCTCGAGGCCCAGCGCCGGCAGGCCGAGGCGCAGACGCAGCAGGCGCGCAGCACGGTGGCCGCGGCGAGGAGCGCGCTCGCCCAGCGCGAGAGCGACAAGGCGAGCGCGCAGGCGCTCGTGGCGCAGCGCGAGGTGGAAGTGAACGCCGCGCGAACGCAGCTCAAGCGCACCATGGCGCTCGCGGAGAAGGGCTTCGTCTCGCCGCAGGCCGTCGACGACGACCGGAACAAGGTCGACAGCGCGGGCGCCGCGCTCACCGCCGCGCGCGCGCAGGTCGCCGCGGCCGAGGCGGCGATCGCCAGCGCCCGCTCGCAGGTCGAGGGCGCGCAATCCTCCACCGAGGCGGCGCGGGCCAACGTCGAGAAGATCCAGGCCGACATCGACGACACGCTCCTCAAGGCCCCGCGCGACGGCCGCGTCCAGTACCGCGTGGCGCAGGACGGGGAGGTCGTGGCGGCCGGCGGGCGCGTGCTGAACCTGATCGACCTCTCCGACGTCTACATGACCTTCTTCCTGCCCACGGCGCAGGCGGGCCGCATCGCGCTGGGCGCCGAGGCGCGCATCGTGCTGGACGCCGCGCCGCAGTACGTGATCCCCGCGAGCGTGTCCTTCGTGGCCTCCGAGGCGCAGTTCACGCCCAAGACCGTGGAAACCGCGAGCGAGCGCGAGAAGCTCATGTTCCGCGTGAAGGCGCAGATCCCGCCCGAGGTCCTGGGCAAGTACACGGAAAAGGTGAAGACGGGCCTGCCCGGCGTGGCCTACGTGCGGCTCGACGCCGCCACCCCGTGGCCCGAGCGCCTCCAGGTGAAGCTGCCGCCATGAGCGCGCCCGGCACGGCGGCCGGAGGCGAGGCGTCCGCATCGTCCCCGGTCGCGCGCCTGGCGGGCGTGGGGCTGCGCTACGGAGGCGCCACCGCGCTGGAATCGGTGAGCCTCGAGCTGCCCGCCGGCGTCATGGTCGGATTCATCGGCCCGGACGGCGTGGGCAAGTCGACCCTCCTCGCCCTCGTCGCGGGAGCCCGGAGGATCCAGGCGGGCCGCATCGAGGTGCTGGGCGGCGACATGGCGAGCGCGCGCCACCGCGAAGTCGTGTGCCCGCGCATCGCGTACATGCCGCAGGGGCTCGGCAGGAACCTCTATCCGACGCTGTCGGTGCACGAGAACGTCGACTTCTTCGCGCGTCTCTTCGGCCACGGGCGGCGCGAGCGCGAAAGGCGCATCGCGGAGCTCCTGCACGCCACGGGGCTCGCTCCCTTCGCAGACCGACCCGTCGCGAAGCTCTCCGGCGGCATGAAGCAGAAGCTGGGCCTTTGCTGCGCCCTCATCCACGATCCGGACCTGCTGATACTCGACGAGCCGACCACCGGCGTCGATCCGCTGTCGCGCCGCCAGTTCTGGGAGCTCATCGGCCGCATCCGCGGCAACCGGCCCGGCATGAGCGTCCTCATCGCCACGGCCTACATGGAGGAGGCGGCGGGCTTCGACTGGCTGGTGGCCATGGATGCCGGCAGGATCCTCGCCACCGGGACGCCGGCAGAACTGCTCGGGCGCACCGCCTCCGCGAGCCTCGAGGAGGCGTTCATCGCCCTGCTGCCGGAGAGCCGCCGCCAGGGCCACCGGCCCGTGGTGATCGCCCCGCGCGGGGCGGAAGACGGCGGCGAGGCGGCCATCGAGGCCCGGGGCCTCACGATGCGCTTCGGCGACTTCACCGCCGTGGACCGCGTGAGCTTCCGCATCGGGCGCGGCGAGATCTTCGGCTTCCTCGGCTCCAACGGCTGCGGCAAGACCACCACCATGAAGATGCTCACCGGGCTGCTTCCGGCGAGCGAGGGCGACGCGTCGCTGTTCGGCCACCCCGTGGACCCGCACGACCTGGAGACGCGGCGGCGCGTGGGCTACATGACCCAGTCGTTCTCCCTCTACGGCGAGCTCACCGTGCGCCAGAACCTCGCCCTGCACGCGCGGCTCTTCCGCATGCCCGAGGAGCGCATCGCGCCGCGCATCGAGGAGATGGTGCGCCGCTTCGGCCTGGCGGAGGTCGAGGAGAGCCTCCCGGACGCCCTGCCCCTGGGGCAGCGCCAGCGCCTGTCGCTCGCGGTGGCGATGATCCACGCCCCGGAGATGCTCATCCTGGACGAGCCCACGTCGGGGGTGGATCCCATCGCCCGCGACGCCTTCTGGCAGATGATGCTCGACCTGTCGCGCCGGGACAGGGTCACCATCTTCATCTCCACCCACTTCATGAACGAGGCGGAGCGCTGCGACCGCGTCTCGCTCATGCACGAAGGACGCGTGCTGGCGAGCGACACGCCCGCGGCGATCATCGCGGCGCGGGGCGTGGGAACGCTGGAGGAGGCCTTCATCGGCCACCTCGAGGAAGCCGAACGCGGCGTGCGGGATGCCCCGGGGCCGGCCGGCCCCGCGACGGCGCCCGGGGCCCCGACGCGAGCGCACGCGACGAGGTCCGCCCGGATGCTCGGCCTCGACATGCGCCGCCTCGTGAGCTACGCGTGGCGCGAGGCCCTGGAGCTTCGCCGCGATCCCATCCGCCAGGCGCTCGCCATCCTCGGCAGCGTGATCCTCATGCTGGTGATGGCCCTCGGCATCACCCTGGACGTGGAGGACCTCACTTTCGCGGTGATGGATCGCGACCGGACCACGGCGAGCCGCGACTACGCCCTGAACCTGTCCGGGTCGCGCTACTTCGTCGAGCGCCCTCCCCTGGGCACCTACGAGGAAATGGACCGGCGCATGCGCGCCGGCGAGATCTCGCTCGCCATCGAGATCCCCCCGGGATTCGCCAGGAGCATCGCGCGCGGCGAGACGGCGACCATCGGCGCATGGATCGACGGCGCCATGCCCACCCGCGCCGAGACGCTCCGCGGCTACGTCCAGGGCATGCACGCGCACTGGCTCGCGGCGCGGACGAAGGAAGCGCTCGGCCCCGCGGCCGTGGCCGGCAGCTACACGCTGGAGACCCGCTTCCGCTACAACCCGGACGTGAAGAGCCTTCCGGCGATGGCGCCGGCGGTGATGCCGCTGCTCCTGCTGCTGATCCCGGCGATCCTCGCCGCACTCTCGGTGGTGCGGGAGAAGGAGCTGGGCTCCATCATCAACTTCTACGTGACGCCGGTGACGCGGCTGGAGTTCCTCCTCGGCAAGCAGGCGCCCTACGTCGCCCTCGGGATGGTCAACTTCCTCCTGCTCACGGCGATGACGGTCTTCCTGTTCGGCGTGCCGATGACGGGCAGCTTCACCGTGCTCGCGGCGGCCATGGTCCTGTACCTGATGGCCTCCACCGCCTTGGGCCTGCTGATCTCCGCCTTCGTGAGGACCCAGGTCGCCGCCATATTCGGCACCGCGGTGCTCACGCTGCTGCCGGCGAACCTGTTCTCGGGCCTCCTCGACCCCGTCTCGTCGCTGGAGGGCGTGGGCAGGGCCATCGGCAGCGTCTATCCGGCGACCCACGCCCTCATCATCTCGCGCGGCGCCTTCTCGAAGGGCCTGGGCCTCGCGGATCTGCAGGGAGAGTTCATTCCCCTCCTCCTGGCCGTGCAGGTGCTCGTCGGGCTGGGCGCCGCGTTCCTCGGGAAGCAGGAGCGCTGAGATGCGCGCGGCCAACGTCTTCAACCTCGGCGTCAAGGAGTTCCGCAGCCTCGCGCGGGACCCGATCATGCTGTTCCTGATAGTCTTCGCGTTCACCTTCTCGATCTACACGGCCGCCACGGCGATTCCGGAGACGCTGCGCAGGGCACCCATCTCCATCGTGGACGAGGACCGGTCGGCCCTCTCGGCCAGGATCGTGGACGCCTTCTACCCGCCCATGTTCCTTCCGCCGAACCTCATCCCGTTCGCGGCGATGGACGAGCGCATGGACAAGGGCCTGGACACCTTCGCCCTGGTCATCCCGCCGGGATTCGAGCGCGACCTGCTGGCGGGGCGGCGGCCCGGCCTGCTGCTCAACGTGGACGCCACGCGCATCAGCCAGGCCTTCACCGGAAGCGGCCACGTCCAGCAGATCGTGAACGGCGAGGTGGACGCGTACGCGCGGCGCGTGCGCGCGACGCCGGCGCCGGCGGTCGACCTCGCCTTCCGCGTGCGCTTCAACCCGACGCTGGAAAAGAGCTGGTTCGGCGCGATCACCGAGGTGGTGAACGGCATCACGATGCTCTCCATCGTGCTCACGGGGGCGGCCCTCATCCGC
>JAHCLE010000450.1 GCA_026125445.1 Burkholderiales bacterium
GCCCTCGCTCTCCTTCACCGACGGCGCGTCGCTCCCGGGCGCCGGCATCACCGCCGTGCAGGCGCTCCGCGAAGCGGGGCTCGCCTCCGGCCAGCGCATCCTCGTCGTGGGCGCGGCCGGGGGCGTCGGCTCGTTCGCCGTGCAGCTGTCCAAGCTCGCCGGCGCGCACGTGACAGCCGTCGCGAGCACCGGCGGGCAGGCTTTCCTCGCCGGGCTCGCGCCCGACCGGGCGATCGACTACCGGCGCGAGGACTGGAGGGCGCTCCCGGAGACCTTCGACATCGTCTTCGACGCTTCCGGCACCTCCACCTTCCCGGAATGCCGGCGGCTCCTCGCGCCCGCCGGGGTGTACGTCCACAGCCTGCCCGGCGCGGCGCTCTACTGCTGGTCGTGGTGGCTCAAGCTCTCGGCGAGGCAGCGCGTGCACCCCGTCATGGAGCGACCCAACCTCGCCGACCTCCAGACGCTCGTGGACCTGGCCGCCTCGGGGCGGCTCGTGCCGGTGGTCACCCGCGTGGGGCGACCCGAGGAAGTGCCCGAGCTGCAGCGCGAGATGGCGGGGGGCCACAACCGCGGCAAGATCGTGGTGCGCTTCGCGCCGGAGCCTTGACGCCACGCAAAGGCGCCCCCCGCCCCGGCCGTAGGATGGGGTATCGCGAAGAACGAACGAGGGGGATGCCATGGATCCGCGCGTGAAGGAACTCGTCGCCAAGTCGGTGCTCGCCAAGGAGCTCTCGGCGGGCGACATCGACGTCGTCGCCGGACTCGTCCACCTGCACCGCCTCGAGGACGGCAAGGTCATCACGCCCGAGGGCGAGCCCGACAGCCACATGCACGTCATCGTGAACGGAGCGCTCGCCGTCTCGCGGCGCGGCGCCGACGGACAGTGGGAGAACCTGCACGTGATGACCGCGGGCGACCTCGTGGGCGAGCTCTCCTTCCTCGACGGCACGCCGCGCTACGCGGCGCTGCGCTCGCTGGGCGTCACCGAGGTGCTGGCCCTCGACCGCGCCGATCTCGAGGGGCTGGTGGAGAAGCACCCGTGGATCGCGTACCGAATCATGCGGGCGATCGTGAGG
>JAHCLE010000451.1 GCA_026125445.1 Burkholderiales bacterium
ATCGCGCCCTGCGTGATGGTGAACCACGAGCCCAGCTCGGCGAGGTAGTTCTCCATCGTGATGATGGCGAAGGCGCCCACCACCGGGCCGAAGATCGTCCCCATGCCGCCCAGCAGCGTCATGAGCACCACCTCGCCCGACATCGACCAGTGCACGTCGGTGAGCGAGGCGAGCTGGAAGACGATCGCCTTGGTGGCCCCGGCCACACCGGCGAGCCCCGCCGAGAGCACGAAGGCCGCGAGCTTGTAGCGCTCGGTGCGGTAGCCCAGGGAGATGGCGCGCGGCTCGTTCTCGCGTATGGCCTTGAGCACCTGGCCGAAGGGCGAGTGGATGATGCGGTAGATCAGGAGGAACCCCGCGGTGAAGATCGCCAGCACCACGTAGTACAGGACGAGCATGTCCTTAAGGTCGAACAGCCCCAGGAACGTGCCCCGCGGCACGGACTGGATGCCGTCCTCACCGCCCGTGAACGGCGCCTGCAGGCTGAAGAAGAAGACCATCTGCGCGAGCGCCAGCGTGATCATCGCGAAGTAGATGCCCTGGCGCCGGATCGCCAGCAGTCCCGCCGGCACGCCCAGCACGACGGCCGCCGCCGTCCCCGCGAGGATGGCGAGCTCCGGGGGCAATCCCCAGACCTTCGCCGCGTGCGCGGAGACGTAGCCCGCCATGCCGAGGAACATGGCGTGGCCGAAGGACAGCAGCCCGCCGAATCCCAGCAGCAGGTTGAAGGCGCACGCGAAGAGCGCGAAGCACAGCGCCTTCATCACGAACACGGGATAGACGAACGCGGGCGCGGCGAGGAAGAGCGCCATCATCACGACGAAGGCCCTGCGCTCGTAGCGCAGTTCCGCGGCGTCGTCGCGGGAGACGTGCGGCTTGTAGGCGTCGGTGGCCATGGGTCAGCGGCTCCCGAAGAGACCCTGCGGCCGGATCATGAGGACGATGGCCATGATCACGAAGATCACCGTGTTCGACGCCTCGGGGTAGAAGACCTTCGTGAGCCCCTCGATGATCCCCAGGCCGAAGCCGGTCACCACCGCGCCCATGATGGAGCCCATGCCGCCGATCACCACGACC
>JAHCLE010000452.1 GCA_026125445.1 Burkholderiales bacterium
CGCACGCGCGAGAAGATCTCGGGGTAGTGCACGCCGATCTCGCCGTAGGTCATGCCCTCGGCCAGGCCGTAGTTGCGCTCGCGAAGGCGCGCGTCGGCCTCCACCGCGTGGCCCGTGCGCGCGGCGATGGCGCCCGCCGTCTGCAGCGCCCGCCCGAGGTCGCTCGACACCAGGCGGTCGAAGCGCTCCCGCGCGAGGCGCCCGGCGATCGCCTCGGCCTGGGCCACGCCGGCCTCGGTGAGCGGGCTGTCGGCGTGCCCCTGGATGCGCGAGGCGACGTTCCAGTGCGTCTCGCCGTGGCGGACGACGACGATGCGGGTGCTCAAGCGCGCGCGATCCTCTCCACGCCGCCCATGTACGGGACGAGGGCCTCCGGCACGGAGACCGAGCCGTCCGCCTGCTGGTAGTTCTCGAGGATCGCCACGAGCGTGCGCCCGACCGCGAGCCCCGACCCGTTCAGGGTGTGCACCGGCTCCGGGCGGCCCTTGTCGCCGCCCTTGAAGCGCGCCTGCATGCGGCGCGCCTGGAAGGCCTCGAAGTTGGAGCACGACGAGATCTCGCGGTAGGCCTGCTGGCCCGGCAACCACACCTCGAGGTCGTAGGTCTTGGCGCTGGAGAAGCCCAGGTCCCCCGTGCACAGCATCATCGTGCGGAAGGGCAGCCCGAGGCGCTTGAGGATCGTCTCGGCGTGCCCCGTGAGCTCCTCGTGGGCGTCCGCGGACTTCTCGGGTTGCACCACCTGCAGGATCTCCACCTTGTCGAACTGGTGCTGGCGGATCATGCCCCGCGTGTCCTTGCCGTAGCTGCCCGCCTCCGAGCGGAAGCACGGGCTGTGGCAGACGAACCTCAGCGGCAGGTCCTTCGCCTCCAGCAGCGTGTCGCGCACGAAGTTGGTGACCGGATATTCCGCGGTCGGGATGAGGTAGAGGTCGCGCCCCTCGAGCTTGAAGAGGTCGTCCTTGAACTTGGCGAGGCTGGAAACGCCGTCGGCGCACTCGCCGGTCACCATGTAGGGGACGTAGACCTCGGTGTAGCCGTGCTCGCGCGTGTGCACGTCGAGCATGAACTGCGCGA
>JAHCLE010000453.1 GCA_026125445.1 Burkholderiales bacterium
CGCCTTCCTCTCCAGCTCCATCATCTTGCCGCCCAGCTCGTTGCCCTGCGTGGCCAGCAGCGCCGAGTCGATGAGCACGCCGTTTCGCTCCATCGCGAGGAGCACGCCGGAGACCGGCATCTCGATGTCGGCGTAGATGTGGCGCAGCTTCGCGTCGGAATCGATCCGCGGCCACAGCGCCCCGTGGAGCTGGAAGGTGACGTCGGAATCCTCCGCCGAGTACTCGGTCGCGCGCTCGACGCTCACCTGGTCGAAGCCGATGCTCGAGGCGCCCTTGCCCGCCACCTCCTCGTAGAGGATCGTCTTCGCGCCCAGGTGGCGCATGGCCAGCGAATCCATGTCGTGGCGCTGGTGGCTCTCCAGCACGTAGGAGGCGAGGAGCGTGTCGTGGACGACGCCCTTCACGTCGATGCCGTGGTTGGCGAGCACGTGGCGGTCGTACTTCGCGTTCTGGCCCACCTTGCGGCGCTCCGCGGACTCGAACCAGGGCCGAAGCCTCTCGAGAACGGCCTCGCGGTCGAGCTGGTCCGGCGCGCCCGGATAACGGTGCGCGAGCGGGACGTAGCACGCCTCGCCAGCCTGCACGCAGAAGGAGAGCCCAACGAGCTGGGCCGCCATCGGGTCGAGGCTCGTGGTCTCCGTGTCGAAGCAGGCGAGGGGCGACGCTTCGAGCTTCGCGATCCAGCGCGCAAGGCCGGCTTCGTCGAGGATGGTTTCGTAGTGGCGGGTGGCGTTGAAGGTCGCGGACGAGGGGGATTGCGCGTGGACGTGGCTGGCCGGTGCCTGCCGCGGCGTCTCGGACTTCGCCGCCGGCGCCTCGCCATCCTCCCCCTTCAGCAGCGCCTCGCGCATCCCGCGGAAGCCGAACCGCTCGTACAGCGCCGCGAGCTTCGCCTTGTCCGGCTCGCCCTGCACCAGCGACTCGATCTCGAAGGGAAGGTGGACGTCCGTCTTCACGGTGAGGAGGGTGCGTCCCGTGGGCAGCCAGTCGAGGGCCTTCCTCAGGTTCTCGCCCACCACACCCTTCACCTCGCCCGCGTGCGCCAC
>JAHCLE010000454.1 GCA_026125445.1 Burkholderiales bacterium
CTGGAGATGCGCCGCGGCATCCGCGAGGAGCAGTACAACAACCGCTACACCAACGTGAAGCCGCTGGTGCCGCGCTACCTGCGCGCCGGCATCAAGGGCCGCCTCGACCGCAACGGGCGCGAAACCGCGCCGCTCGACCTTGATTCTGTGCGGAAGGCCGTCGACCTGTTCAAGCAGGAAGGCGTGCAGGCGGTCTCGATCTGCTTCATGAACTCCTTCGCCAACCCGGCGCACGAGCAGGCGGCAGCGGAACTGGTGCGGGCGGAGATGCCGGGCGCCTATCTGTCGGTGTCCACCGACCTGCTGCCCTCGATCCGCTTCTACGAGCGCGTCAGCACCACGGCGCTCAATTCCTACGTCGGGCCGAAGCTCAACCACTATCTCGATCAGCTGGTCGGGCGCCTCAAGGGCATCGGCTTCAAGGGCCTCCTGCTGATCATGCAGTCCAACGGCGGTGTCATCACGCCGCAACTGGCGCGCGAGAAGGCCGCCCTCACCCTCTTGTCCGGCCCGGCCGGCGGGCCCGGCGCCGGCCTATTCTATGTACGCCCCCACGGCCAGAACAAGTGCATCACCACCGACATGGGCGGCACCAGCTTCGAAGCCTCGGTGGCGGTGGATGCGCCGATGATCAAGAACGACGGCGAGATCGCCCGCCACAAGATCGCCCTGCCCATGCTCGACATCCACACCATCGGCGCGGGCGGCGGCTCCATCGGCTGGCTCGACGAGGGCGGCATGCTGCGCATGGGCCCGCAAAGCGCCGGTGCCGATCCCGGCCCGGCCTGCTACAGCAAGGGCGGCACCCTGCCCGCCACCACCGACGCCAACGTCGTGCTCGGCTATCTCGACCCCGGCTTCTTCGCCGGCGGCAAGATGCAGCTCGACGTCGCCGCGGCGCGCCAGGCCATCGAGGAGCACATCGCCAAACCGATGGGCCTCTCCGTCGAGGAAGCGGCGGCCGGCATGTACCGCGTCGCCTGCAACAACATGGCGCAGGGCGTGCGCGAGGTCACCATCAAGCGCGGCTTCGACCCGCGCGA
>JAHCLE010000455.1 GCA_026125445.1 Burkholderiales bacterium
GATCGAGCCCAACGTGGGCGTGGTGGAGGTGCCCGACCCCAGGCTCGCGGCGATCGCCGCCATCGCGAAGCCCCTCAAGGTGCTGCCCGCGATCGTGGAGTTCGTCGACATCGCCGGCCTCGTGGCCGGGGCCTCGAAGGGCGAGGGCCTGGGCAACCAGTTCCTCGCCAACATCCGCGAGACCAACGCCATCGCGAACGTCGTGCGCTGCTTCGAGGACGACAACGTGGTGCACGTGGCCGGGCGGGTTGATCCCATCTCGGACATCGAGGTGATCCACACGGAGCTCGCGCTCGCCGACATGGCCACCGTCGACAAGGCCCGCGAACGCCACATCCAGAAATCGCGCTCCGGCGACAAGGAGGCGGCGAAGCTCGTCGCCGTGCTGGAGAAGGTGCAGAAGGCGCTGGACGGCCTGCACCCGGTGCGGGCGCTGGGCCTCGCGCCGGAGGAGATGGAGCTGCTGAAGCCGCTCTTCCTCCTCACCGCCAAGCCCGCGCTCTACATCGCCAACGTGGAGGAACACGGGTTCGTGGACAACCCGCTGCTCGAGAAGGTCAAGGCCTACGCGGCGAAGGAGGGCGCGCCGGTGGTGGCCATCTGCGCCAAGATCGAGAGCGAGATCGCCGACCTCTCGGGCGAGGAGAAGGAATTGTTCCTCGAGGACATGGGCATGCACGAGCCGGGCCTCGACCGCCTCATCCGCGCGACCTTCGACCTGCTGGGCCTGCAGACCTACTTCACGGCCGGCGAGAAGGAGGTGCGCGCCTGGACCATCCACAAGGGCGACACCGCCCCGCAGGCGGCCGGCGTCATCCACACCGACTTCGAGAAGGGCTTCATCCGCGCCGAGGTCATCGCCTACGACGACTTCATCGCCTGCAAGGGCGAGCAGGGGGCGAAGCTGGCGGGGAAGATGCGGCTGGAGGGCAAGGAGTACGTCGTGAAGGACGGAGACGTGATGCATTTCCGGTTCAACGTCTGACCGGCCCGGAATTTGTTTGACCGGGAAGCGCAAATCCCGGAAAATACACGGCTTTCT
>JAHCLE010000456.1 GCA_026125445.1 Burkholderiales bacterium
CACCTCGCTATTTCAGCCATCCCTTCGCCAGGAACGCGTAGAGCACGCCCAGGATGAGGATCAGGGTGGCGAATGCCACCTGGCCCAGCGTCACGGGCCACGGCGAGTCCACGAGGTTCATCCCCATGAGCCCGCCGGTGATCGCCGGGATGAGCCCCAGCGTGCTCACGATGGCCACCAGGCGCATGAAGCGGTTGGTGTCGTGGGCCGCCACGTTGATGTGCAGGTCGATGAGCGAGAGCACCGACTCGCGCGTGTTGTCGACGGTCTCGTAGAGGTAGTCCGCCTCCTCCGCGAGCCCCGCCGCCGCCGCCCTTCCCGCCTCCCCCAGGCCCGGAAGCGTGCGCCGGCCCTCCGAGAGCATTTCCAGCAGGCCGCGCAGCCGCCACAGGTCGCCCTTGGCCACCGAGAGGGCGCGCTTGAGGCGGAAGGTCGCCTCGAAGAAGCGCTCGGGGCTCTCGTCGGCGGGCAGTCCTTCCAGCTCGCGCAGCTCGCGCTCCAGGCGCCCGGCGAGGTCCTCGTTCCGCTCCAGCACGCGGCGCACGACGTCCAGGGCGCAGCGCGGCCCCCAGGGAATCCCGTCGAAGGGCGCGGGCGGCTTTTCCAGCTCCAGGGGCCGGACGGCGAGCGAGAGCACGTCGTCCTCGGTGAGGAGCATCAGCACCGGGTCGCGCCGCGCGATGTCGGTCTTCGACGGGACCGGCAGCGTGAGCGCGGACCACCGCGCCCCGGACTCCAGCCGCGGGTAGCTCGACTCGTTCAGGGCCGCCTCGACCATGACGTGCGGCACGCCGGCGGCCTCGGCCGCCTCGCGCAGGCGCTGCGGCGCGAGGTTGGAGGCGTGGATCCACTCGCTCGTGGGGGAAGCGGCCCAGCGCAGCAGGTCCTCCCATTTGCCCGCGGTGATGGCCGAGGCCCCGGAAGCGAGCCGCGTGACGTTGGGCGGTCCTTCGGGCAGGGCCCGGGCGGCGGCGACGGCGGCCGGGGCCACGCCGTGGCCCACGCGCACGCCGAAGAGCAGCACGCGGAAGAG
>JAHCLE010000457.1 GCA_026125445.1 Burkholderiales bacterium
GGGCTTGCGCTGGAGGTACGGGCCGAGCTCCAGGATCTTGGCCGCGCGCTGCACGCGCCGCTCGATGTCGTCCTTCGCGAGCTTGCGGATCTTCAGCCCGTAGGCCATGTTGTCGTAGACGCTCATGTGCGGGTAGAGCGCGTAGTTCTGGAACACCATCGCGATGTTCCTGTCCTTGGGCTCGACCTCGTTCACGCGCTTGCCCGCGATCCGGATCTCGCCCTCGGTCGTGGTCTCCAGCCCGGCGATCATGCGCAGCAGCGTCGACTTGCCGCAGCCCGAGGGGCCCACCATCACGACGAATTCCCCGTCGTTGATGGTGACGTCGGTCTTGTGGATGACCTCGGTCTTGCCGAAGCTCTTGGTCACGCCCTGCAGGACGATTTCCGCCATGGGTCTCGCTCTTCCCTCGTTCCCGTTCTACTTTTCCGTCTCGACCAGGCCCTTCACGAACCACTTCTGCATGAGCACCACCACGAGCGCCGGCGGCATGAGGGCCAGCATGGCGGTGGCCATGATGAGGTGCCATTCGTTGGAGGCGTCCCCGCCGGCGATCATGCGCTTGATGCCGATCACCACCGTGTACATCGACTCGTCGGCCGTGATGAGCAGCGGCCAGAGGTACTGGTTCCAGCCGTAGATGAAGAGGATCACGAAGAGCGCGGCGATGTGCGTCTTCGAGAGCGGCAGCATCACGTCGAAGAAGAAGCGCATGGGGCCGGCGCCGTCGATGCGGGCGGCCTCAGCCAGCTCGTCGGGGATGGTCATGAAGAACTGGCGGAAGAGGAAGGTCGCCGTGGCCGAGGCGATGAGCGGCATCGCGAGGCCCACGTGCGAGTTGAGGATGCCCAGGTCCGAGGCCACCTTGAAGGTCGGGATGATGCGCACCTCCACCGGCAGCATGAGCGTCACGAACACGCTCCAGAAGAAGAACTGGCGGCCGGGGAAGCGGAAGTACACGATGGCGAAGGCCGAGAGGATCGAGATGAAGATCTTCCCGATCGAGATCGACAGCGCCATGATGAGGCTGTT
>JAHCLE010000458.1 GCA_026125445.1 Burkholderiales bacterium
GTGCCCCCGCCCAGCTCGTTTCCGGTTTCGCCTCCTCGTGCAGGGGCAGGACGGACTGCGCGCCGGCCGCGAACTGGATCTCGGCCATGCTGAGGTAGGCGCGCCGCACGCCCTCCCAGACGAAATCCCCCAGCGGATAGTCGAGCTCCGGCGAACCGTCGGCGTGCAGCCGGACGCGACCGCCCGGCGAGGCGGGATGGAAGCCGTCGCGCAGCAGCGCGATCACCACCTGCAGGCGCTCGAACGCGCCCATGAGCTGCGCGTGCGCCCGCCCGAAGCCGGGCAGCGTGATCGCCGCGAGGATGGGGTGCAGGGGAGGGGCCTCGAGCTTGTAGCCGATGGGCCCGTCCACCGGCACCGAATCCAGGAAGTGGTCCGAGTAGATGGTCTGCGGCGCGCCCTCGAACCCGCGCACCGGCCCCGGCATGAGCGCGGCCGACACCACCGTGGGATGCAGGAAGGTGCGCGCGCCGGCGAGCGCGTGCGGATCGGGCAGGGCGCTTCGCAGCAGGATCGCCGGGGTGCCGATGGCGCCCGCGGCGAGGACGAAGTGCCGTGCCGCCAGGCGGATGCGGTACGGCGAAGCCGGCGAGCCCGGGCCCGCCACGCCGCGCGTCTCGGCGGCCACGATGCGCTCTCCCGTGGCCACGAGCCGCTCCAGGCGCGCGCGGTGCACGAGGGTGGCGCCCTTCGCGAGCGCGCCCGGGATCGTCGTCACCAGCATCGACTGCTTGGCGTTGGTGGGGCAGCCCAGGCCGCAGTAGCCCAGGTTCCAGCATCCCCGGACGTTGCGGCGGATCGCGGCGGCGGGGATGCCCAGCTGGCCGCAGCCGCGGCGAAGGATGTCGTTGTTCTCGTTGGGCGGCACGGGCCAGGGGGCGATGGCCAGCCGCTCTTCCATGCGCGCGAACCAGGGCGCCAGCGCCTCGTCCCGCGCCCGCGCCAGGCCGTGGTTCGAGCGCCAGTGGGCCAGCGTGCGCGAAGGCGTCCGGAAGCTCGAGGTCCAGTTCACCGTGGTCGAGCCGCCC
>JAHCLE010000459.1 GCA_026125445.1 Burkholderiales bacterium
GACGAAATCATCCTCGAGACCCGAGGGCTCACCAAGGAGTTCAAGGGTTTCGTCGCGGTCGACCACGTCGACCTCAAGGTGCGACGCGGAACCATCCACGCCCTGATCGGCCCCAATGGCGCCGGCAAGACGACCACCTTCAACCTGCTCACCAAGTTCCTGCCGCCCACCTCCGGGACGATCCTCTTCAACGGCCAGGACATCACCCGCGACAAGCCCGCGGACGTCGCACGGCGCGGGATCATCCGCTCCTTCCAGATCTCGGCCGTGTTTCCCAACCTCACGGTGCTGGAGAACGTGCGCATCGCGCTGCAGCGAAGCCTCGGCACGAGCTTCCACTTCTGGAAGTCCGAGTCGTCGCTCGACTCGCTCAACGACCGGGCGCTCGCCATCCTGGACCGGGTGGACCTGCGGCGCTTCGCGCAGACCAACGCCGTCGAGCTCGCCTACGGGCGCAAGCGCACGCTCGAGATCGCGACCACGCTCGCGATGGAGCCCGAGCTCATGCTCCTGGACGAGCCCACCTCCGGCATGGGCCACGAGGACGTCGACCTCGTGAAGAACCTGATCAAGGAGGTCGCCAAGGGGCGCACCGTCCTCATGGTCGAGCACAACATGGGAGTGGTCTCCGGCATCTGCGACACGATCACCGTGCTCACGCGCGGCGCGGTCCTCACCGAGGGGCCCTACGCGGAAGTCTCCGCCAACCCGCAGGTCATCGAGGCCTACATGGGCTCGACGCAGGCCGCCCATGGCTGAAGTCCTGCGCGTCGAGCACCTGCACGCCTGGTACGGCGAGTCGCACATCCTGCACGGCGTCGACCTCACCGTGAACAAGGGCGAGGTCGTGACGCTGCTCGGCCGCAACGGCTCCGGGCGCACGACGACGCTTAAGTCCATCATGGGGCTCGTGGGGCGGCGCTCCGGTTCCATCGTGGTGAACGGCCAGGAGACGGTCGCCTGGCCCACCCACAGGGTCGCGCACCTGGGGATCGGCTACTGCCCCGAGGAGCGCGCCATCTTCT
>JAHCLE010000046.1 GCA_026125445.1 Burkholderiales bacterium
CAACAACTTCTGCGAGGTGATGTTCAACCGCAGGAAGTACGACGCCCTGCCCGACGACATCAAGGTGATCCTCAAGTACGCCGCGCACGCGGCCAGCGCGGACGGGCTGTGGAAGGAGATGCACCGCATGTCGCAGGACCTCATCGAGCTGCAGCAGTCGAAGAAGGTCTCCGCCTTCATCACCCCGCGGCCCATCCTCGAAGCCCAGCTCAAGGCCTGGAGCAGCGTGGTGAAGAAGCGCTCGGCCGAGAACCCGCTCTTCGCCAGGGTGGTGGAGTCGCAGAAGGCCTGGGCGAAGCGCGTCATGTACTGGCACAACACGGTGCAGGTCGACCAGAAGGCCGGCTACGCGCACCACTTCGGAAAGGGACCCCTCGGATGAGCGCGAACCCCGCCGCCACGACCGGCGCCGCCGAAAGGCTGCACGGCCACCTCGAGCCCACGCCCGGCGGCTCGGTCTACCTCAGGCCCGCCGAGATGGAATGGAAGCCCTCGCAGTTCGAGGGCATCGACATCAAGGTCCTCTACGAGGACAAGGCGCGCGGGGAGATGACCTGCCTGCTGCGCTGGCAGCCGGGCACGACGCTGCCCTTCCACAAGCACCCCGAGATCGAACAGACCTGGGTGATCTCGGGGTCCTTCTCGGACCACGACGGCATCGCGCGCGCCGGCGAGTTCGTGTGGAGGAAGCCGCAGTCGATGCACGAGACGCACAGCGCCGAGGGCTGCGTGATCCTGGCGATCTACCGCAAGCCCAACATCTTCCGCAACAGCGCCGGCTTCGAGCCCGGCGGCAAGCGCATCCGGACGGACCACGCGCCGGTCACGCCTCAGGCGAAGGCCTGAAGCCCGGCCGCAACCCGCATTCCCGCAACGCAGACACGAGAGAGATAGAGCATGTCGAAAGCAGAAGAGAAGCTGGCCGCCCTCGGCCTCGAGCTGCCGGTGGCCGCCGCGCCGGTGGCCAACTACGTCGGCTACACCGTGAGCGGCAAGACCGTGTACGTCTCGGGGCAGCTGCCGTTCAAGGACGGCAAGCTCGCCGTCACGGGGCGACTGGGCGCGGGCGTCTCGATCGAGGACGGCTACGCCGCCGGGCGCCAGTGCGGCCTCAACATCCTCGCGCACCTGAAGGCGGCCTGCGGCGGCGACCTCGACCGCGTCTCGCGAGTGCTGCGCCTGGGCGGCTTCGTGAACTCGACGCCCGAGTTCACCGACGCGCCCAAGTGCGTGAACGGCGCCTCGGACCTCATGGTGGCCGTGTTCGGCGACGCGGGGAAGCACGCGCGCGCCGCGGTGGGCGTGGCGAGCCTGCCCGCCGGCGCGGCGGTCGAGGTGGACGCGATCGTCGAGCTGAAGTAGGCGCGGCCCATGAACCCGACGATCCGCTACTACGGGTGGTCCGCGCTCTCGATCGAATCGGAGATCGGCACCCTCTTCTTCGACCCGTTCTTCCGCGAGTACTGCGGCGCGCGCTGGTACGGCCTCGAGGATTTCGCGCACGCCTCCGTGGTCTGCGTCACCCACGGCCACGAGGAGCACTACCTCGACACGCCAATCATCGTCGAACGAAGCGGCGCCGACGTGGTGGGGACGAAGGCCGTGTGCGACTACCTCGCCTGGCGCTCGAAGGTCCCGCGCGATCGCCTGCATCCCGCGCAGCCGTTCTCGCCGGTGAAGGTGCGCGGCTTCGACATCACGACCTTCAAGTGGCAGCACCGCGACATCAACCTCTGGAAGGCGCTCACGAAGGCGGTCTTCCAGGGAAACGCCACCCAGCTCGCCTGGGCGTGGTCCAGCGCCACCAACGCGCCCTTCTATTCCGACTACACCGGCTTCCACGTGACGCTGCCCGGCGGGCTCACGGTCCTCAACTACAACGAGGGCTTCAACACCAAGATGACGGACGCGGAGATCGCGGAGATCGGCAGCCGGCTGCGCACCGACGTGCTGCTCGCCGGCATGCAGCTCGACTTCACCGAGGACGTGGCGCGCGGCGCGGCGGCGCTCAAGCCCGGGATCGTCGTGCTCTACCCCCCGCACGACCACTTCCACCGCATGATGGGCGCCACCTCGGCGCCGTGGCCCCTCTTCAAGGCGGCGGTGGAGCGGCGGCTGCCGCATGCGAAGGTCGTCATCGCCGAGCCGGGAACCGCGGTCGACGCGGTGACGGGCGAGACCACCCGTTCGCCCCCTTCCGCCGCCGCCGCGGCTTAGGCACGGGGAAGCGCATCGCCTGGACCCGCCTCCCCGGCGGGTTTCCGCACCTTTTCCCCGGCAGGGAATAAGCCGGGGGCGTTCTCCGTCATTACTTTTCACAATCATTGCGAACCGTGATAGGTTCCGCAGCGAGACAGGAGACCGCCCCCGAGGCGGCAGCGTAGCGACCTCCACCGCCCCCACCCCGGATCCGGGGCCGGCTGCAGCGCGGAAGACGGAGCGACGGCCCGAAGAGCCGCCCTCCGACCTGGAGGATGTCCATGACGACCCGACGCAGGTTTCTCGAAATGGGGGCGGGGGGACTCGCGATCCCCGCCGTCTCGTCCCTGTCGCTTCCCGCCTGGGCAGGCAAGGTCTGGCAGCCGGACGAACTTCCCGAGGGCGCCGTCGCGCAGGGGCTGCTCGAAGCGCTGCCCGGCAAGGTTCCCCTCATCAAGCGAAGCTACAGGCCGCCCAACTTCGAGACGCCGGTGGACTACCTGCGCGACGTGATCACGCCCAACAACGCCTTCTTCGTCCGCTACCACCTGTCGGGCGTTCCGACGGTCGACGCGAAGACCTGGCGCCTGAAGGTGGGCGGGGACGCCGCGGGTTCCGCGCTGGAGCTGGACTTCGACTCCCTTCGCCGCGACTTCGTCGCCCAGGAGATCGTGGCCGTGTGCCAATGCTCCGGCAACCGGCGCGGCATGTTCTCGCCGCACGTCCAGGGCGTGGAATGGGGCGTGGGCGCGATGGGCAACGCCCGCTGGAAGGGCGCCCGCCTGCGCGACATCCTCGCGCGGGCCGGCGTGAAGAAGGAGGCCATCGAAGTCGCGTTCAACGGCGCCGACACGGCCCCGTTGCCGGCCACCCCCGATTTCGTGAAGAGCATCCCGGTGGACATCGCGATGGGCGAGAACACGCTCGTCGCGTGGGAGATGAACGGCAAGCCCCTGCCGCACTGGAACGGATTTCCGGCGCGCCTCGTCGTGCCGGGCTGGACGGGCACCTACTGGGTCAAGCACCTGACCGACGTCGAAGTCCGCTCCAAGCCCCTCGGCGGGTTCTGGATGAACCCCGCCTACCGCGTCCCGGCCGGCAAGTTCCCCGCGGCGGACCCCTTCCGGACGCAGGCGACGGCGGCCAACACGCCGATCACGGACATCGTGGTCAACTCGCTGGTGACCTCCCTGCGCGACGGCCAGCGCTTCCACGCCGGGCAGGTGATCGACGTGGCGGGGATCGCGTGGGACGGCGGCCGCGGCATCCGCCGCGTGGACGTCTCCGTGGACAGCGGCCGCAGCTGGCAGGCCGCGGAGCTGGGCCGGGACCTCGGCCGCTTCTCGTTCCGCGCCTTCAGCCTCAAGTTCAAGGCCGATCGCAAGGGGCCCGCCGTCGTGATGGTCAAGGCGACCAACAACCGCGGCGACACGCAGGTGCCCGAGCTCATCTTCAACCCGGCGGGCTATCACCACAACGTGATTCCCCGGATCATGATCGAGGTGGCGTGATGGCGACCCTGCGTGCGTTCTGCCTCTCGATCGCCGTCCTCGCCGCTCTCCCCGCCCTGGCCGGCGAGGAGAAATTCCGGCTCAAGGAGGCGCCCGGCGCGGACAAGGTGCGCGCCAACTGCGTCGCCTGCCACAGCCTCGACTACATCGCGCTCAACTCGCCCTTCCTGGACCACAAGGGCTGGGAGGCCACGGTCGCGAAGATGGGCAAGGCCTTCGGGGCGCCCGTCAGGCCCGAGGACGCCGGCCCCATCGCCGACTACCTCGCGAAGCACTACGGCAAGCGCTGAAGCCGCGCGCGACACCCGGGCCCGGTTCCCCGCGGGGACCCCGGGCCCGGATCACTTCCGGAAGCCGCTCGCGAGCGAGGCGAGGACGATGAGGCAGCCGCCGATCCAGTCCTGCGGGCGCAATGTCTCGCCCGCGAGCCACCAGGAAGCGATCGCGGCCACCACCAGCTCGAAGAGCAGGATCACGATCGCGCGGTTGGCGGGCACGCGCGACAGGCCGTACTGCAGCGCGAGGCTCATCGCGAGGAGCGCGAAGCCCACCGCGACCCAGACCGGCCAGCTCGCGGTCGCTGCCGCCATGGCGGCGGGCACCGTCGTGGGCGCCCACGGCAGGTAGAGGAGCGCGGCGGCCGTCACGCCCGCCCAGATCGCGAGGGACTTCGTCGTGTCGCGCAGCTGCGCCAGGGCGCGCACGAGCACGTTGCCGAGCGCGAAGAAGAAGCCCGCGACCAGGCCGAGCCACTCCGCGCGCGACGAGGGCCAGGGCGCTCCCTTCTCCGGGTGCCACAGCATCACCGCCGCGCCCGCCAGCGCCATGGCCATCACCAGCGCGCCGCGCGCGTCGAGGCGCTCGCCCAGCAGGACGCGCGCGAGCGGCACCGTCCACAGCGGCGCGAGGTAGAAGAGCAGGAGCACCCGCATCACCTCTCCCTCGAGCACGCCGATCACGTAGGCGAGGTTGCTCCAGCCGATCGCGAGTCCCATCGCAAGGCAAGCCCAGGGGGCGCGCGCGACGTCGCGCCAGTGGCCGAGGAAGATCGCGCTGCCGACGGCGAGGGCCACGCCGTAGGTGAGCGCGGAGGCCCACGCGCCGTCCAGGCCCGCCGCGCCCAGCAGGCGATAGGGATACCAGACGACGCCCCAGAGGGATGCGCCGACGAGCAGGGATGCGACGGGGAGGGAGGGGACGCGCAGCACTTTCAGGCATCATTCTACCGTCCCCACCACCCCCCTCCCGATGAGCGCCTTCGCGATCCTGCACGTGACGAGCCTCTTCGGCGGCGGCGTCGACCGCCACGTGCGCGACATCCTGCGCACCGTGGCACGCCCGCAGCTCGTATGGCACGCCGGCGAAGGCGTCGACGTGATCGAGGACGGCGGCCGCTTCTTCCCGCTGGCCGGCGGCGCGGTCGGCGAAACACTGGCGCTCTGGCTGCGCGGGCGCCGCGTCGGCCTGGTCCACCTGCACCAGCTCACGCGCGCGCCGCGCGAACGCGCCGAGTGGGCCTGCCGCGCCCTGGCCGCCCCGCGCATCGCGACGCTGCACGACGTCCTCTTCCTGCGCGCCGACGCCTTCTCGGCGCAGGATCCCCTGGCCCCCGACCCCGCGTGGCTTGCGGAAACCTCCCGCGTGCTTCGCGAATCGCGCGCCGTGCTGGCCCCTTCCCGCTGGCTCGCCAACCTCGCCGCGCGCCACGTCCCGGGCCTCGCCGTCGACGTCGTCCCCAACGGCGTCGCCCCACCCCTCGCTGATCAGATTGGAGGAAATGACCTGATGAGGGAGGAGTTTGCGCGGGCGCGGCCGGGGCGCGTGGTGGCGCTGCTGGGCGCGCTCGGGCCGCACAAGGGATCCGACCTCGCCGAGGCGGTCGCGGCGGCGCTCGACGGAACCGACATCGCGCTCGTGGTGATCGGCTACCTCGACCGGCAGCTGCACCCCGGCTGGCGCGTTCCCGGCCGCCTCTTCGTGCACGGCGCATTCGCCGAGGGCGACGCGGCGGGGCTGCTCAAGGCGTACGGCGCGAGCCTCGTCCTCATGCCCAACGCGGTTCCGGAGAGCTTCAGCTACGCGCTCTCCGACGCCTGGATCGCGGGCGTCCCGGTGCTCGCCGCGCCCCGCGGGGCGCTGGCCGAGCGCATCGGCGCGCACGGCGGCGGCTGGCTCCTGCCGGAATCCTTCGACGCCGCGGTGCTCGCCCGCGAGATCCGCGCCCTCGTGGGAGGCGATCGGGAAGGGGAGAGGGCGCGCGTACAATTGGCGCTCGCGCAGCCCGACCCGGCGCGCATTCCGCCCCTCGACGCCATGACCCGATCCCTCGACGCCTTCTACGCGCGCTTCGGCATCGACCCGGCGGCACCCGAAGCCGCCGACGCCGCCGACCTCGAGGCGCTCGTGGCGAGGAACCTCGACGGCATCCTCTTCCGCGGCGAGCTCGTGCGCCTGTGCGACGAGATGGCGCAGACGCTCGCCGCCCTCGAATCCACGCGGAAGCGCGCGGCCGACTTCGAGGCCGAGGCGCGCGGCTGGATCGCGAAGCTCGAGGCCGACGTCCGCGCCGTGCAGGAGGAGCTTCGCCGCTCGAACGAGGCGCGCGAGGCGCTCGCGAAGGAGGCCGACCTCCTGCGCCTGAACAAGGAGGCCCTCGACCGGCTCCCCTCGCCCGTGCGCCGCCTGCTGCTCAAGCTCGCCTTCGATGCGCGACGTTGACCTGAGCGTCGTCACCTTCCGGCCCGAGACCGACCTCCTGGCATCCCTCCTCGGAAGCCTCGCCGAGGCCTCCGGAACGCTGCGCCTGCATCTCCTCGTTCAGGACAACAGCCCCGAACCCGAGCACGTCGAGTCGATCCGCGCGATGCCGGAGCTGGCGACAGGGGCCTTCGCGAGCGTGGACGTGCGGCGCTCCGGGGAGAACCTGGGATTCGGCCGCGGCCACAACGCCAATGCCCGCCGCGGCCAGTCCCCGTGGCTGCTGGTGATCAACCAGGACTGCATCGTCGAGCCGGGGGCGCTCGAGCGCCTGGTGGAGGCGGCGGCCGCGGACGACGCAAGGGTGGCCGCCTGGGAGATGCGCCAGATCCCCTACGAGCATCCCAAGGCCTACGACCCCGCCACGCTCGACTCGCCCTGGGCGAGCGGCGCGGCCACGCTCTTCCGGCGCGGGGCCTACGACGCCGTGGGCGGATTCGACGAGGCGATCTTCATGTACGGGGAGGACGTGGACCTCTCCTGGCGGCTGCGCGCCAGGGGCTGGCGCGTCACCTACCAGCCGCGCTGCGCCGTCGTGCACCGCACCTACCGCGAGGCGGGCGAGGTGAAGCCGCTGCAGGTCTTCGGTGGCGTGCAGACGAACCTCTGCCTGCGCATGCGCTACGGCGGGCCCGCGCGCATCGCGCAGGGCATCACCATGCTCGCCGCCGAGATCCTCTCGCCGCGCTCCTTTCCCGGGCGGCGCCGCGGGCTGGCGCTGGCGGGCCTCAAGGCGATCGCGCGCGCGCCGCGCTTCCTGCTCTCGCGCGTCGCTCCCACGAAGGATTTCCGCCCGCAGTTCACCGGCTGGGGCTACGAGACGCGCCGCGAAGGCGCCTTCCACGAGTTCCGCTCGCGCCGCGAGCACCCGGACGAGCCGCGTCCCAAGGTCTCCATCCTCATCCGCACGGTGAACCGCACGGCCTGGCTGCGCGAGGCGCTCGCCTCCTGCGCCAACCAGACCTGGGAGAACCTCGAGGTGGTCGTGGTGGAGGACGGCGAGCCCGCCTCGCGCGCGGTCATCGATTCCTTCCGCGGCCGCCTCGACATCCGCTACGAGGCCACGGGCGCGAGCGGCGGGCGCTCGCGCGCCGGCAACCGCGCGCTCGCGCTCGCCACCGGCGAGTGGATGAACTTCCTGGACGACGACGACCTCCTCTTCGCCGACCACGTCGAGGTGCTCGTGGGCGCGGCGCTCGCCGCGGGCGCCAAGGGCGCCTACGGCCTCGCGTGGGAGACGAAGATCGTCGTGCACGACCGGGCGGCGGCCGAGTACGAGGAGACGATGCACGCCACCATCCACCGCCAGCCCTTCGACCGCATCACGCTCTGGCACCACAACTACCTGCCCATCCAGGCGGTGCTCTTCCACCGCTCGCTCTACGAGCGCCACGGCGGTTTCGCCGAGGACATGGACCAGCTCGAGGACTGGAACCTCTGGACGCGCTACACCCTGGAGGACGACTTCGTGCTGGTGGAGAAGACCACGTCCAAGTACCGCGTGCCGGCCGAGACGCGCGGGGCCGCCGAGCGCCAGGCCCTCCTCGACGCGGCCTACGCCGACGCGCTCGAGCGCCAGCGCAAGCTGCGCATCACCTCCTCGCCGCGCGACCTGTCCGACATGGCGGACGCCTACGTGCGCAGCCAGGCGCTCATGATGCTCACGCGCCAGGACGTCAAGCGCTTCGTGCTCGGCAATCGCCTGCTGGGGCCGCTGGCGGCCTGGCGCAAGCCCGTCGTGGAGTGGCTGCGGCGCTGGCGGCTGATCAAGTAAGGCGCGGGCCGGCGGCGACCACGGCGGAGGACCTGTGTAGACTGGGCGCGCTCACTGCACGGGATGCCTGCTTCAGCGATGAAATGGCCCACGGTCGAACAGATCTCGGCGATGGCGACGCTGCCGCCCGGATTCCGCTTCGAGTTCCTCGGACGCGGCGACGTTCGTGCGCTCATCGAGGCGATCGGACGCTGGCATCCGGACATCGCCATCGGCGGCGGAAGCTGCTACCTGCGCGAGCGTTTCTACGACGAGCAGGTGCAGTTCGCAGGGGGGCCGGACCGAAACGTCCTCGTCGCGCTGTTCCGGCACGGCGACGAGATGGCCGGCATGTGGTCCTGGGAGAAGGAGCCCGACTCGCTTTCGCTCTACGCCCGCCTGATCGTCATCTCGCCGCAGTACCGCAGCGCCAAGCTGGCCACCGCCGTGATGCCGCTGGCGGAACTGGCGGGCCGCGCGATGGGGGCGGAGTTCTTCTTCGGGCTCGCGACGCTCAAGATCCCGCACATGCAGCACGCGCTCGAGGCGGTGGGCTGGCAGCTCATCGGCTTCACGTCCGGATACGACCAGGAGCAGGTCGCCCCGGGCGTGGTCAAGCGCGTGTTCGAGGCCGTCTATTGCAAGGTGCTGGTGCCGGAGGACGAGCTCGTCCGTCCCGACCCGAAGAACCTCACGCCGCGCGCGCGCGCCCTGTTCGACGCCCTCTTTCCGGCCGCGCCCGCCACGCCTGTTCCAGGTTCCGCGGGCCCGGAGGGCGGATCGTGAGGTGGCCCAGCATCCAGGCGCTCTCTATGCTGGCGCCCCTGCCTGCCGGGTATCGATATGGAAGGCTCGATCGCGAGCACGTCGCGGCCGTCATCGCGGCGCTCCAGGCGTGGTACCCCCAGATCGCCGTCGGAGGATCCAGCTGCTACCTGCGCGAGGACTTCTACCACGAGCGGGTCACACTGGGCGACGATCTCGACAAGGACGTGCACGCGACCCGGATCCTGTACGGCGACGAGATGGTCGGCTTCTGGTCGTTCGAGCGGGAAGAGGACTCGCTGGCCATCTACGGGCGCCTGATCGTCGTGGCGCCGGACCACCGGGGCGCCGGACTGTCGGTGCACGCCCTTTCGGGCACCGAGAGCATCGGGCGCTCCATGGGGGCGGCCTTCATGTATGCGCTCGTCACGCTGAAGGACCCGTACGGGCAGCGCTCGCTCGAACGCGCGGGTTACCGGCTGGTCGGCTTCTTCCCGGGACGCGACCGCGAGGAAGTCGCGCCCGGCGTGGTGAAGCGCATGTACCAGGCCGTCTACGCCAAGCTGCTGGCGCCCGCGGAGCACGTGCACTGGCCCGACTCGAGGAACCTGTCGCCCCGGGCCCGGGCGCTCTTCGAACTGCTCTTTTCGGATGCCATGCCGAAGGAATAGTCGATCGGCCGCGGGCGGGCGGCGCCTATAATGGCCCGCATGGAATCGCCATGGCCTTCCGCCGAGCTGCCCCTCACCGGCGAGCGCTTCGTGCCCGGCGCGCGCGGCGAGATCTGGGTGGAGCACTGGCACCGCTACCACTTCGCGGCGCAGTTCGCGAAGGGGCTCCGCGTCGTGGACGCGGCCTGCGGCGAGGGCTACGGCTCGGCGCTGCTCGCCCGCCACGCCGCGAGCGTGGTAGGGGCGGACGTTTCCGCGGAGGCAGTGGCGCACGCAAGGGCGGCCTGCGCCGGGATCGCCAACCTTGGTTTCGTCCGGGCGCAATGCACGAAGCTGCCGCTCCCGGACGCGAGCGCGGACCTCTTCGTGAGCTTCGAGACCGTCGAGAACCTCCGCGAACAGGAGGAGTTCCTGGACGAGATCGCGCGCATCCTGGCGCCGGACGGCCTGCTGCTCCTGTCCTGCCCCAACAGGCGCGAGTGCGGCGACCGCCGCGGCTTCGCCAACGAGTTCCACGTGAAGGAGCTCTACCGCGACGAGCTCGCGGGCCTCGTCGCGCGCCGCTTCAGGCACGCACGCTGGTACGGGCAGCGGCCCGGCTTCTTTTCCGTCATCGCCCCCGAGCCGCACGCCGAGACCGGCCACCTCGCGGAGGTCACGCAGGCCCATCCCGCCGACGCCTGCCCCGCGCTCGGCGAGCCGCTCCACTTCCTCGTGGCGGCAAGCCGCGCCATGGGAACGCTCGGGATGCTGCCCGCCACCCTCTCCGTCCTCGCCGACCGCGACAACCGGGCGCACCGCGACTACGGGAAGGTGATGCGCCAACTCGAGACCGCGGGCGCGCGGCTCGAGGAGATGGCCGGCCACGTCGACACCCTCGCCAAGGCGCGCGAGGAGGCCATGAAGTCCCGCGACGACGCGCTCGCCTGGGCCGGGGAGCTCGAGAGCCGCCTCGCGCAGGCCGAGCGCACCGTCTCCGAGCAGTCGCGCCTCATCGCCGAGCGCGACGGCGAGATCGAGCGCCGCGCGAGCCTCGCCTGGTGGCTGCGGCTTCCCTTCCTGCGCCTCCTCGGCCGCCGCAAGTAGCGATCTTCGCGCCTAGCGGCGCTCGAAGGCGGCGGCTTCCTTGAGGCCGACCTGGTCGAGAAGATCGGCGCGGACGCGGCGCACCGCCCCGTCCTGCGGGTTGGCGTCGGCCTCGCGGCCCAGGGTCGCGAGCGCGTCGTACCAGATGCCGGCCTCGGCGAGCGCCGCGGCGCGGGCGGTTCCCGAGAGCGCCTTCAGGCGGGCCGCGAGCGCGGGATCGGACGCCACGCGGCGCAGGGCGCCGCCGGAGAGGATGTCGGCGGAGCGGCTCTCGGTGTCGGGGACGACGGCCACCGACCACTCGTAGTCGGTGCCCTCCGCGAGGCGCACGCCATGCTCGCGCAGCGAGAAGCGCTGGATGCCGGCGCTCCGCGCGCCCTCGAGCACGACCTCCTTCGTCGGCGCGGGGCTCCGGCCGTCGATGAGCGTCAGCTCGATGCGCACGGCCGAGGGCCGCGAGATGAACCAGTAGAGGTCCGGCTGCTCCTCGAGCGAGTAGCCGACGTGGTCCGGGGCCAGCACCGAGACGACGGGCGCCTTGTCGGCGGCCCCGCGCGATGCGCCGCCCACGCGCCGCTGCGGCGCGCCTCGCGACGGCGGCTTGTAGGCCACGGCCTGCGCGGCCTGCGGAGCGGCGGCCGGCGCGACCTGCGCAGATGCGGCGGGCGCGGCAGCCTTGGGCGGTACGGGCGCATCCTTCGGCGCCTGCGCGAGGGCGAACCCGCTCCAGGCGATGGCGATCGCGAGCGTCCAGGGCCCTTTCATGGTCCTTCTCCTTTCAAATGCAAGGCGGACGCCGGCCGCGCCGGCCCCGCGATCCGGTGGACACGCACCGGCACGTCCTTTCCCTTGAGCTTCACCTCGCCGATGGGGACGGCGACGAAGCTGTCCCCGAGCAGGGCCAGCGTGGCCTCGCTCGCATGGATGCGCAGCGGCTCGGCCGCGTCCACCGGCGACTTGTCGAATCCCTCCAGCCGCGAGGCCACGTTCACCGTGTCCCCGATCACCGTGTACTCGAGCCGCTCGGCGTTGCCGAAGCTGCCGGCAACGACGGGCCCGGTGTGGATTCCCGCCCGCACCCGGACCTCCGGCAGCCCTTCCGCCTTCCAGCGCGCGTTGAGCCTCGCCAGCGCCGCGCGCATCGCGAGCGCGCACTCGACGGCGGCCCGCGCGTCGCGCCGCTGCTCCTGTGCGGACTCGTGGCCGATGGGCACGCCGAAGACGGCCATCACCGAGTCGCCCACGAACTTGTCCACCACGCCGCCGGCGCGCGCGACCTCGCCGGCCATCGCGTTGAGGTATCCGTCCAGCCATGCCGCCAGAAGCGCCGGCTCCATCCTCTCCGAGAGCGTGGTGAAACCCTCGATGTCCGTGAAGAGGATGGTCGCGACGAGGCGCCGCGGTGTCGGCCGGCCTGAGTCGCCGAGCAGTTCCTCGCGCCGTTCCCAGAGATCCTCGGCGACCGTGCGCGGCACGTAGCGCGAGAAGAGGCCGAGGGCGGTGGCGCGCTGCGCGCTCTCGAAGCGCGTGGCGTAGACCGCCGAAAGGAACGCGCCCGCCACCCAGGCGTACAGGCCCGCAACCGCGGGGATCCACAGCGACGCCCAGAGGAAGGCGGCCAGGGCGACGGCCGCCACCGCAGCGAGCGCCGCCGCGTTGGCGAAGGCGAGACGCCAGTGCCCGTGGATCGTCCAGCCCAGCGAGACCGCCGCGAGCGCGCAGGCCCCGACCCAGAGCGATTCAGCCCAGCCGGGCAGCACGCGCAGCGGGGCCTCGCCGTCGAGGGCGTGCCGGACGATCTGGTCGGCCGCCTCGCCGTGGACGAGCACGCCGTATTGGTATTCCCCGCTCCGCCGCGACAGGGGCGTGGCGAACTGGTCCTTCACGCTCTCCGCGGTGACGCCCAGCAGGACCATGCGCCCGGCGAGGAGATCGCGTCCCACCCTCCCCTCGAGCAGCGCCGTGAGGCCCGGCACGGGAAACGGCCGGTCGCCGCGCCGGAAATCGAGCACGAACTGGTAGCCGGCCGCGTCGGCGCCGGCGTAGCCGCCATCGTCGGGCTCGAAGGGCGCGAAGGTCGCGTGGCCGATGGCGAGGTGGGACGGGTCGGCCGCGCCGGGACGCGGCACGACGCCCTTGCGCGCGAGGTAGGCGAGGGCGAGCTGGAGCGCGAGCGAGGGGCGCGCCTCGCCCCCCGTGTCGGCGTAGAGCAGGCCGCGGCGAACCACGCCGCCCGCGTCGAGCGGGAAGTCCGTGAATCCCACCCGGCCGGCCGCCTCGAGCGCGGGCGGGCCCGGAACGGCGGCGCGCCCTGCCGCCGGCAGCTTGGCGGCGCCGATCACCTCGCCCTGCGCAAACGCGGCCGCGAGCCGCTCGCCGCCCGGCGGGTAGGCGATGTCCCGGTACAGATCGATGGCGATGGCCGCGGGCGATCCCGCCCGGAGGCGCTCGATCGCCTCCGCCAGCCGCTCGTCGGAAAGCGGCCAGCCCCAGCGCAGGATGTCGGCGTCGCCGACCCCGATCACGGTCACGCGCGGCGGCGCCGTCGCGCCCAGGCCGGCGCGCGCCACGGTCATCAGGTCGTAGGCGAGAAGCTCCTGCTCTTCCAGGGCGCCGGGCGCCCGCAGCGCCAGGACCGCGGCCGTGGCGGCCGCGGCCATCGCCACGATCGCCACGCGCGGGCGGCGAAGGGCCATCCGGAGCGCCTCCGGGCTCATTGCCAGTTGCCGATCATCAGGAACGGCGCCCAGTAGCCCGGGTGGCGGTAGCGCGCGTCCGCGCGCAGCCACTCCTGCGCGGCCTGGAGCGCGTGCGCCTTGTCGGGCGCGCCCGCAGCCAGCTCGCCGTAGAACTGCGCCACGAGCAGGCTCGAGGCCTCGTCGTTCACGTACCAGAGCGTCGCGAGCGCGCTCCTCGCCCCGGCCTTCACCGCCACGCCCGCCAGGCCCAGCGCCGCGCGGTCGTCGCCGGCGGCCGTGCGGCAGGCGCTCAGCGTGAGCAGCTCCACCGGCTCGTCGCGCAGCCGCCCCGACTTCACCAGGCGCTCGAGCTCGTCCATCCCCATGCGCCCGTCCCAGGTGAGGAGGAAGGTGCGCCGCGGGTCCGAGTCGAACTCGCCGTGCGAGGCGATGTGGACGACCGAGTAGGGCGCGGAGGCCATCGCGGCGCGCACCTCGGGCACGCGGAACTCGGCGTTGTCGAGCCGCCGCGACTCGAAGTGCCGTCCCACCTCGTCGAGCTCCTGGCGCACCTGCGGAAGGCCCGGGAACTCCTGCACGGGCTCGGTGAGGCCGCCGACCAGCGCGCGCCTTCCCGCCAGGGCGCCCGCCCCCGATTCCACGAGGGAGAGCGCGGGCGCCGTCGCGATGGCGTAGCGGCGAACGAGGAAATCGTCGCCGTCGTGCAGGGCCGCGAACGGGATGCCGCGCAGCGCGCCGTCGGGCACCACCACCAGGGTCCCGATGTCGTGCGCGGCGAGGAAGGGCTGCAGGGGGCGCAGCAGCCAGTCGTGCAGGCGCTGCGCGTGCGGCAGGTACTCGCGCGTGCTGCGCTTCTCGAGCAGCCGCCGGAAGGCACGCGTCTCGGACGACAGCGCCGCGGCGGAAACCGGCACGCTCACCTTCTCGATCTCGCTTCCGGCGCTCACCAGCAGGTCGAGCCGCCCGGGCAGGATCACGGGATAGATCACGGCGGTGCGCGGCGCGAGGGCCTCGATTCCGCGCGCGCGCGACTGCAGGCGCGCCACGCACTCGTCCTGGAAATAGTCCTCCAGCTCCACGGCCTTCATCTGCTCGAGGGCCGCGCGCGCCTCGAGCAGCCGCTCGCGCCGGGCCGCCGGGTCGCGCTCGCCGTCCGCCGTCCTCAGCAGCAGGTCCGCATAGCCCGTGAACGCGGGGCCGATCGCGTCGCGGTAGGACCCGCGCGCGAGGCGAAGCTCGACGAGAAGGTCGTGGCGGAAGGCGCCCAGGCTCGCGTGGGCGCGCCGGTAGTGGGCGAGCGCCGCGGCGTTGTCTCCCCGCGCCTCGGCGAGCCGCGCCGCCTGCCACTCCCAGCGGAAGAGCAGGTCCGGCGCGCTCGCCGCCTGGGCCGCGAAGACGGCCTTGCGCGTGGCCTCGAGCGCCTCGTCCTGCCGGCCCTCCTGCTGCGCCTGCTCCGCGAGCAGGCCCAGGGCTTGCGAGCGCAGCCGCAGGTCGCCCGCGGCGTCCGCTTGCGCGAGGGCCTGCCCGAGGATCGCCCGGCGGCGCTCCGGGAACGGCGTGGCCATGCGCGCGGCCGCGCCCGAGAGCAACAGCGATTTCTCGGCCGGTGCCGGCACCGAGGACGCGAGCGCGATCGCCCGGTCCACCGCGGCGAGCGCCGCCGCGGAGTCGCCCTTGCGGCGCGACGCGTCGGCCGCGTTGAGGCTCGCGCGGGCCGCGAGGCCCGGCTCTCCTGCCGCGTGCGCGAGCTCCGCGCTGCGCGAGAAGGCGGCGATGGCCTCGTCGTCGCGCCCGCTCCACGATTCGACCAGGCCGAGTTCGTCGAGCGCCGCGGCGAGCCGGGCGTCGCCCCCCCGGGCGCGCGCCTCGTCGACCCACTTCGCGAGGAGATCGCGGGCGGCGCCGGAATCGCCGGTGGCGAGCAGCCGCCGCGCCTCGACGCAAGCCCCCTCCAGCGTGGAGGGCTGCGGCGGGGGCGCGGGTTGCGGCCCGGGAAAGTTGTAGGCGCATCCCGCGAGGGCCACGCCCAGGGCCGCGAGCGCGGCGCGAAGGGGGACGCAATGAAGGGCCGCGATCATCAGAAGCTCCCCGCGTATCCGATCCGGAAGTGGATGCCCCGGTCCTGCAGCGTCTGGTCTCCCGCGGGCTCGTTGCGCAGCGCGAACGCCTTGTAGACGATCGCCTCCAGCCCGCCACCCGCAGACCATCGCAGCCCGCCGCCGATGCTCGCGAGCGAGTCCCAGCGCCCGCCCTTGTCGCGGCCGCCGCCGGCATCGGCGAACGCGGCGAGCTGCAGCGCCCCGTCGGCGGATCCGTCGCCGATCCACGGCGCCGGCAACCGCGCCACCTGCCTGCGATACTCGAGCGAGGCCGCCACGCCCTCGTCGCGAATGAGCGTGTTCTCGCGATAGCCGCGCACGCTCGCCATGCCGCCCACCGGGAACTGCTCGGAGCTGGCGAGCCGTTGCGAGGCGAGCTGGAAGTCGGCGCGCGCCACGACCTGGTCGCTTGCGCCGGAGAGCCGCGCGACGACCTGCACCTGCCCGAGCCCCGTCACGAACTGCGAGTCGGGGATGCGCGTATCCGCGTGGATGGTCGAGCTCATCGCGTCCAGGCCGATGCCGAGGGCCAGGCGCGCGGCCAACACGGCGTCGGTCCCGCGCAGGACGCCTTCGACCGCGGCGCGGACCGCGCTGATCCGCGTCCTGCCGTCCACGCTGCCGGGCAGGATCGGGAAGGGCTCGTCGAGGATGTAGGTGGTGGTGCGGCTGCGCGTGAGGGAGAGCCTCGCCACGAGCGAGCGGTCGAGGGTGCGCACGACCGGGTGGCTCGCGCCCACCTCGAGGGTCTCGCTCACGTTGGCGAGGCCGATGCGGTCGAAGGGCGCCTCCACCACCGATCCGTAGTTGCGGCCGGCGCGCACGAACAGCTCGTCGTCGCGCGCCGTGAAGGGCAGGCTCGCGGACAACGCGTACTCGTCGTTTCCCTGCGTGCGCGCCCAGCTCGCGGCCAGCGACTCGTTCCAGCCCGTGGAGTTGCGGGCCACGAAGCGCAGCTCGCCCGTGGGTTCGCCCAGGTTGGCGGGGCGGTTGTTGAGCGCCGCGATCTCCACCCTGTGCCGCGGCGCCTCGCGCACTCGGGTCCGCAGGACCGCCTCGCCCGGGCGTTCGCCCGGCGCGAGCTCGGCGTTGATGCGCTCGATCGCTCCTTCCTGGAGCATGAGCTGCATCGCCTCCTGCAGCCGGTTCACGTTGAGCGGGTACCCCGCCCCGGCGAGCAGGCGCTCCTCCAGGAAGCCGGGCTGGAAGGCGTGCTCGCCCGTCACCTCGGCGGCGGCCAGCCGCCCCTCGACGATGCGCACGACGAGCAGGCCCGCGGCGATGTCCTGGTCGGGAATCACCGCGCCGGAATTCAGGAAGCCCGCCGCGACGTATCGCCGCGTGACCTCGAGCCTCAATTCCTCGAGGTCCTCCACCTTCAGGAGGCGCCCCTCGTACTTCGCGGCGACGGCGCGCAGCTCCTCCTCGCCCAGCGCCCGGTTGCCCTCGAAGCGGATGCGCTCGACGCGCACGCTGGGCGACTCGCGAAGCGCCCTTTCCGGCGGCGGCGGAACCGGCGCCTGGGCGGCGGCATGGGGGACGAAGGCGAGCAGCGAGGCCGCGGCGACCGCGGCCAGCGACCACCGGCAGGGTGCGCGCGCCTTCATTTCGACGATCCTCCGCAGGGTGCCGCGGCCGGGCGAGGGCGCGCGCCCGGGTAGGCGCTCCACGCCGATTCCGGCATCGCGCCGCGTCCCACGACCACGAAGCTGTTCTCCGATTCCCCCGCCCGCGAGGCGCAGGCCTCGCGCAGCAGCCGCGTCGCGTCGAAGAAGCCGGCCGGCAGCACGCCCAGGCCCGCGCCGACGTCCACCACCGGCGCGGTCACGGTGATCGTCCCCGAGACGCCCAGCCGCGAGGAGGCCTCCACCACGCTCGACGGCGAGGCGAGGAAGTACGACGAATCGATCGCGATGTTGCCGCCGTCGCCGCCCCACGCGTTGGCGCTCACCACGCCGTCCCTCAGCACGACGTGCAGGGGCCTCGCGATCGCGATGTTGCCGCCGTTGCCGGCGCCGCCCTGCACCGAGGTCGAGATCACGCCGCCGTCCAGGTGCACGAGGGCGCCGCTCTCGATCGCGATGTCGCCGCCGTCGGCGTGCAGCGTCTGCGTCTCGATGCTCGCGCGCGAGGTGATCGACAGCGTGTCCGCGGCCACGCGGATGCTGCCCGCCGCGCCGGTGCCGCCGCTGCGCGCCGAGAGGATCGCCTCGTCCGCCAGGACCACGAGCGGCGCGGTGACGTCGATGCGGCCGCCCCTGCCGGCACCGCGGGTCTCGGCGTACAGGCCGCTCATGCCGGGATTGCCCGTGCCCGTGGCCGTCACGCTGCCGGTCGCCGTCACGAAGACGTCGCCCGCCGCACCCGCGGCCGTGGTGTTGGAGATCACGATCCCGCCGTTGCTCAGAAGCAGGTCGCCGACCTCCAGCCGGATGGGCCCGCCGCGTCCCGGGCCCGTCGTCTGCGTCGTGATCACCGCCCCGTCGACGACGAGAGAGGGCGCGCGCACGGCGATCGTCCCGCCGTCGCCCGTGCCCCGCGCGGAAGCGAACATTCCCGAGGCGTGGAGATCCTCGCTGCCGGAGAGCGTGATGCCCCGGCTCGCCGTCACGGCGATCTGGCCGCCCGCGCCGCTGCCGCTGCTCGTCGCGTCGAGGTAGCCCAGCCCGGTGAGCTCGAGATCGCCCACCTCCACGATCACGGAGCCGCCCGGACCGCTGCCGGCGGTCGCGGCCGACAGGCGGCTGCTGCTCTCCAGGCTCAAGCGGTCGGCCACCACGCGCACGTTGCCCCCGCGGCCGGTGCCGAGCGTCGAGGACAGGACCTGCGCGCTGCGCGTGAGCGTCATCGTGCCGGCCTCGATCAGGATGCTGCCGCCGCGGCCGCTCGCCTCCTCCCGGGATGAGGCCGAGAGGTAGCCCAGGTAGTCCATGTTCAGCTCGCCCACGCGCAGCGTGATGTCGCCGGCGTCGCCGGAGCCCGTGGTGAAGGTGTTGATGTGGCCCACCCGGTCGATCGCGAGGCTCGGCGTCTCCACGAGGATGCTGCCGCCGCGACCCTCGGCCGTCGTCGCGCTGAAGGCGGCATACGGTCCGTGGATCACGATGCGGCGCGAGGCCCGTACGGTGAGGCTGCCCGCGTCGCCGCTGCCGATCCACGAGCTGTTGCAGGTGAGGTAGCCGTTGTCGAGCAGGACCTCGCCCGCGTCCACCGTGATCGAGCCGCCGCGGCCCGTGCTGAAGGTGGTGGTCCCGATGGAACCGTCGGATACCGACAGGACGTCGGTGCGGATGCGGATGTCGCCCGCCGCGCCGGATCCCTGCGTCTGGGCCGTGATCGCCGCGGCGTCCTCGACGACGATGCGCTGCGCGACGTCGAGCCGGATCGAGCCCGCGTCGCCGCTGCCCCACGTCATGGCCATGATGCGCGACCGGTCGCTCACCTCGAGGTCGTTCGCCGCGATGGAGAGGTCGCCGCCCGCACCGCCCACGATCGTGGAGGCCGAGAGGGTGGACTCCCCTTCGAGGTCCACGCTGCCGCCGACGATGCGAAGGGAGCCCGCGGGATGCGCGCTGGCGCTGTCCGTGATCGCGATGCCGTCGCGGAAGGCGACGAGGCCCCCCTGTCCGGAGACGGCGCCGAGGCCCGCGGGACCGAAGGACACCTCGCCGGCGCCCGAGACGCTCGCGATGCCGAGCGGGGCGGCCGATGCCATGAGGAACGCGCCGTCCTGCACGCGCACCGTTCCGCCCGCCACGAGGAGCGCGGCTCCCGTGCGCGTCGTGATCCGCGATCCCGTGAAGGACACGTCGCCTTGTCCGCCCAGGAACCCGAAGGCCTCCGGTGCCGCCGCGGTGAGCGTGCTCGCCGGGGGGTTGGCCGCGTCGAAGCGCCCGCCCCCGGCGAGCCGCAGGGAGTGCGCGCTGCCCACGTGGAAGGCGCCGCCGACGTCGATCGAGGCATGCGGCCCGAAGGCCACGCCCGCGGGATTGAACAGGTAGAAATCGGCTCCCGCGATCGTCGAGCGGATCGTCCCGTCGATCGACGACGCGCCGCCGCCCGTGACGCGGCTGATCAAGCGCGCCACGTCCGCCGGACCCGAGAAGGTGGCGACCTGGCCCTGCGACAGCCCGAACTGCGAGAAGCTGTGGAAGAGGTTCGCACCCACCTGCCGGCCGAGGTCCGCGGTCACCGCGAAGTCGGGGCCGGCCAGGGCGCCTGCGCGGCCGAGCGTGCCGTCGAGCACGACCTGGGCGGATGCCGCCGGGCAGAGGGCGAGCGCCAGGAAAAACAGCGCCCCCCGCGAACCCTTGCCGGGCCCGGCAACCGGGACCGCCCCTGGCGTCGTCATGGCGCGCTTTCGCGTGGCGCGGCGACAAAGCATCCGCCGTGCCACTTGGACCACGCTACTCCCGGAATCCGGCCCCTTCCACCCCGTTGGTCAGGGTTCGTTTCAGGCGATAATCACGCCATGAACCCCCGCCTCGGGCTGCTCAAGCCCTATCCCTTTGAAAAGCTTCGCGCCCTGCTCGCCGGGGCCACCCCGCCGGCGGGGCTTTCGCCGGTCAACCTCTCCATCGGCGAACCACAGCACCCGACGCCCGCGTTCCTGAAGGAGGCCGTGGCCGCGAACCTGGGCGGGCTGGCGCGCTACCCGCTGACCAAGGGGCTGCCTGAACTGCGCGAGGCGATCGCCGCGTGGCTGCGCCGGCGCCACGGGCTGGACGCGATCGACCCCGAGACGCAGGTGATCCCCGTGTCCGGCTCCCGGGAGGCGCTCTTCGCCATCGCCCAGGTGCTGCTCGACCCGGGCGAGCACGACGCGCTGGTGGTGTGCCCCAATCCCTTCTACCAGATCTACGAGGGCGCGGCCCTGCTGGGCGGCGCGCGGCCCTGGTTCCTCAACGCGGTCGCCGCCAACGGCTTCGTGCCCGGCTGGGAGAGCGTCCCGGAGCACGTGTGGAAGCGCACGCGGCTCGTCTACACCTGCTCGCCCAACAACCCCAACGGGCGCGTGATGACGCTCGCCGAGTGGGAGCGCCTCTTCGCGCTCTCCGACCGGCACGGCTTCGCGATCGTCTCCGACGAGTGCTACGGCGAGATCTACTTCGACGAGTCGGTGCCGCCGCTGGGCGCGCTCGCCGCGGCGCGCATGCTCGGGCGCGAGGGATACCCGCGGCTCGTGGTCATGGGCTCGCTCTCCAAGCGCTCCAACGCGCCGGGGCTGCGCTCCGGGTTCGCCGCGGGAGACGCCGCGATCCTGGACAAGTTCGTCCTCTACCGCACCTACCACGGCGCGGCGATGTCCAACACCGTGCAGCTCGCCTCGGTCGCGGCCTGGAACGACGAAGCGCACGTGGCGGAGAACCGGCGCCTGTACCGCGAGAAGTTCGCCGCCTTCTTCGACCTCGTGAACCCGGCGCTGCCGCTCTCCCGCCCCGAGGCCGCGTTCTACTACTGGGCCGCCGTCCCCGGCGACGACGAGGCCTTCGCGCGCGAGCTCTTCGCCGCGACCCACGTCACGGTGCTTCCCGGCAGCTACCTCTCGCGCGAGGCGCACGGCACGAATCCCGGCAAGGGGTTCGTCCGCATCGCCCTGGTGTCCACGGTGGCCGAGGCCGCCGAGGCGGGACGCCGGATCGCGGAATTCGCCCGCGCGCGCTCGGCGGCCGCCACCCCCCTCCGATAACGAAGAACCGACCATGGAAAAACTGCAATCGATCATCGACCTCGCCTTCGAAGCCCGGGCGAACATCACCGCCGCCTCCGCCCCCGACGTGGTGGCCGCCGTGCGCGACGTGCTCGCGGAGCTCGATGCGGGGCGCCTGCGCGTGGCCGAGAAGAAGGACGGCGAGTGGATCACGCACCAGTGGGTGAAGAAGGCGGTGCTGCTGTCCTTCCGCCTGCGCGACAACGAGATCATGCAGGGCGGCTACACGCACTACTTCGACAAGGTGGACTCCAAGTTCGCGCACTTCTCGCAGGAGGACTTCGCCGCGGGCGGCTACCGCGTCGTGCCGCCGGCGGCCGCGCGCCACGGCGCGTTCATCGCGAGGAACGTGGTGCTGATGCCCTCCTACGTGAACGTCGGCGCCTACGTCGACGAGGGA
>JAHCLE010000460.1 GCA_026125445.1 Burkholderiales bacterium
TGATGTTAAAAGGCATTATAGCACTGGCTGGGGTCTGTGCTGTTTTGCACGAATACGGTTGTGTTTATTCATCTGATGAAAGGTGCGTGTGGGTATGGGCGCGGACGAGATTGAAAAATGGGCGCAGCGTGGAAGATGTGGCTGCGAGGATCCTTCGCTGGTGCTGGTTCGGCGGTCGGGTGTGGGTATATGTACCCGCTCAGGATGACACGAGTCGTGTTGCGCGGGTTGTGCGCGTGGGGTATGGGCTCGGCGAGGATTTGAAATTTACGCAGCGTAGAAGACAGGGCTGCAAGGATCCTTCGCTGGTGCGGGTTCGGCGGCCAGGTGCGGGTATATGTACCCGCTCAGGATGACACCGGAGGTTCGGGGTTCGGCACCGGGTGTAGGTGGATGTACCCGCTCAGGATGACACGAGTCGCGTTGCGCGGGTTGTGCGCGTGGGGTATGGGCTCGGACGAGATTGAAAAATGGGCGCAGCGTAGAAGATGTGGCTGCAAGGATCCTTCGCTGGTGCTGGTTCGGCGGTCGGGTGCGGGTATATGTACCCGCTCAGGATGACATGAGGGGATGGGTTCGGTGGACAGGTGTAGAGATGTACCCGCTCAAGATGACACGTGAGGCGCGCGCTATTACTCAGGATGATACGGCGACGGTGTAGATTTAAAAAAAGAACGGGCGAAAAATTCGCCCGTTCTTTTGGGGTGCTACTGATTACATCTTTGCGATGACGGCATCACCGAAGGCGGAGGTGCTGAGCTTGGTAGCACCTTCCATCAGGCGGTGAAAGTCGTAGGTGACGGTTTTGGCTTCGATGGCGCCTTCAATGCCGGCGATGACTTTATCGGCGGCTTCACCCCAACCCATGTAGCGCAGCATCATCTCACCGGAGAGGATGACCGAGCCGGGGTTGACCATATCCTTATCGGCATACTTGGGGGCGGTGCCATGAGTGGCCTCGAAGACGGCGTGCCCGGTATCGTAGTTGATGTTGCCACCGGGGGCGATGCCGATGCCGCCCACT
>JAHCLE010000461.1 GCA_026125445.1 Burkholderiales bacterium
GGCCTTCGCGCGCGCCGACTTCGACTTGTCGCGCTCGCCGAAGAGGAAGCGGTTGAGCGGCTCCCAGTGCTTCACCGTGCCGTCGGGGCCGAGGCCCACGTTGATCTGGCAGGTCCCGCCCATCACGCTCGCGGCGCCGAAGCGCTGGTCCAGCCGGTCGAGGTGCGCCAGCCCGTTGAGCATGGGAAGCACGGCGCATTGCCCCGTCATGGCGGGGGCGATCGCGTCCATGGCCGAGTCGAGGTCGTAGGCCTTGCAGGTGAAGAGGACGAGGTCGTAGCCCGGCTTCAGCTCCCCGGCGAGGACCGTCTTCGCCTCGATGCGCGCGTTGCCGTTGGGGCTCTCGATCACCAGGCCGTTGGCGGCGATCTGCTCGCGGCGCTTCGGCCGCACGAGGAAGGTGGTGTCGACGCCGGCCTGGGCGAGGCGGCCGCCGAAGTATCCGCCGATGCCGCCGGCGCCGAGGACGAGGATCTTCATAGCTCGCGTGGTGATTGTGGAGAGTGAGGAGGCGATGGATTGAACACGGAGGTCACGGAGGACTCGGAGGTCGCGGAGGAAGGCAAACCCTTGTCTGGCAGGCGGATCCGAACACGGTCAGTTTTCTTGGCCCTTGCTTTCCTCCGTGACCTCCGTGTCCTCCGTGACCTCCGTGTTGAATCCCCAGCTTGCTTTCGCGACGCCGCCCGCGCTAGCCCTTGACCGTCGACTCAGGGAAGCCGCGCCGCTTCACGAGCGCGTCGATCTCCTTGAGGGTCTCCAGGAGCTCGCGCATCTTCGGCAGCGGCCAGGCGTTGGGGCCGTCGGAGAGGGCCTTGGCGGGATCGGGGTGGGTTTCCATGAAGACGCCGGCCACCCCCGTCGCCACCGCCGCGCGCGCGAGCACGGGAACGAACTCGCGCTGCCCGCCCGAGGTGGCGCCCTGCCCGCCAGGCAGCTGCACCGAGTGGGTAGCGTCCATCACGACCGGGCAGCCCGTCTCGCGCATGATCGCGAGCGAGCGCATGTCGGAGACC
>JAHCLE010000462.1 GCA_026125445.1 Burkholderiales bacterium
TCGCGCTCGAGGCTCGAGGCGATCTCCCCCTGCACGCGGAAGGGCTCGCGCGCCGGCGGCTCTCCCGTGAGGAGCCGGTCGCGGATCGCGGCCGCCTCTCCTTCCGGCAGCGAGGCGAGAGAGGTGAGCGCCGCCCGCCTTTCGGCGTGGTCGACGACCACCGTCCAGGCGTACAGGCCCACGGCCGCCTCCGGCATGAAGGCCTGCGTGCCCGCCTTGCGTGGCGCAAGCTTCGCCTCGCCGCGCCCCAGCTCGTAGCCGAAGTAGCCGATGGCGCCGCCGGCGATGGGCCAGCCGGCATCGCCGGGCGCGGTGCCCTCGAGCAGGGCGCGCAGCCCGCCGAAGGCTCCCGCGGCAGGCGTCGCATCCTGGCCCTCCCGCAGGACCTCGGCGCGGCCGTCCCGGCAGACCAGGCTCGCGACGGGACCCGCCGCCAGGATGTCGTAGCGGCCGCCGGTTCGCGCCCTGTCGCCGCTGTCCAGGAAGACGGCCCACCCGAGCGGCCGCAGTCGCTCGAACCACGCGTGGCGCTCGGCGCAGCCCGTGGAGGCGTCGTAGGGAAGTTCCAGCGTGCGCGCCATCCCGCCATTCTATCCGCCCGCCCCCTCCCCGCGCCCGGTGGTATGCTCCCCGCGTCGATTTTCCATCCACCCCGGGACAGCCATGAAAACCGCCCTCGCCCTCGCCGCCGCCCTCGCCGCCACGACCGCCTTCGCCCAGGCCGACATGAAGGCCTTCGCCTCGCGCATCAAGCCCGGCCTCTACGAATACAAGATGGAGATGGACATGGGCGCGATCCCGGGCGCACCGAAGGGCATGGGCAAGCAGACGATGAGCATCCAGCATTGCCTGACGGAAAAGGACATCCAGGACGGCCAGCTCGGCCGCAAGGACCCCAACAGCAAGGTCGACTGCCAGATGAAGGACATGAAGATGTCCGGCAACACCGCCAGCTACAAGTTCGTCTGCAAGGGCGAGATGCAGATGACCTCCGACAACACCATCACCTTCGTG
>JAHCLE010000463.1 GCA_026125445.1 Burkholderiales bacterium
CGCACGAGGAGCTGCGCGCGGTCGAAGCCCGCCTTGCGCTCGAGCGGCGCCGGGACGGGGTCGAAGATTTCCACCTTGCCGCCGGCGGCCCGCGCGAGCTTCGCGGCGGAGCGCAGGAAGGCGGCCGCCTCCCCGGCGTGCTTGGATTCCGCGCGCAGGAGCGCGATGTGTGCGAAGGGCGGAAAGCGGGCGAGCCGGCGCTCCTCCAACGCGGCGTCGGCGAACGCCGCGTAGTCGTGCGCCGCCACCGCCGCGTAGAGCGGGTGGGTGGGGAAGTCGGTCTGGATGAGCACCTCGCCGGGCTCGTCGGCGCGCCCGGCGCGCCCGGCCACCTGGGTGAGCAGCGCGAAGAGCCGCTCGGCCGCGCGGAAGTCGACGCTGTAGAGGGCGCAGTCGCTGTCGATCACGCCCACGAGCGTGAGGCGCGGGTAGTCGTGCCCCTTGGCGAGCATCTGCGTGCCCACGAGGATGTCGATCTTCTCGTCGCGCACCTGGCCCAGCACGTCGGCGAGCGCGCCCTTCCTCGCGGTGGTGTCGCGGTCGACGCGCGCGATGCGCGCCCCGGGAAGTTCGCGGGCGAGCGTCTCCTCGATGCGCTGCGTGCCCTGGCCGACGGGCGCGAGGTCGGCGCTGCCGCAGCCGGGACAGCGCGCGGGCACGCGCTCGCGGTGGCCGCAGTGGTGGCAGCGAAGCTCGCCCGCCTTCAGGTGCAGCACCAGGTTCGCGCTGCAGCGCGAGCAGGTCGAGTGCCAGGCGCAGGAGCGGCAGAAGAGCACGGGCGAGAACCCGCGCCGGTTGAGGAAGACGAGGCTCTGCTCGCCGCGCGCCAGCCGGGCCTTCAGCGCGCGAAGGAGCGCGTCGCTGACGCCGTCCACCGGCTTGTCGGCGCGCGTGTCCACCGTGCGCACGGCCGGGAGGCTCGCGCTCGCGAACGCCCGCTCCCGCAGCTCGGCGAGCGCGTAGCGGCCCTGCTTCGCGTTGGCCCACGATTCCAGCGACGGCGTGGCCGA
>JAHCLE010000464.1 GCA_026125445.1 Burkholderiales bacterium
CGGGTTCCAGCGCCGCAGGCGCGCGAGCGAGAGCTCCACCTGCACGCCGCGCTTGTTGCCCAGGAGCTCGTGCCACTCGTCCACGACGACCGCGCGCACGCTGCCGAGGCGCTCGCGGGCCTCGGCCTGCGAGAGCATGAGCGCGAGGCTCTCCGGCGTGGTCACCAGCACGGAGGGGGGACGCCTCGCCTGCCGGGCGCGCTCCGCGGCCGGCGTGTCGCCCGTGCGCAGTCCCACGGCCCACGCGAGGCCCAGGCCTTCCGCGGCCCTCGCCAGCGACTGCACCGTGTCGCCCGCGAGCGCGCGCATGGGCGTGATCCAGAGCACGCGAAGCGGCGGCGACTTCTCCTCCCCTTGCGCAAGCGCCTCGGCCGCAGGTCCCAGGAACGCGGCGAGCGTCTTGCCCGTGCCGGTGGCGGAGTGCACGAGGCCCGACTCGCCCGCGAGGTAGGCTTCCCACACCTCGCGCTGGAAGGCGAAGGCGCGCCAGCCGCAGGACTCGAACCAGCGCTCGATGGGCCCGGTCATGCGAACGCCCGCTTCGCGGCGACCACCGTGGCCGCATGGATGTCCACGGTGTCGTCGATGTCGCGGCCGTAGCCGCCCGCCATGGCGATCGCCACCGGGACGCCGAGGGCCGCCAGGCGGTCGAGGACCATGGCGTCGCGCCGCGCGAGCCCGTCCTTGGTGAGCTTGAGGCGCCCCAGCCGGTCGCCCTCGTGGGGATCGGCGCCGGCGAGGTAGATCGCGAGCTGCGGGCGCGAGCGTTCGAGCGTCTCGTCCAGGCCGAGCCCGAGCTGGCGCAGGTACTCCTCGTCGCCGGTGCCGTCGGGAAGCTCGATGTCGAGGTCGCTTCGCTCCTTGGCGAAGGGGAAGTTACGCGCGCCGTGGATGGAGAAGGTGAAGGCGGCCTCGTCGCCGCGAAGGATCGAGGCCGTGCCGTTGCCCTGGTGCACGTCGCAGTCGATCACGGCCACGCGCGCGATTCCCGCCTCGGCGCGCATCGCGCG
>JAHCLE010000465.1 GCA_026125445.1 Burkholderiales bacterium
GGTTTCAGGTTCTATTTCACTCCCCTCACCGGGGTGCTTTTCACCTTTCCCTCGCGGTACTTGTTCACTATCGGTCGCAACGTGTATTTAGCCTTGGAGAGTGGTCTCCCCAGATTCCCACCGGATTACACGAGTCCAGTGGTACTCAGGTATCTGACGGAAGTCACGAAGTTTTCGCATACGGGACTGTTACCCTCTTTGGTAGGCTTTCCCACACCATTCTGCTAACTTCATGATTGATCACTTCCATGTGCCAGACCCTACAACCCTCAAGAAGCAAGCCTCTTGAGTTTGGGCTGTTCCCCGTTCGCTCGCCACTACTAAGGGAATCTCGTTGATTTCTGTTCCTCTGGTTACTAAGATGTTTCAGTTCACCAGGTGCCCTCCGCCAGGTCTATGTGTTCAACTAGGCGGTGCTGCGAGTTCATCGCAGCGGGTTTCCCCATTCGGAGACCCCCGGATCGAAGCCTGTTCACGGCTCCCCGGGGATTATCGCAGTGTCCCGCGTCCTTCATCGGCACGTCGCGCCAAGGCATCCACCATAAGCTCTTAGTAGCTTAATCATATGGTAATGCGGAGAAATCGAAAATTTTCCGCAACAAGGAAATATCAAACTCACGTTTGATAAGACCCTTGTTACATTTTTTGCTATTAGGATCATTATTCAGTTGGTAAAGTGCATACGAGCATCGCTGCTCGCCTTGGGACTTGCCCTACGGCTGCTAAGCCGCAAAACGCTCCCGTTATGCTCCGGCATCAATAGCCGGCCTGGGGCCCCAGAGGAGCGCCAGGCTGGATATTCATACACGTTTACTTGTTAATCTCGGGCACCTTAGACAGAAGGGCCCGGCGCAACGCCGGGCCCTCGAAACCGAAGCCTCTTGCGTTACGACACGCTTGTTTTTTACGAAACCACCAACTGTACAGTCAGAAGTCTTTCTCCGTTTCGTACTACTTCACTGCATTATACCGCACCGCCTTCACTTGTGAAGGCGACCACTCCAGA
>JAHCLE010000466.1 GCA_026125445.1 Burkholderiales bacterium
GCCAGCACGTCGATGGGCGTGAGGTCCTTCATGCCGGCCGCGGCCATGCAGCGCACGATCCAGCGGTGGAAGGCGTGGCCGCAGATGATCATCCCGTACTCGAACTCCGAGACCTCCGCGCCCCGCCCCACGGCCAGGTGAGCCGAGGAGACGATCCGGGGGGGCGCCAGGGGCGGTGCGCGCTTCGCGTGGCTGCGGGGCTTCATGGCTCCTCCGGGGGGCGCGGCGCCGGGGGGGGCCGCGATTTGCCGACAAATTATCAGCAAATTGTTGACATGGGCAACCGCCCTTGCTAGCGTCCCCCGGTTGACGCTGTAATGGCAGTCCCGTCCAAGCCCCCACCCGAGGAGACCCGTCACATGAAGCGCATGCAGGGATTCGTCGCGGCCGCCGCCGTCGCCTTCGCCGCGACCGCCGCCGCCCAGACCAAGTGGGACATGCCCACGCCGTACGCCGCGACCAACTTCCACACCGAGAACATCGTCCAGTTCGCCGCCGACGTCGAGAAGGCCACCGCCGGCAAGCTCAAGATCACGGTGCACCCCGCCGCCTCGCTCTTCAAGGCGAACGAGATCAAGCGCGCCGTGCAGGGCGGGCAGGCGCAGATCGGCGAGATCCTGATCTCGGGCTACTCCAACGAGGACCCGATCTTCGGCATCGACTCCGTGCCGTTCCTCGCCACCAGCTACGCCGAGTCCGCCAAGCTCTGGCAGGTCTCGAAGAAGGCGACCGAGGAGCGCTTCGCCAAGCAGGGCCTGGTGATCCTCTACACGGTGCCCTGGCCGCCGCAGGGCATCTACTCCACGAAGCCCCTGAACTCCGTGGCCGACATGAAGGGCCTGAAGCTGCGCGCCTACAACCCGATGATCTCGCGCATCGCCGAACTCGCCGGCGCCCAGCCGGTGACCATCCAGGCGGCGGAACTCGCCCAGGCCATGGCCACGGGCGCGGTCAACGCCAACATCACGTCGGGGGCGACCGGCTACGACACGAAGGCGTGGGAG
>JAHCLE010000467.1 GCA_026125445.1 Burkholderiales bacterium
GGCCACCACCTTGCCCGCGCGCATCTTCGCGAGCGCCGTCGCGATGGGGTCGGCCGCCTCGAGAGGCTCTCCGTGCTCCCCCAGCAGTACGAGGCGAGGTCCGCACACGGCGCACGCGTCGGGCTGGGCGTGGAAGCGCCGGTCGGCCGGGTCGGCGTACTCGCGCGCGCAGGCCGGGCACATGGCGAAGGGCGCCATCGTGGTGCGCGGGCGGTCGTAGGGGACGCCGCGCGTGATGGTGAAGCGCGGCCCGCAGTGGGTGCAATTGATGAATGGGTACCGGTAGCGCCGGTCCGCGGGGTCGAAGAGCTCGGCAAGGCAGGCCGGGCAGGTGGCGGCATCCGGGGTCACCGCCGTGGTGGCCGTGCCGCCGCGACTTTCGGCGATTGCGAATCCTCCGCCATCCTCCAATGGACGCGCCTCGTGCTCCACGGCGTCGACGCGCGCGAGCGGCGGCGCGTCGGAGGCCACGCGGCGCAGGAACTCGGCGAGCGCGAAGGGCGCGCCCTGCACTTCCGCGAGCACCCCTTCGGCGTCGTTGAGGACCCAGCCGTCGAGGCCGAGCTCGTGGGCCAGCCGCCACACGAACGGGCGGAAGCCCACGCCCTGCACGGTGCCGCGCACGCGCACGCGCTGGCGCTGGGCGACGGGGCTTTCGACGGTGTCCATGGAGGCGACGGAGGATTCCGGGCCGGCTAGGCGCAGGTGCAGTGGGCGCCGCACCCGACGCCGACGGCCCCGCGCACGCGGCGGGCTCGTGCCTCGCGCGCCGCGCCCTTCACCCAATTGAGCCAGGCGTCGAGACCCTCGCCCTTGAGCGCCGAGACGCGGAGCACCTGGATGGAAGGATTGATGCGGCGGGCGTTGGCCTCGCAAAGTTCGGCGTCGAAGGAGAGATGCGGCAGCAGGTCGCACTTGTTGAGGAGCATGAGGTCGGCCGCCGCGAACATGTCGGGGTACTTGAGCGGCTTGTCCTCGCCCTCGGTGACGGAGAGCACGACC
>JAHCLE010000468.1 GCA_026125445.1 Burkholderiales bacterium
CCGGCCAGGAAGAACGCGCCGACGAAGTGGGCGATGCCCAGCCGCCAGGTGGCAGCGACCAGGTAGGCGGTGAGTGCGCCCGCGAGCGTCCCGAGCGCGTGCGCGAGGAACGGGAAGACGAAGTGCTGCGCCCCGAGACGCGGCATCGCGGCGGCAAGCCCCTCCGCCGTCGTCATGTCCGCGCCCGCAGGCGGCGGAATGAGCTGCGGACCGACGACGACGAGCGCCATGTTGACGGCGCCCCCGACGAGAACGCCGGCGACGACGGCGAGGATGTTGCGCAGGATTCCCATGGCCTCAGGCTCCGACAGGATTCTTCATGGACCTACCCTCCACTCAACGCCTGGAATATGATCACCTCGTCCGCCGGCCGGACCGGCACGTCCAGCGCGCGCGCCTCGTCCTTGTTCACCCAGATGCGGATGTGCCGCCGGATGGCGTCCTGCTCGTCGATCATGCGGAAGCGGATGCCGGGATAGTTCCGGTCCAGGTCCGCGAGCACTTCCGCGATCGTGTTGCCCGCCGCCTCGACCTCGCTGCGGTCGCCCGTGTAGGAGCGAAGCGGCGTGGGGATGAAGACCTTCACCGCGCGAGCTCGACCGCCTCGACCGCGTAGATCTCCGGCAGGTGGCGCGCGATGCAGGCCCACTTGCCGCCCTCGTCGCGGCTCGCCCAGATTTCCCCGCTCGTCGTGCCGAAGTACACGCCCACGGGGTCGTGGGAATCCGCGCCCATGGCCTGGCGCTTCACCGTGAGCCAGCCCTGGCTCCTCGGCAGGCCCGCGTCCTGGCGCTTCCAGGTCCTTCCGGCGTTGCGCGTGACGTAGGCCGCGGGCTTGCCGCCGGGGCTCGTGCGCGGCCACACGGTGCTGCCGTCCATGGGGAACACCCACACCGTGTTCGCGTCGCGCGGGTGCGGGACGATCGGAAAGCCGATGTCGCCCACCTTCTTCGGCATGCTGCTGCCGATGCGCTGCCACACCGTGCCGGGGCGCTCGAGGCG
>JAHCLE010000469.1 GCA_026125445.1 Burkholderiales bacterium
TTCGAGCACGTGCACGGGCTCGTGGAGGCGACCAAGCAGGCCTTCCTGGTGAGGAACCGCCACGTCTGCGACCCCGCGGCGATGAAGGTCGATCCGTGGTCCTTCCTGACCGACGCGGCGCTGGCCGAGCGCGCCGCCGCCATCGATCCGGCCCGCGCGCGCCCCTGGCCCGAGCCGCCCGTCCAGGGCGACACGGTCTGGATGGGCGCGGCCGACGCCGAGGGCCGGATGGTGAGCTACATCCAGAGCGTCTACTGGGAGTTCGGCTCCGGCGTCGTGCTCGCGGACACGGGCGTCGGCTGGCAGAACCGCGGCAGCTCGTTCCTGCTCGATCCCGCCTCTCACCTGGCGCTCGAGCCGGGACGCAAGCCCTTCCACACCCTCAACCCGGCGCTCGCCAGGCTCGCCGACGGGCGCACGATGGTCTACGGCAACATGGGCGGCGACGGCCAGCCGCAGAGCCAGGCCGCCGTCTTCTCCCGCTTCGCGATGTTCGGCGACGACCTGCAACAGGCCGTCACCAAGCCGCGCTGGCTCCTGGGCCGCACCTGGGGAACGATGAGCGTGAGCCTCAAGGTGGAATCGCGCCTGGACGAGGCCGTGATCGCGCAGCTGCGCGCGGCCGGCCACGACGTCGAGGTGATCGAGCCCTTCTCCGACTTCGTGGGCCACGCCGGGGCGCTGGTGCGCGACGGCGCGGGCGTCATCTCCGGCGCCGCGGATCCCCGCTCCGACGGCGCCGTCGCCGGATGGTGAAAGAGGGGGACGGGTCCCGCACCCGTCCCCGACGTCACCAGCCGATCGCCTTCGGCGCCCAGAGCGCCAGCGCCGGGAAGAGGAAGACCAGCACCAGCGCCAGGACCTGCATCCCGATGAAGGGGATCACGCCGAGGTAGATCTGGCGCGTGCTCACCTCGGGCGGGGTCACTCCCTTCAGGAAGAAGAGCGCCCAGCCGAAGGGCGGCGTGAGGAAGCTCGTCTGCAGGTTCACGCAGATGAG
>JAHCLE010000047.1 GCA_026125445.1 Burkholderiales bacterium
TGCGAGAGCTTCACCTCGATCATCTTCACCTGGTCGGAGGTGGCGTTGGCCACGAAGCGCTCCTCGTTGAAGCGCCCCGAGTCGTCGCGGCAGCCGAAGTAGCCGCTGCCGATCTCCCAGACGAGGTCGCCGCCCGGCTCGCGGTGGTAGCGCGAGATGGAGCCCTCGCCCGTGTCGTGGAAGAACTTCCCGCGCCGCGCGCCCTCGTTGAGCGCCAGCACCGCGTTGGCCGAGAGCGCCCCGAAGCTCATGGCCGAGATGTTGAAGACGCTCGCCGAGTAGGGCCTTGCGACCCGGCTCCCGCCGATCGCGATGCGGAAATCGTGGCTCCCGATCTCGACCGGCGCGATCGAGTGGTTGATCCACTCGTAGTGCGGCTCGTAGAAGTCCATCTGCGTGCCGAAGGGGCGCTTGTCCACGACTCCCTTGGCGCGCTGGTAGACGATGGAGCGCTGCTGGCGCGAGAACGGCGTGTGGTCGTTGTCGGCCTCGATGAAGTACTGCCGGATCTCGGGCCGGATGTACTCGAAGAAGAAGCGGAAGTGCGCGAGCACCGGGTAGTTGCGCCGGATGGCCTGCTGCGGCTGCGCGTAGTCCACGAGCCCCACCAGCCAGAGCGCCGCGAACATCCCGGCCGGCCAGAACCAGAGCGGCGAGAGCCCCGTGAGGGCGAAGCACGCCACGGCCGCGAGGCCGAAGGCGGTCCACGCCCAGTAGCGTTGCGGAACGATGCGGTCGATCACGCTTCCCACGTGCGTCTCCCCGTCCGGCGGGCTGTCGTCGCCCTCGAGCCGCCGACTCTACGCAACTGCGACCCGCCTTGTAAACGCCGTCCCGGCTAGCGGACGAGGCCGCGAAGGGCGTCGAGGGCGCCGTCCACGCCGCCTCGGCGGAGGGCCTCCGCGTTGGTGAGGATGCTCTGGGCAATACGCGCCACGAGGGCGCTGGTGACGATGGAGGCGGCCTGCGCTGCGGTGACGCCGCCCGAGCGCTTGCCCACGTCGCGCAGGTCCACGTCCGGGAGGTTGAACGTGAGGCCCCCGCCCTTGAGGAGCGGGTTGGTCATGGTGACCCTGGCGCCGCGCAGCGTGATGCGGCCGATCACGTAGCGCCGGCCGGGGGAGCGGCCGGACGGCGCGGCCCTGCCGCCCTCCCCTTCGCCCGAGCGCTCGACGTAGGCCGCGATATGGCGGCGGATCGCCTCCAGGTTGTTGGTCCCGCCCCGCACCTCGTAGGCGATCTCCGGGGAGTCGACGAGGATGTCGCGGATCACCACCACGTCGCGCGCGATCGTGGACGGGTCGATGCCGACCGCGATCGTGGCGGCGCGAAGCGCGCGCGGCGAGGAGTAGCCTGGCGGGTTGCCGATCTCGATGCCGCGCAGCAGGCCACGGCCGTCGGCCGCGGAAATGCTCACCGAGCGCACGCTCACGGGGGCGCCCACGATGTCCGGCCCGAAGCGCTCGATCGTGGCCTTCACCACGAAGTCGAGCGAGGTGTAGAGCCAGTAGAGCCCCCCGGCGGACACCGCGAGGACGACCGCGAGGCCGATGGCCCAGCGCTTCATCGCCCGGGAGTTCGGCGCCCGCCTACTCCAGCGCCGCGAGCGCCGCGCGCAGCCCCATCGCGTCGCCGCCCAGCGGGCGCCCGGCACGCGAGGCGTCGTTCCACGCGTAGGTGTCGAAGTGGGCCCAGGGCGTGGATTCGGGGACGAACCAGTCCAGGAAGAGCGCGCCCACGATGGCGCCGGCGAATCCGCCCTTGCCGGAGTTGTTGAAGTCCGCGACCTCGCTCTCGAAGAGGCGCCGGTAGTTGCGCCACAGCGGCAGGCGCCAGATCGGGTCCTCGACCGCCTCGGCCGCGGCCAGGAGCTTCTCCGCGAGCTTGTCGTCGTTGGCGAACATCGCCGGCAGCTCCGGCCCCAGCGCCACGCGGGCGGCGCCCGTGAGGGTGGCGAAGTCGATCACGAGCTTCGGCTTTTCCTCGACGGCGTAGGCGAGCGCGTCGGCGAGCACCACGCGCCCTTCGGCGTCCGTGTTGCCGATCTCGATGGTGTGGCCGGCGCGGGTGCGGATGACGTCGCCGGGGCGGTAGGCGTTGCCGGAGATCGCGTTCTCCACGGCCGGCACCAGGAGCTGCAGCCGGTAGGGGAGCTTCCGCTGCATCACCAGGCGCGCGAGCGCGATCGCGTGCGCGGCACCCCCCATGTCCTTCTTCATGAGGCGCATGCCCTCGGCGCCCTTGATGTCGAGCCCGCCCGTGTCGAAACAAACGCCCTTGCCCACGATGGCGAGCCGCGGGTGCTTCGGATCGCCCCAGTTGAGCTCGAGCAGCCGCGGCGGTCGCGCGGCGGCGCGGCCCACGGCGTGGATCGCGGGGAAGTTCTGCGCGAGGAGCTCGTCGCCCACCCACTCGTCGAACTCGGCGCCGAAGAGGTCGGCCTGCTCGCGCACCACGTCGGAGAGCTCCGCCGGGCCCATGTCCTCGGCGGGCGTGTTCACGAGGTCGCGCACGAGCTTCACGGCGTCCGCGAGGCCCAGGGCCTGCGCCACCCGCGAGCCGGGCTCGAGCTGCAGGTCCGCGGGCTTGCGGCGCGCCTTGCGGTAGCGCGTGAACTGGTAGCTGCCCAGCGCCCAGCCGAAGGCGGCCTTGTCCTCGCCGATCGTGACCGGCCCCTTGCCGAGCGCATAGCGCCCGGCGGGGAGCTTGAGCGGCAGGCTCGCGAGCGCCCACGGATCGTCCGCGTCGCGCACGCCGACGATCACCAGCTCGACGTCGCCCTTGGCGCCCGGAACCGCGCAATGCGTGTGCGGGCGGCCGGTGAAGTCGCTCGCCTGCACCCAGCGGCGCTGCGTGGGCGAGAGCTTGTCCAGGAACTTGGGCAGGCGCTTCGCATCCGTGGCGAGGATGGGCGTGGCGCCCTTGTCGAAGGCCTTGCGGTCGGTGATCACGGTCATTGGCTTGGGGTGGAACGCGTCGTCGAGAGCGTGATTCTAGCGTGTCGAGGGGGGTAGGCTGGCGAGGGAGGAAGCGTCCCCGCATCCAGGGCGCGCAAACGTGACCGTCCGGATGGGTGCCCAAATAGTTCGGGCCCGCCAAACACGTCGTGCCCGAACTATTTACCCATCCAATGTTGGCGGCGCTGCGCTTGGCCAACCTAGACGGTCGCGCGCCATGGATGCGGGAACGCTTCCTCCCTCGCCCGCCCGTCCTTGGACGCGCCGTGCCTGTGCGCGCACTCGACGACGACTACGCGGACTTCGACTTTCCGGGCACCCATCCGACGGTCACGCTTGCCTGCCCAGGATCGCGATCGGCGTATCCCCAGCCCCCCCTTTTCGCCCCTCCGACTCAATTGACGCCGCGCAAGGCCGGAAAGCAGCCGCCCGACTAGGATGGGATGAGGAGGAGTTTCGAAAAAAGATGCCTTGCGCCTGGATCACCCACCGGGATTGCCTGCTCCACGAGATGGGCGAGGGCCACCCGGAATGCCCGGAACGGCTGGACGCCATCTCGGACCACCTGCTCGCGCAGGGGCTGATGAGCCTGCTGATTCCCTACGACGCTCCCGTCGCGACCGTCGAGCAGCTGGAGCGGGCCCACACCGCCCACCACGTCATGGAGATCCTCGCCGCTTCCCCGAAGGAGGGGTACGTGCACGTGGACCCGGACACCTCGATGAACCCGCACACCGTGAAGGCGGCCCTGCGCTCGGCGGGCGCGGCGGTGCTCGCCACCGACCTGGTGCTCAAGGGCGAGGTGCGAAGCGCCTTCTGCGCCGTGCGCCCCCCCGGGCACCACGCCACGCGCGATGCCCCGATGGGGTTCTGCTTCTTCAACAACGCCGCCGTCGGCATCCGGCACGCGCTCGATTTCCACGGGCTGGAGCGCGTGGCGCTCATCGACATCGACGTCCACCACGGCAACGGGAGCGAGGACATCCTGGCCGCCGACCCGCGCGTGCTCATGGCCTCCACCTTCCAGCGCGGTCTCTATCCCTTCCAGGGCGACGAGCCCAAGGGCCTGAACATGGTGAACGTGGGCCTGCCCGCGGGCGCCACGGGCGAGAACCTGCGCGCGGCGGTGCAGGAGTACTGGATGCCCGCGCTGGACGCCTTCTGCCCGCAGCTCATCTACGTCTCCGCCGGCTTCGACGCCCACCAGGCCGACGACATGGCCGGCATGCGCTGGGTGGAGAGCGACTACGCGTGGGTGACGCGCGAGATCGTCCAGGTCGCGCACCGGCACTGCCAGGGACGCGTGATCTCGCTCCTCGAGGGCGGCTACCACCTGCACGCGCTTTCTCGCAGCGTCGCCGCGCACGTGCGGGAGCTGGTCGGCGCCTGAGCCGATGGATTTCGACTGGATCGTCGTCGGTTCCGGCTTCGGCGGCAGCGTGAGCGCGCTGCGCCTCGCGGAGAAGGGCTACCGGGTCGCGGTGCTGGAGTGCGGGCGGCGCTTCCGCGACGAGGACTTCGCGGCCAGCACGTGGAACCTCCGCCGCTTCCTCTGGGCCCCGGCGCTGGGGCTTCGCGGCATCCTCCGCATGAGCGTCTTCCGCGACGTCTTCATCGCCAGCGGCTCGGGCGTGGGTGGCGGAAGCCTCGTCTACGCCAACACCCTCTACCGCGCCAAGCCCGCCTTCTTCGCGCACCCGCAGTGGCCCGCGGGCGAGGACTGGTCCGCCGCGCTCGAGCCCCACTACGCCACGGCCGAGCGGATGCTCGGGTCGACGCCGGTGCCGCACGACAGCGACGGGCAGAAGCTGCTGCGCGAGCTCGCCGGCGAGCTGGGCGTGCCGCAGTCGTTCGTTCGCACCTCCTGCGCGGTCTACTTCGGCAAGCCCGGGGACACCGTGCCGGACCCCTTCTTCGGCGGCGAGGGCCCGGAGCGCACCGGCTGCATCCGCTGCGGCGCCTGCATGGTGGGCTGCAGGGTGGGCGCGAAGAACACGCTGGTGAAGAACTACCTGTGGCTCGCCGAGCGGCGCGGCGCCGCGGTGATCGCGGACCGCGAGGTCACGGACATCCGCCCGGCCGGGGCGGCCGACGGCTCCGACGGGTACGTGGTCGAGACCGCGCGCCCGGGCGCGTGGCTGCGAAGGGACCGGCGCACCTTCACCGCGAAGGGCGTCGTCGTCTCCGCCGGGGCGCTCGGGACCAACCGTCTCCTCGCGGGCTGCAAGCTGCGCGGGTCGCTGCCGGCGCTCAGCCCGCGGCTGGGGCACCTCGTGCGCACCAACAGCGAATCGCTGCTCGCCGTGACGCTGCCGGACGACCGCCTCGCGCCCTGGAACGACGTGGCGATCAGCGCGAGCATCCACCCGGACCCCGACACGCACATCGAGTTCGTCACCTACGGCAAGCACGGCGACTTCATGTCGTCGCTCACGACGCTGCTCGTGGGCCGGGGAACGCGTCTCACGCGGCCGCTTCGCCTCGCGGGAGCGGTCCTGCGCCACCCGATCCGCTTCCTGCGCAAGGCATGGCCCTTCGGCTGGTCGCGGCGCACGCTCATCATCCTGGTGATGCAGTCGCTGGACAACGCGCTGCGCTTCCGCGCGCGCCTCGGGCCCTTCGGCGGGGTCTCGCTCACGACGGAGCAGGACGAGGGAAAGCCCAACCCCACCTACATCGCCGCGGGCAATCGCGCCGCGCTGTGGCTCGCGAAGCGCACCGGCGGACTCGCGCAGAGCATGGTCCTCGAGGCCCTGGCCAACATCCCGTCCACCGCCCACATCCTGGGCGGCGCCGCGATCGGGCGCGACGCGTCCACCGGCGTGGTCGACGCCCGCAACCGCGTCTTCGGCTACGAGAACCTGCTGGTGTGCGACGGCTCGACCCTGCCGGCCAATCCCGGCGTGAACCCCAGCCTCACCATCACGGCCATCGCGGAGCACGCGATGAGCCACGTGGCCGCGAAGGCCTCCTGAAGCTACCCGCCCGTCAGGGCATCATCGGGTCACGGCCATCTGGAACTGGCACGTCTGGCCGACCGGGCAGCTCGGGGTCCCGGCCGCGCCGGGAGGCGACGGCGTGGGCCGCATGATGGGACGGATGTTGAAGTACGCCGTCGTCGTCCCCGGGGGAAGCCAGCACGTCGGCAGCCTCGTTGCCGAAGGCGCGCCCGCCTTGAAGTACATCGTCCCGCCCATGGCGCTCGTGTGGTTCGCGCAGGCCGCTCCGAGAGCCACGCCCGCGTTGAAGTCCCCGGGGCAGTTGGAGACCGTGAACTGGATGTCGGCCCCGAAGCTCGAGGCGGTCTCGACGACCTGCGCTACGTACTCGGCGCGGGTCAGCGGAAACGCACCCAGGTCGATTGCAACGGCCGTCGATTCACCGGCCCTCAGGCCGAGAAGCGCCTGCTGGCTTCCGGACAGGGGGACGAGGGTCGTGGCGGCCGTGGTGCAGCCCGACGGCACCGGTGACAGGTAGCTCGCCTGGAGGCTCACCCCGCTGAACGCCGAATAGCCGAACAGGGCAATGAAGTAGCGCCCCGCGGTCGGGCTCGGGAACGAGCAGATCTCCGTGGTCGTGAGGGAGGTGGAGGTGCAGTCGTAGGGCCCGGAGGTGGGCGGCGTGTCGCGCTGCACGAAGAGATCGACGTCGCCGGTCCCCCCCGTCGTCTGGATGAGCAGGTTCGTGGCGCCCGCCGGCACGTCGATGTAGTAGTACGCGACGCTGCTCGTGGCTCCCGACAGGTTGTTCACCGGGACTCCGTTGGCGAGCGGCGTGCCCGTCGAAGGCGGCGGCGTGCCTCCGGTGATCGTGACGGAGAACCCGACCGGCGCGCCGCTGGCCAGGGTCGCACCGACCGACGACAGGCCGACGGTACAGCTGCCGCCGCTCGCGGCCGACCCCGCGAAGAGCGTCACGGTGGCCGGGGACGGCGTCGAGGAGCCGTCCGCGAAAGCCACGCTCGCCGTGCTCAGCGTGCAACCGCCGATCACGTTGAGGTTTCCGGTCGCGGGGCCCGAAGTGCCCCCGCTGCGGACCACCGAGAAAGTCGTCGAGCCCGACCCCGCGGCGATGCTGCCCGCAGTCCCGGAGAGGTTCAGCGACAGCGCCCCGGGGCTTCCCGTCAACGCCACGAAGGTCGCCTGCACGCTCACGCCCGTGTATGCCGCCGCGCCGTAGAGGAGGATGTGATAGCGCGCCGCCGGCGGGCTGATGTACGTGCAGTTCTCCGTCGAGGTCGCGTTCGTCGACGCGCATTCGTAGGCGCTCGGGGTCGGCACGGCGTCGCGCCGCACATACAGGTTCACGTTGCTCGTGTCCCCGCGCCCGCCGCTGCCGCCCGCCGTCTGGATCACGAGGCTGGAGGACAGTGGGACGTCGATGTGGAAGTACGTCGAGCTGCCCGTCGCGCCCGCGAGCCCCGTCACCGCCACGCCATTGGCAAGCGGCGTGGACGGAGGCGGAGGCGCCGCGCCGGCCACCGACACCGCGAGCGTGTTCGGAGTCCCCAGCGTCGCACCGGTGGCGGAGAGCGTCACCGTGCAGGTGCTCCCGCCGGTCGCCGTGCCCGCCGACAGCGTCACCGAGACCGGCACTGCCACGGCGGAACCGTCGCCGAAGGAAACGCTCGCCGTGCTCAGCGTGCACCCGCCGATCACGCTCAGGTTCCCGGTCGCGGCCCCCGAGGTGCCGCCCGTGCGCGCCACCGCGAACGTCGTCGAGCCCGTCCCCGCGGCGATGCTCGACGCGGTGCTGGCCGTGTTGAGCGACAGCGTCCCCGGGCTCGGGGGCGGCGCGGCGGTGTAGGTCGCCACGACGCTCGCGCCCGTGTAGGCCGCCGCTCCGTACAGCAGAACGTAGTAGCGCCCCGCCGCGGGATTCGTGAACGGGCAGCTCTCGGTCGACGTCGCGCCCGTCGAGGCGCAGTCGTACGCGCCCGTCGTCGGCGTGGCGTCGCGCCGCACGTACAGGTTCACGTTGCTCGTGTCCCCGCGGCCGCCGCTGCCTCCCGCCGTCTGCACCACCAGGCTCGTCGCGCCCGACGGCACGTCGATGTAGAAATGCGCCGAGCTGCCCGTCGCGCCCGAAAGCCCCGTCACCGCCACGCCGTTGGACAGCGGCGTCGCCGGGGGCGGCGGCGCCGCGCCCGTGACCGTGACCATGAACCCGACCGGCAGGGTCATGGAGAGGGCGGCTCCCGTGGCCGAAAGCCCCACCGAGCAGCTTCCCCCGCCCACGGCCGTTCCCGCGGAGAGCGTCACCGTCGCCGGCGAGGGCGTCGAAGAACCGCTGGCGAAGGAAACGCTCGCCGGGCTCAAGGTGCACCCGCCGATCACGCTCAGGTTCCCGGTCGCGGCCCCCGAGGTGCCGCCCGTGCGCGCCACCGCGAACGTCGTCGAGCCCGTCCCCGCGGCGATGCTCCCCGCCGTCCCGGTCAGGTTCAGCGACAGCTCGCCCGGGCTCGGGGGCGGCGCGGCGGTGTAGGTCGCCACGACGCTCGCGCCCGTGTAGGCCGCCGCTCCGTACAGCAGAACGTAGTAGCGCCCCGCCGCGGGATTCGTGAACGGGCAGCTCTCGGTCGACGTCGCGCCCGTCGAGGCGCAGTCGTACGCGCCCGTCGTCGGCGTGGCGTCGCGCCGCACGTACAGGTTCACGTTGCTCGTGTCCCCGCGGCCGCCGCTGCCTCCCGCCGTCTGCACCACCAGGCTCGTCGCGCCCGACGGCACGTCGATGTAGAAATGCGCCGAGCTGCCCGTCGCGCCCGAAAGCCCCGTCACCGCCACGCCGTTGGACAGCGGCGTCGCCGGGGGCGGCGGCGCCGCGCCCGTGACCGTGACCATGAACCCGACCGGCAGGGTCATGGAGAGGGCGGCTCCCGTGGCCGAAAGCCCCACCGAGCAGCTTCCCCCGCCCACGGCCGTTCCCGCGGAGAGCGTCACCGTCGCCGGCGAGGGCGTCGAAGAACCGCTGGCGAAGGAAACGCTCGCCGGGCTCAAGGTGCACCCGCCGATCACGCTCAGGTTCCCGGTCGCGGCCCCCGAGGTGCCGCCCGTGCGCGCCACCGCGAACGTCGTCGAGCCCGTCCCCGCGGCGATGCTCCCCGCCGTCCCGGTCAGGTTCAGCGACAGCTCGCCCGGGCTCCCCGTCGGCGCCACGTAGGTCGCCGTCAGGCTCACCCCGCTGTAGGCCGCCCACCCGTAGAGCAGGATGTGGTAGCGGCCGGCCAGCGGATTGGTGAACGAGCAGTCCTCCGCGTTCGTCCCCCCGCCCGAGCCGCAGTCATAGAGGCCGTTGGCGCGATCCGGGACGAGATTGCGGCGCACAAAGAGGTCGACGTCGCCGGTGCCCCCGCTCGTCACTATCACGAGGCTCGTCGCCCCTGCGGGCACGTCGATGTAGAAGTCGGCCGAGCTGCCTGTCGCGCCCGCGAGCCCCGTCACCGCCACGCCGTTGGAAAGCGGCGTCGACGAAGGCGGCGGCGGCGTGGTGCCCGTGATCGTCACCGAGAACCCGACCGGCGCCGAGAGTGACAGGTTCGCCCCCGTTGCCGACATCCCCACCGTGCAGCTGCCGCCGCCCGACGCCGTGCCGGACGACAGCGTCACCGTCGCCGGCGACGGCGTCGAGGAACCGCTCGCGAACGAGACGCTCGCGGTGCCCAGCGTGCATCCGCCGAGCACGTTCAGGTTGGCGGTGGCCGCGCCAGAGGTTCCCCCTGTTCGCACCACCGCGAACGTCGTCGAGCCGCCACCCGCCGCGATGCTCCCTGCCGTGCCGGTCAGGTTCATCGACAGCTCGCCCGGGCTCCCCGTCGAGGCCACGTAGGTCGCCGTGAGGCTCACGCCGCCGTACCCGGCGGGGGCCATGCCCGCGAGCAGGATGTAGTAGCGTCCCGCCGGCGGGTTCGTGAACGTGCAGGTTTCCGCCGTCGTTCCCACGGTGGCCGACGCGCAGTCGCGGACGAGGGTCGTCGGAACGCCGTCGCGCCGCACGTACAGGTTGAGGTCGGTGCTGCGCCCGCCGACGGAAGTGACGACGTTGAGGCTCGCGGCGCCCGACGGCACGTCGATGTAGTAGTAGGTCGAGCTGCCCGATGCGCCCGCCAGGTTGTTCACCGCGACGCCGTTGGACAGCGCCGTGCCGAGCGAGGCGACGGTCGTGCTCGAGAACGAGCCGGCCACGCCGCCGATGGTGAGCGTCGTCGTGACCGTCGCGCCGAAGCCCGCGGAAGCGTTGTGGCGCACGCACACCGACTGGCCGGGAGTGATCGTTCCGGCGGTGGAGGTGAAACCCGCCTCCGAGCAGCCGATCGAATAGGTGCCGTTCGCCACCGAGATCGCCGCGGCCGTGTTGTAGCCCGCGGGCGTGATCGTGTTGGAGGTGACGGTCGTCTCGGGCACCAGCCCGGTCTGGCTCGTGAAGCCGAAGGCGTTCGGCGTCGTGTCGGGCACGACCACGCTGACGGCGTGCGCGCTGGGCGTGCCGGTCGTGGCCGGCGACACCGCGGCGAGCGAGACGGTGCAGGTGGCGCCTCCCGCGGCGGAGCCCGCGGAGACCGTGACGGTCGCAGGCGACGGGGTCGTCGAGCCGTCGGCGAAGGAAACGCTGGCCGCGCTCAGCGTGCAGCCGCCGGTGACGCCCAGGTTTCCGCTCACCGCCCCCGAAGTGCCGCCCGTGCGGCTCACCGAGAACGAGGTCGACCCGGTGGTGACCGCGATGCTGGAGGCCGTGCCGGTCAGGTTGAGGGACAGGGATCCCGGCGTCGGGGCGGCGGCCACCAGTGTCCACCCCAGGTCCCGGAAGATTCCCAGCGTCACCGGACCGGGATCATGGATGGAATCGCCGCTGGGCAGCGAATAGGTCATCAGGGAGTTGACCCCCCCGCTGGAGGTGTTGAAACTCTCCGCGAGGTGCGAATAGCTGGATCCCCCGTTCCAGGTCGCCGGTGCGTAGAGGGGAACCCGCGGGTCCGCGCCGCCATTGGCGGCATTCGCATTGGCGCCGTTGAAATACACGCCGCCGCTCGTGAGCTGCGTGGCGAGCGCCGCCGAGGGGTTCGGGAACAGGGCGGTGTTGATCAGGTCCTGCCCGGCCGCGTTTTCCGTGAAACGGTCATACGCATAGGGAATTGCGGAGGCCCCCCCGCCGCCCCAGGAGCCCTGGCCGCTGGCCACGCTCATGCCGCCGGTGAACCCGAGGCCGTGGCCGATCTCGTGGAGCACGACGGAAACGAAGTCGTACTGCCCGCTCGGCGTGTTCCCGTCGGTGCCGAAGTACCAGGTGAAGTTGTTGCTGAACGCGGCGACGATGTCCGGGAAGGAAGGCGAGAGGTCGCTTCCGTTCATCGCATTGGCCAGCGCCATCGGGTAGCGGGTGCCGGAAATGGTCGTCGTATACGGCCCGGCGTGCCCCAGGACACCCGCCGGAAGGGTCGCGAAGCAGGCCTCGATGACGATGGGGACGGAAGACTGCAGCTTTGTTCCCCACAGGTTGGCCGCGTAGGTGAAGGCGGCCTGCGCCGGCGCGGTCCAGGCCGTGCACGAGTCACCAAAGGCGTTGGTGGATCCGGCGGGAAGGTAATTGACGGTTACCGTGGCCTGGACGGCCATCAGGCCCTGCTGGAACGCCTGGACGGTCTCCGGGGGCGGGGGCACCCGCAGGAAGGACGCGTCGGGCTCCGCCATCAGGGGAATGGGGCGGGGGAGCGAGACGCTTCCTTCGCCCTGCGCCAAGGCGGGCGCCGAAACCGAGAACAGGAGGGCGGCAGAGGAGAACGCCGCGACAAGGTGACGGATCGAGGCGCTCATCGGGGAGTCTCCCTTTCTCGTTCTGGTTATGTCTTGTTCTTCGGTCCGCCCCTCTTCCCTCGGGCGGCCGTGCGCGTCCTTGCGGCGCCAAGCATAACCTCGGCGCCACGGCAAATCCAGCGACTGCGAACCGGCGGGAGCTACTTGTGCATCGGGGTGGCGCCGGGCGCCATCACTTCCGCCTTGATCTCCAGCTTGGTGCGCTTGTTGCCCTTGCCCACGAAGGTGAGCGTGACAGGCACCTTGTCGCCCTTGGCCAGCGGCTTGAAGAGGTCGATGAGCATCACGTGGTGGCCGCCGGGCTTCAGCTCCACCGTCTTGCCGGCGGGCAGCGGCACGTCGTCGATCGAGCGCATGGCCATGATGTTGTCGCGCATGACCATCTCGTGGATCTCGACGATCCCCGCCGCGGGCGAGGCCGCGTTGACCAGCGACACGTCCTCGGTGCTCTTGAGCTTCATGAAGACGCCCGTGGCCTTCTGGCCGGGCACCGTGCCGCGCACCCAGGCCTCGGTCACCGTCACCTCGGCCCAGGCAGGCGCCGCCGCCAGGGCGAGGCCGAGGATCCAGGTCGTGCTCCGTCGCTTGCTCATGATTTCTCCCGCTTGGACAGGCAGTCTTCAGCCCTTCGTGGACGTGATGGCGATCGAGTGGGACGAGGGCGAGCCGGTGGTGGCTCCCACCGCCGTCAGTGTCACCGTGCAGGTGGCTCCCACGATGGCCGTGCCCGCCGACACCGTCACCGCGATCGGCGAGGGCGTGGTCGAGCCGTCCGCGAACGCCACGCTCGGCGCGCTCAGCGTGCAACCGCCGGTGACGCCCAGGTTCGCGCTCACCGCGCCCAGCGTGCCGCCGGATCGCGTCACCGAGAAGGTCGTCGAGCCCGTCGTCACCCTCATGCTCGCCATCGTGCCCGAGAGGTTCAGCGCGAGCGTGCCCGGGTTGGGCGGCGGTGTCGCCACGAAGGTCGCCACCAGGTTGACCGCGCTGTAAGCCGTGCCGCCGTGGAGCAGGACGAAGTAGCGTCCCGCCGGCGGATTCGTGAAGGGGCAGCTCTCCGTGGACGCCGATCCCGTGGAGGCGCAGTCGTAGACGCTCGTGGTCGGTACGGAATCCCGCATCACGTACAGGTTCACGTTGCTCGTCCCGCCCTTGCCGCCGGACCCTCCCGAGGTCTGCACGAGCAGGCTGGAGGAGCCCGAGGGTACGTCGATGTAGAAGTAGGTCGAGCTGCCGGCCGCGCCCGCGAGCCCCGTTACCGCCACGCCATTGGAAAGCGGCGTGCCGGTGGGCGGCGGGGCCGCGCTGGTGACCGAGACCGTGAGCGTGCCGGGCGAGCCGAGGGAAGCACCGCTCGCCGAGAGCGTCACGGTGCAGGTGCCGCCGGCCACCGCCGTACCCGCGGACACGGTGACCGTGGCGGGGGACGGCGTGGAGGAACCGTCGGCGAACGCGACGCTCGCCGCGCTCAGCGTGCAACCCCCGGAGACACCCAGGCTTCCCGTGGCGGCGCCCAGCGTGCCACCCGTTCGCGCCACGGAAAAGTTGGCGGATCCCGTGCCCTCGACGATGCTCGCCGACGACAGGGAGAGCGCCAGCGTGCCCGGGCTGGGCGGTGGGGCGGCCACGAAGGTCGCCACCAGGTTCACGGCGCTGAAGGCAGCGGTGCCCTGGAGCAGGATGAAGTAGCGGCCCGCCGGCGGGCTGGTGAAGGAGCAGGTCTCCGTGGACGACGATGTCACCGAGGCGCAGTCGAAGGCCCCCGTCGTCGGCACCGCGTCGCGGCGCACGAAGAGGTCCGCGTTCGCGCCGCGGCCGCCGCCCGAGGTCTGCACCACGAGGCTCGTGGCGCCCGAGGGCACGTCGATGTAGAAGTAGGTGGCGCTTCCCGTGGCGCCCGAAAGGTTGAGCACGGCGACGCCGTTGGACAGGGCAGTGCCCACCGCCGGCGGATTCGTCACCGCGATCGACACCGCGTTCGGCGCGCCGGTGGTCGCCGGACCGACGGCGGTCAGCGTGACCATGCAGGTCGCTCCCCCCGCCGCACTGCCGGCCGACACCGTCACCGTCGCGGGAGATGGCGTCGTGGAACCGTCGGCGAAGGAGACGCTCGCCACGCTCAGCGTGCAGCCGCCCGTCACCCCGAGGTTGCCGCTCACGGCGCCCAGGGTGCCTCCGGTGCGCGCCACCGCGAAGGTCGTGGACCCGGTCGAGGTCGTGATGCTCGCCGCCGTGGCGCTCGTGTTCAGCGACAGGGCCCCGGGATTCGGCGGCGCCACCGTCGTGCTCGAGAAGGTGCCGTTCACGCCGCCGATGGTGAGCGTCGTGGTCACCGTCGTGCTGTTGCTTCCCGACGAGGTGTGGCGCACGCAGACCGTCTGCCCCGGGTTGATGGTGCCCGCCGAGGCGGTGAAGGTGCTGCAGCCGATCGAGTATTCGCCGTTGGCCACCGAGATGGCAGCCGCCGTGTTGTAGCCCGCCGGCGTGATGGTGTTGGAGGTCCGAAGGGACCCGGTCGGCACGTCCGCCTGCGCCGTGAAGGAGAAAGCGTCCGGCGTCGTGTCGGGCACCACCACCACGTAGGTCGCGGTGAGGTTCACGCCGCTGTAGGCGGCCGCGCCGTAGAGCAGGATGTAGTAGCGGCCCGCCGGCGGGTTCGTGATCGAGCAGAGCTCGGCGGTCGTCCCGACGGTGGCCGAAGCGCATTCGTGCACGAGGGTCGTCGGCACGCCGTCGCGCCGGACGTACAGGCTGAGGTCGGAACCGCGGCCACCGGCCGTGGTCTGGACGGTGAGGTTCGTCGCGAAGGCCGGCACGTCGATGTAGAAGTAGGTCGGGGAGCCCGCGGTGCCCGAAAGGCTCGTCACCGCCACGCCGTTGGAAAGCGCGCTGCCCAGCGACGAGACCGTGGTGCTCGTGAACGTGCCGCCCACGCCGCCGATGGTGAGCGTCGTGGTGAAGGACGCGCCGAAGCTCGCGGACGCGTTGTGGCGCACGCAGACCGACTCGCCCGGATTGATCGTGCCAGCCGAGGTGACGTAGGTATCCGTGCAGCCGATCGAGTAGGCGCCGTTCACGACCGAGATCGTCGTGGACACGTTGAAGCCCGTGGGCGTGACGGCGTTCGAGGTGACCAGCGTCTCGGGGACCACGCCGCTCGCGCTCGGGAAGCTGAACGCGTCCGGAATGGCGTCAGGCACGAACACGCCGATGTTGTGCGTGCTGGGCGTTCCCAGCGTGGCCGGCGACACGGCCGTGAGCGTGATCGTGCAGGTGGCGCCGCCGACCGCCGTGCCCGCGGATGCGGTGACGGTCAGGGGAGAGGCCGTGAACGACCCGTCCGCGAACGACACGCTGGCGGCGGAGAGCGTGCAGCCGCCCGTGATGCCCAGGTTTCCTGTCACGGCTCCCGACGCGCCGCCCGAGCGGCTCACGGAGAAGACCGTCGAGCCGGTGGTGACCGGGAAGCTCGAGAGCGTGTTGGTGAGGTTGAGGGAGAGCGAGCCCGGCGACGGGGGCACGGAGGCCAGCGCCCAGCCGGAATCCTGCAGGATCCCCATCGCCACCGGCCCCGGATCGTGGTTGGACTCCCCGCTCGCCAGGGAGAATGTCATCAGGGAGTTCGGGGTGTTGTTGAAGCTCTCCGCGAGGTGCGAATAGCTGGAGCCGTCGTTCCAGGTCGCCGGCGCATAGAGTGCCGCCGGGGTGTTCCCGTTCGCGCTCCTCGCATTGGGGCCATCGAAGAAGAGATTGTTACTGATGAGTTGCGAACCCAGCGCCGTGGAGTTGTTGGCGAAGGCGGTGATGAGCGCCTGGTTGGATCCGTTCTCCGTGAAGCGATCGTAGATGAAGGGGAACGCGGTTCCACTGCCCCACGAGCCCACGCCGCCGGAGTAGTCCATGCTGCCCAGGAATCCCAGGCCGTGGCCCAGCTCGTGCATGACGACCGAAACGAAGTCGTACTGCCCGAAAGGCGTGTTGCCATCCGTTCCGAAATACCAGTTGGGGACGAACGCCGAACTGAAGGAGGCGTTGATCTCCGCGCCGGTAGTGTTGAGGTCGCTACCCGCCAGCGCATTCGCCAGTGCGATCGGATACCAGGTTCCCGCCTGCGGCGCTCCCGCGAAATCCCGAGCGAACGTGACCGGCCCGGCCGAGCCCAGGACGCCGGGACCCAGGCTCGCCCAGCAGGCGTTCACCGTGATCGTGACGGGCGACTGCAGCTTCGCGGCCCAGAGGGATGCGGCGTAGGCGAAGGCGGACTGGGCCGGCCCGCTCCAGGCCCCGCAGGGGTTGCCGAACATCGAGCCGCTGCTCATGAAGTTGACGTTGATCGTCGCCGTCACCGACGGCATCCCCATTTCGGCGCGGAGGGCGGCTTCGGCGGGCGGGCGAACCCGGTGGGTGGACGGGTTCGGGTCCGCCATCAGGGGAACGGGTCGCCCCTCCCCGCCTACGACGCCCTGTTGCGCCGCGGCGGGTCCGGCCAACGACGAGAGCAGCAGGAGGCAGGCCAGTGCCGCGAAAAGGGGGCGTTTTCCGATGCTCATCGTGGACTCTCCGTTGTCATTCCGGGCAGGACGGGCCTTCCCGAGGGTCCGGCCGTTCCATGGGCCGGGCGAAGGTCAAGGATAACCCCCCGCCGCAGGCCGAATCTACCGACTATTCCACACTCGCGCCGCTAGGCCTTGCGCAGGTCTTCCTTGCGCAGCGGAAGTGTGCGGATGCGCTTGCCCGTGGCGGCGAAGACCGCGTTCAGCACCGCCGCCTGGAAGGGCAGGATCCCCGGCTCCCCGTGCCCGCCCCAGAAGTCGCCCGTGGGCACCAGGACCAGCTCCACCTTCGGCATGTCGCCGATCATGGGCAGCGGGAAATCGTGGAAGTTGGATTCCTGGATGCGCCCGTCCTTCACCGTGTTGGCCTCGAAGAGCGCGCCCAGGCCGTAGACCGCGTTGCTCTCGGCCTGCGCGGCGCAGGTGTCGGGGTTCACCACGTGCCCCGAGTTGATGGCCACCACATAGCGCAGCACCCTGAGGGCGCCGCTCGCCTCCACCGTGACTTCCGCGACGCCGGCGGCGTAGCTCCCGAAGCCTTCCACGACCGCCAGGCCCCGCCCCACGCCCGCGGGAAGCGACGTGCCCCATCCCGCGGCCTTGGCCGCCGCCTCCAGCACCAGGCGGTTCTTCTCGCCGGGCTTGAGCATCGCGAGGCGGAAGTCGAGCGGATCCTTGCCCGCCGCGTGCGCCAGCTCGTCCACGAAGCACTCGCGGTAGACGCCGTTCTGCTGCCCCGGCGCGCGCCAGAAGCCCGTGGGCACGTGGCCGTTGCGAAGCGCGTAGCCCACGAACTGGTTGGCGATCTCGTAGGGCATGTCGGAGAGCGTGCGCACGGCGGTGAAGTCCACCCCGCCCTTGCGCGCGCCCGGCATGACCGTGTCGAGGATGGATGGGCAGGCGACCTTCGCCTCCAAGGCGACGAGGTGGCCCTGCGCGTCCAGGCCCCCGCGCAGCTTCACGAGGCTCGCCGGGCGGTAGAAGCCGTGCTGCATGTCCTCCTCGCGCGACCACATGAGCTTCACGGGCTTGCCGGGCATGGCCATGGCGATCTTCACGCCCTGGCGCACGAAGTCCTGCGGCGCGCCGCGGCGGCCGAAGCCCCCGCCGAGCATCATCTTGTGGACCTCGCACTTCTCCTGCGGGACGCCGGCGGTGCGCGCGGCCTCGGCGAGCGAGGCCTCGCCGTTCTGGGTCGAGGTCCACACCTCGACGAATCCGTCGGGCTTCACCCACGCGGTGCACACCTGCGGCTCCATCGTGGCGTGGTTGAGGTAGGGCGAGGCGTACTCGGCCTCGATGACCTTCGCGGCCGTCGATAGCGCCCCGGCGGCATCCCCCGCCTTCTTCGCTTCCATCATCTTCGGGTCCGCCAGGCCTTCGCGGAACATCGCCGCGATGGTCGCATCCGATGCCTTGCCGTACTCGCCCGCGTCCCACTCGATCCTCACCTTCTTCAGGGCCCGGTCGGCGCGCCACCAGCCGTCGGCGACGACGGCCACGAAATCGTCCTCGCGCACGACCTTCTTCACCCCGCGCATGGCCAGGGCCTCGGCATCGTCCACCGACTTCACCTTGCCGCCGAAGACGGGGCACTGCGCGATGGCCGCGTGCAGCATGCCCGGCAGCGTCACGTCGACGCCGAAGACGGGCTTGCCCAGCACCTTGTCCGGGATGTCGAGGCGGCGCACGGGCTTGCCGGCGATCTTCCAGTCCTTCGGGTCGCGAAGCTTCACGTCCTTGGGCGCGGGAAGGCTGGCCGCCTGCGCGGCCACCTGCCCGTAGCGCAGCCGCCGCTTCGAGGGGCCGTGGGTGATCACGCCCTTGTCCACGGTGCACTCCTGCGCCGGCACCTTCCACTGCGCGGCGGCGGCGGCGACGAGCATCTCGCGCGCGGCCGCGCCCGCCTTGCGCACGTAGTCGTGCGAGCCGCGCACGCCCTGGCTGCCGCCCGTGGACATCGAGCCCCAGACGCGGTTGCGGCGGACGTGCTCGTTCGGCGAGGCGAACTCCGTGCCGACCTTCATCCAGTCGCAGTCGAGCTCCTCGGCCACGAGCTGCGCGAGAGCGGTGAGGGTGCCCTGCCCCATTTCCGATCGAGCGATGCGGATCACCACGCGGTCGTCGGGGTGGATCACCACCCAGGCGTTGACCTCGGTGGGCGGAACGCCCTTCGCGGCCTGTGCGGCGAAGGGAATGGAGAATTCGAGAGCGAGCCCGCCGCCGACGGCGGCGGAGGCCTTGAGGAAGAAGCGGCGCTGCGGGGAGCGGATGGTCATGGCTTTCCTCCTCAGCCTTTCTTCGCCGCCGGCGTGACGGTGGCCACGGGGGCCGCCGCCGCGTGGATGGCCTTGCGCACGCGCGCGTAGGTGCCGCAGCGGCAGAGGTTCGTCATGCCCTCGTCGATGTCGGCATCCGTGGGGCGCGGCTTCTTCGCGAGGAGCGCCGCGGCCGCCATGATCATGCCGGTGTGGCAGTAGCCGCACTGCGGCACCTCGTGCTCGATCCACGCCTTCTGGACGCGGTGCAGGCCCGGCCTGGACAGGCCCTCGATGGTGACGACCTTCCTGCCCGCGGCGGCCGCGGCCGTGACGAGGCACGCGCGCTCGGCATTGCCGTCGATGAGCACCGTGCAGGATCCGCACTGCCCGATGCCGCAGCCGTACTTCGTGCCGAGAAGGCCCAGCTGGTCGCGCAGGACCCAGAGGAGCGGCATCTCGGGTTCCACGTCCAGGGAGTGGACGCGGCCGTTCACGTTGAACTTGAGCATGGTGTCTCCTGGAGCTCGGGGAAATCGATCTAGCGCCCGCCCATCGGGCCGGGATAGGGGTAGGACGGCAGATTCGGCGATCGGTTCGACCGGTCGATCGAGATCGCGGACCAGTTGCCGGTGTCCACCGCCTGGCGAAGGATGCCGCGGTAACGGTCGAGGAGCTGCGCGTCGTAGGGCGAGGAGCCGTAGTAGAAGAGGTAGTCCGGCAGGCTCGCCACGCCGCAGTGCCCCTGGTAGGCGCAGGCGTTGAGCACGCGCGCGTTGTTCTCGCCGCAGGGGTAGCCGTACTCGCAGGCGAGCAGGAGTGCCGCGTTCATGAAGGCGCGGTTCTCGATGGGTTCCCCGTCCGGGCCGATCCGCACCGTGATGTCGCGGAAGGAATTGGCGAGCACCCGCCCGGCGATCGCGATGGCCTCCGGGTCGCGGGAGTTGAACGCCTCCTGGAGGCCCGCGAACTGGGAATCGCTGAGGGTGGCGCCGGCCCGACCCGGCGTGTTGGACGCGCGGCGCTCGTTCCACATGTCCTGCTCGATCTGCCAGGCCCTCGCCTTGGGGTCGCCGCCGTCGAGCGCGCCCCGGAGGAGCTGGGCGAGCTCGGCCTCGGTGACCGTGACGCCCGAGAGCCCCGCGCACTGGTCCGCCGTGGCCTTGTCGTAGGCTTCCAGGCGTTGCACCCGGCGCGGGTCGCCCTCGGCGTAGTTCGAGGCGATCTGCATGCGGCGCTCCTCGATCTGCGCGAGGTTCTGCTGGCGCGGCTGTCCGCCCCCCTTGCGGTCTGCCACCGTGGCGCAGGCGCGCAGGATCCTGTAGAGGAAGTACTGGCCCTCGGGCGTGTTGCCCTCCGCGGTATTGCGCAGGCGCTCGTAGATCGGCTTCCACGCCGTCGCGTTGCCGAAATCCCGCGAGAGGTGGGAGGCGGTGACGGTCGTCGAGACGGGCGGGCGCAGGAAGTTCGGACCCAGCTTCACCTGGCCGGGCAGGAGGGGGGCCGCGGAGGGTGGCGCGCTCGTGGGCGCGGCGGCGGGCGCCCTGGCAGCCGGCGCGGGCGCGGGCGCCTCCGTGGGCGGCGAAGGGCGGAGCAAGTCCCACGCGAGCACGCCGACGGCCGCGAGCGCGGCGACGATGAGGAGCTGCCTTCCGCTCAACGGTCGTCCTCGAGGATCATTCGGGCTCCCTTTTCCGCGATCATGTAGCACGGGGCGTTGGTGTTGCCCGAGGTGATGCGCGGCATGATCGACGCGTCAACGACGCGAAGGCCCTCGATCCCGCGCACGCGCAGGCGCTCGTCCACGACCGCCGTCTCGTCGCGTCCCATGCGGCAGGTGGAGACGGGGTGGAAGATCGTGGTGCCCAGGTCGCCCGCGGCCTTCACGAGCGCCTCGTCGGACTCCGCCGCCGGGCCGGGGCGCCATTCCTGCGGCGAGAACCTCGCGAGCGCCTTCGACGCCATGATGCGGCGCGTGAAGCGCATGCCCTCGGCCGCCACCTGCCTGTCCTCCGGCGTCGACAGGTAGTTGAGCATGATCTCGGGGTGGGCCAGCGGATCCGTGGAGGTGATGCGCACCCAGCCGCGCGAGGTGGGCCGCAGGTTGCACACGGAAGGCGTGATGGCGGGGAACGGGTGCAGCGGGTCGCCGAACTTGTCGAGCGAGAGCGGCTGCACGTGCCACTCGATGTTGGGCGTGGGCTGCGCGGGGTTGCTCTTCGCGAAGGCGCCCAGTTGCGACGGCGGCATGGTGAGCGGGCCCGTCTTGAAGAAGAGGTACTCCAGTCCCATCGCCGCCTTGCCCCAGAGGCTGTTCACGCGGGTGTTGAGCGTGGTGGTGTTGGAAACCTTGAACACCATGCGGATCTGCAGGTGGTCGTGCAGGTCCTCGCCCACGCCCGCCATCTCGTGGAAGACCGGGATGCCGAATTGCGAGAGAAGCGGTCCCGGGCCTACTCCCGAGAGCTGCAGCAGCTGCGGCGAGCCGATGGCGCCGGCGGCGAGGACCACGGCCTTGCGGGCGGTGGCCGACATCGCCCCCTGCCCTTCGACCACGTAGTCGAGGCCGGTCGCGCGCCGGCGGCCGTCCCTCTGCTCGAAGCGCAACTTCGTCGCGTGCGCCTTCGTGGCCACGGTGAGGTTGGGGCGCGAGAGGGCCGGGCGAAGCCACGCGTTGGTGGCGCTCCAGCGCACGCCCCGCTTCTGGTTCATGTGGAAGTAGGCATTGCCGAAGTTGTCGCCGCGGTTGAACTCGTCGATCTTCGGGATGCCGCACTCCTCGGCCGCC
>JAHCLE010000048.1 GCA_026125445.1 Burkholderiales bacterium
GCGAGCCCTTCGACCCTTCGACCGCGCGCGAATCCCGGGGGAAACGCGCTGATTCAATCTGGTGGAGGAGGTTGGATTCGAACCAACGTAGGCGCAAGGCCAACAGATTTACAGTCTGCCCCCTTTAACCACTCGGGCACCCCTCCGGGAAACTCTCAATTATCCGGCTTTCCCCGAGTTAGGTCAAATAAAACAAGGTTTTCAAGGCAGCCTTGCAGTGCCGGACACCGGTGTCCGGCACCGCAAGGCTGCCCGGGGTAGGGTGCCGGCACCCTGAGTCGAACAGGGGACCTACCGCTTACAAGGCGGTTGCTCTACCAGCTGAGCTATGCCGGCGTAGCGAGCGCTCACTTGACCAGCTTGAGTCTGCCCTTCCCGGCCGCGGGCGGCCTGGGCGGCTCGGAATCGGTGCCCGTCGCGGGCGCCACCCCCTCCGGGGCGGCCGCGACGACAGGGGCCTCCACGGTGAAGAACGCGCCCTGGCCGTTTTCCCGGGCGAAGATGCCCTGGACGCGGTCCACCGGGATGGTCACCTCCCGCGAGACCCCGTTGAACCGGGCGGAGAACTGCACCAGCTCGTTGTTGATCGTGAGGTTGCGGGTGGCGTTCAGGCTCACGTTGAGCACGATCTCCCCGTTCTTCACGTACTCCGCCGGCACGCGGGTCCGGTCGTCCACCTTCACGCTGAGGTAGGGCGTGAAGCCGCAATCCGAGCACCACTCGTAGATGGCCCGGATGAAGTACGGCTTGGTGGAGACTTCCGGCATGACGGGCGGCGCCCTAGCGGCGCATGGCCTTCTCGGAGGCGGTCATCGAGTCGATGAAGGCCTGCCGCGTGAACAGCCGCTCGGCGTACTTGAGCAGCGGCGCCGACTGCTTGGTGAGCTGGATCTGGTAGTGGTCCAGGCGCCACAGCAGCGGCGCGATGGCCACGTCCAGCATGGAGAACTCCTCGCCCAGCATGAACTTCTGCTTCACGAAGATGGGCGCGATCTGGATGAGGTTCTCGCGGATGTACAGGCGGGCCTTGTCGTGCCCCTTCGCGGGCCCCGACTCGAGCGCCTTCACGTGCGTGAAGAGCTCCTGCTCGAAGCGGAAGAGGAAGAGCCTCGCGCGGGCGCGCATCACGGGGTCCGCGGGCATGAGCTGCGGGTGCGGGAAGCGCTCGTCGATGTACTCGTTGATGATGTTCGACTCGTACAGCACGAGGTCGCGCTCGACCAGGACGGGCGTCGTGTTGTACGGGTTCATCACCGCGAGGTCCTCGGGCTTGTTCATGAGGTCCACGTCGATGATCTCGAAGTCCATCCCCTTCTCGTACAGCACGATCCGGCAGCGGTGGCTGAACGGATCGGTGATCCCCGAATAGAGCGTCATCATGAGTTGTTCACCTCTTTATGGTTATGGGTCGCCGCGGGGCCCTCGCGCCTTCCCCCCTTGAAGCGACAAGCCCGATGCACCCCCTCGGGGCGCACCGGGCGAACGGCCTTCGCCCCGCGATGCTAGCGGACGTCCTTCCAGTACTCCTTCTTGAGCAGGACGGTGATCACGAAGAAGACCGCCAGGAAGAACATCACGACGATGCCGATCTGGACGCGCTTGGCGCGGGCCGGCTCGCCCATGTACACGAGGTAGTTCACCAGGTCGCCGACGTACTTGTCGTACTCGGCCGGCGGGAGCTTGCCGGGCTCGGCCAGCACCAGCTTGCCGGCGCCGTGCTCGGCCGCCTGCAGGACCTGCCCGCCCTGGTACTCCCAGAGGACGTGCGGCATGCCCACGTTCGGGAACACGGTGTTGTTCCAGCCGGACTTCGCCGCCGGGTCGCGGTAGAAGCCGCGCAGGTAGGTGTAGAGCCAGTCCGCGCCGCGGGCGCGGGCCACCAGCGAGAGGTCGGGCGGCATCACGCCGAACCACGCCTTGCCCTCCTTCGGGTCGAGCGTGGTGGTCATCGGGTCGCCCACCTTGTCCGTGGCGAACATCAGGTTCTCGCGGATCTGGCCCTCGTCGAGGCCGATCTCGGTGAGCTTGGAGTAGCGCATCGCCGAGGCGCCGTGGCAGTTCAGGCAGTGGTTCACGAAGATCTGGGCGCCGCGCTGCAGGGAGAGCTTGTCGTGCAGGTTGACCGGGGCGGAGTCGAGCTGGGTCCCGCCGCTCGAGGCGAGGGCGAGCGCCGGCACGGCCAGCAGGAGGATCGCAATGAGCTTTTTCATGATCAGGTCAGCCTCTGGGGCACCGGTTTTTCCTTGTCCCTCGCCGTGTACCAGGGCATCAGCAGGAAGAAGGCGAAATAGACCACGGTGAGCACGCGCGCCACCCAGGTCGCGATGTAGTCGCCGCCCACCACGGGGATGCCCTTGCCGAACTCGCCCCAGACGTTGGTCGGCTCCACGCCGAGGTAGCCCAGGATCAGGAAGCTCACGATGAAGGCCGCGAAGAAGCCCCGGTAGATCGGGCCGCGGTAGCGGATCGACTTGGTGCGGCCGCGGTCGAGCCACGGCACCACGAAGAAGATCATGACCGCCGCTCCCATCACGATCACGCCCCAGACCTGCATGTTGAAGAAGGACGGGACGGCCCGCAGCATCGCGTAGAACGGGGTGAAGTACCAGACCGGCGCGATGTGCGCGGGCGTGGTGAGCGGGTCGGCCGGGAGGAAGTTGTTGTACTCCAGGAAGTAGCCGCCGACCTCCGGCGAGAAGAACACGATGGCGCAGAAGACGATCAGGAAGACCGCCACGCCGACCATGTCCTTGACGGTGTAGTACGGGTGGAACGGGATGCCGTCGACCGGCGTGCCCGTCTTCGGGTCGAGGTTCTCGTTGATCTCGATGCCGTCGGGGTTGTTGGAGCCCGTCTCGTGCAGCGCCATCAGGTGCGCCGCCACCAGCCCGAGCAGCGCCATGGGGATCGCGATCACGTGCAGGGCGAAGAAGCGGTTCAGCGTCGCGTCCGACACGTTGTAGTCGCCGCGGATCCACACCGAGAGGTCCTCGCCGATGACCGGGATGGTGGCGAAGAGGTTGATGATCACCTGCGCGCCCCAGAAGGACATCTGGCCCCAGGGCAGGAGGTAGCCGAAGAAGGCCTCCGCCATCAGGCACAGGTAGATGAGCACGCCGAAGATCCAGGTGAGCTCGCGCGGCTTGCGGTACGAGCCGTACATGAGGCCGCGCGCCATGTGCAGGTACACCACGATGAAGAACGCGGAGGCGCCCGTCGAGTGGATGTAGCGGATGATCCATCCGCCCGGGACGTCGCGCATGATGTACTCGACCGAGGCGAAGGCGTGCTCCGCGCTCGGCTTGTAGTTCATCGTGAGGAAGATGCCCGAGACGATCTGGATGACCAGCACCAGGAGCGCCAGCGACCCGAAGAAGTACCAGACGTTGAAGTTCTTGGGCGCGTAGTACTCGGAGAGCTGGCTCTTCCACAGCACCATCAGCGGGAAGCGCTGGTCGAACCAGGTGAGGATGCCGTTCAGCGGGCCGGCGCCGGTGACGGGGGGCTTGTTGGTGACGGCCATGGCTTATCCCTTCTGGTCCTCGCCCACCACGATCCGGGCGTCGCTCAGGTACTTGTGGGGCGGGATCTCGAGGTTCGTGGGCGCGGGCGAGCCCTTGAAGACGCGCGCGGCCAGGTCGAACCGGGAGTTGTGGCAGGGGCAGTAGTAGCCGCCAGGCCAGTCCGCACCCATGTCGGAGGCGGCGCCGACCTCCTTCTTGAGGGTGGGCGAGCAGCCCAGGTGGGTGCACACGCCCACGGCCACGAAGATCTCGGGCTTGATCGAGCGGGCGGGGCCCTTGACGTAGTCGGGCTGCTTGGACGAGGCGGAGCCCGGGTCGGCCAGCAGGGCGTCGTTCTTCGCGAGCTGTGCCAGCATCTCGGGCGTGCGGCGCATCACCCAGACCGGCTTGCCCCGCCATTCGACGGTGATCTGCTGCCCGGCCTCGATCTTGGAGACGTCGATCTCGACGGGGGCACCGGCAGCGAGGGCCCGGGCGCTGGGGAACCAGCTGCCGAGGAAGGGAACGGCCACACCCCCCGCGGCAACGGCGCTCGCGGCGGTGGTGGCGACGATGAGGAAGCGGCGCTTCTTCTCGTCGACTTGGTCTAGGACGATGGCAGTCATTGCGGGAGGGGGGGGTCGGCGGGAATGGGGAGGGAGGTTCGCCCGCCATTTTAGCCGATTCCCCATGGGGACTTACAGCCCCGGCGGGGCCTTCGAGGGTTGACGCCCCCCCCTCCCCCCCGTAGATTCGAAGTGTCGGGCGCCTCCAGCCCGCAGGGAGATGCGAATGAGTTTTGCCTCTGAATTCAAGCAGTTCGCCCTCAAGGGCAACGTCGTGGACCTGGCCGTCGGGGTCATCATCGGGGCGGCCTTCGGAAAGATCGTCGACTCCGTCGTGAACGACCTCTTCATGCCCTTCGTGGGCCGGGCCCTGGGCAACGTCGACTTCTCCAACCTTTTCATAGCCCTCCGGGACATCCCGCCCGGGGTTCCCCAGACCCTGGACGCGGTCAGGAAGGCCGGCGTGCCGGTCTTCGCCTGGGGCAATTTCCTCACGGTGTCGCTCAATTTCGCGATCCTGGCGTTCATCATTTTCGTGATGGTCCGGCAGATCAACCGGCTCAAGAGCGAGGCCCCCCCGCCGCCGCCGCCCGCCACGCCGGAGGACATCCAGCTCCTGCGGGAGATCCGCGACAGCCTGAGGAAGTAGGGCTTGCTGCGCCGCCTCTGGCTCGTCCTCGCGCAGGCCGTCACGGTCACGCTGGGGGCGATCTTCGTCGTGAGCCTGGTGAAGCCCGAGTGGGTCCCCTGGCAGGCGGGCCCCAGCGTGGTGGCGATCCGCGAGTCGTCTTCCGGCCCGGCCGCCACGGCGATCCCGGCGGCCCAGGGGCGGGCGGTGTCCTTCAGCGAGGCCGCCCGCAAGGCCGTGGTCTCCGTGGTCAACATCTCGGCCACGAAGCAGGTGCGGCGGCGCAACCCGCTCCTCGACGACCCCGTCCTCAGGCGCTTCTTCGGCGAGCGCTTCAGCGTCCCCGAGACCCAGCTGTCCCTGGGCTCCGGGGTCATCGTGAGCCGCGAGGGGTTCCTCCTCACCAACTCCCACGTCGTGGAGGGGGTGACCGAGATCCAGGTGACGCTGAACGACGGCCGCATGGTGCCGGGCAGGATCGTGGGCTCGGATCCCGAGACGGACCTGGCGGTCGTGCGCATCGCCGCGCAGGGTCTCACCCCGATCACCTTCGGCCAGTCGGACCAGCTGCGGGTGGGAGACGTCGTGCTGGCCATCGGCGACCCCTTCAGCGTCGGCCAGACCGTCACCATGGGGATCGTGAGCGCCGTCGGGCGCGACATCGGCGCGGCCAACCCCTTCGGCAGCTTCATCCAGACCGACGCGGCCATCAACCCGGGCAATTCGGGGGGCGCGCTGGTGGACGCGAACGGCAACCTCGTGGGGATCAACACCCTGATCTACTCGCGCTCCGGCGGCTACCAGGGAATCGGATTCGCCATCCCCGCCGGCCTCGCCCGCCGGGTCATGGAGCAGATCATCGAGACCGGCGGCGTCATCCGCGGCTGGTTCGGCGTGGAGGTGGCCAACATCACGCCCGAGCTGGCCGAGTCCCTCGGCCTTTCCGGCACGCGCGGCGCGATCGTGGGCGGCATCGAGCGCGGCAGCCCCGCGGACCGGGGCGGGATCCGCCTGGGCGACGTGATCGTGGCCGTGGGCGAGCGCCAGGTCGCCGACCTCACTTCCACCCTCAACGCGATCGCCGACGTCCCGCCGGGCAAGACCGTGCCGGTGAAGGTGATCCGCCGCAACCAGGAGGTCACGCTCTCCGTCACCGTCGGGCGGCGCAAGCCGCGCGCGGCCGAGGAGGAGTAGTCGCCCGCCCCTACGGCTCGGTGCCGGGCTCCCCGGCGGGCCGGGGCTTCTCGACGAAGCGGGCCACGAAGATCCCCACCTCGTAGAGCAGGCAGAGCGGTATCGCGAGCAGCAGCTGCGAGACCACGTCCGGCGGGGTCACGATCGCCGCCACGATGAAGGCGCCCACGATCACGAAGGAGCGGATCTCGCGCAGCTTCTCGACGGAGACGAGCCCGGTCATCACCAGCACCACGACCACGACCGGCACCTCGAAGGTGACCCCGAAGGCGATGAACATCCCGAGGACGAAGTTGAAGTAGGCCTCGATGTCGGGCGCGACCGAGATCGACTTGGGGGCGAAGGTCGCGATGAACTTGAAGACCGTCCCGAAGACGAAGAAGTAGCAGAACGCCATCCCCAGGAAGAAGAGGACCGTGCTCGACACCACCAGCGGCAGCGCCAGCCGCTTCTCGTGCGAGTAGAGCCCCGGAGCGACGAACGCCCACGCCTGGTAGAGGACGTAGGGCAGCGCCAGCAGGAACCCCGCGACCAGCGCGATCTTCATCGGGATGAAGAACGGCGTGATCACGCCCGTGGCGATCATCCTCGAGCCTTCCGGGAGCGTGCGCATCATCGGCGCCGCGACCAGGTCGTAGAGCTCGGAGGCGTAGAAGAAGCACGGCAGGAACATGACCACGATCGCCACGAGCGCGCGGATGAGCCGGTCGCGCAGCTCGAACAGGTGCGAAAGGAAGGTCTCCTGCGCGCCTTCGCTCATGCTGCCCCGGGCTTGCGGTCGGCCGCGGGCTCGTCGATGGCGAGCTCGAGCTGCGGGGAGGCCGCCGGCTCCTGGACGGGCGCGGGCGGCGCGTCCGCCTGCGCCGCGGCGCCCGCGTCGGCGCGCAGCTGCCGGTCGATGTCGCCTTCCACCTCCCGGATCTCGCGCTCGGCGTCCGTCACCTTGGTCTCGATGTCGCGCTGGAACTCGCGCGCGGCGCCCTCGAACTCGCTCTTCACCTTGGACAGCTCGGAGAGCTCCATCTCGCGGTTCACGTCCGCCTTCACCTGCGCGACGTAACGCTGCAGCCGGCCGAAGAGGTGGCCCATCGTGCGGGCGACCTTCGGCAGGCGCTCCGGGCCGATGACGACGAGCGCCACCACCCCGATGACCAGCAGTTCGGAGAACGCGATGTCGAACATGGATTCGCCAGGCGGGGCGCGGCCCGCGGGCCCGGCGCTCAGCTCTTCTGCTTGTCCTTGACCTCGCCCTCGACGGTGGTGCCGGTCGCGGCGATCTCGGCGGGCTTCTTCTCGTCCTCGCCCTTCATGCCTTCCTTGAACCCGCGCACGGCGCCGCCGAGGTCGGAGCCGATGTTGCGCAGCTTCTTCGTGCCGAAGACGAGCAGCACGATGAGCAATACGATCAACCAGTGCCAGATGCTGAATGAACCCATGGAAAAGCTCCTTCGCGGCGCCGCTATTCCGCCGCGATCATGCGCGGAAGGCGATCGGGGCCGCCGATGATGTGGACGTGCAGATGATACACGTCCTGCCGCCCCACCCTGCCGGTGTTCACGATCACGCGGAAGCCGTCCGGAGAGCCCTGCTCGCGGGCCAGGCGCCCGGCCAGGGACAGGATCCGGCCCAGCACCGGCGCGTGCTCCGGGCCGGTCTCGGCGAGCGAGGCCACGTGGTCCTTGGGGATCATCAGGAAGTGCACCGGGGCGGCCGGCTGGATGTCGTGGAAGGCGAGGATCTCGTCGTCCTCGTAGACCTTCCGGGACGGGATCTCGCCGGCGGCGATCTTGCAGAAGATGCAGTCGTCCTTCTTCATCACGGTTCCTTTCTCGAAGCCTTTTCCTCGATCCCGGAGCGGCCCTCCCGCCTCTCCAGCTCGGCCAGCACCTCCGCGACCGGGATCCCCTCGCGCCCCAGCAGGACGAGGCAGTGGAACCAGAGGTCGGCGGCCTCGTGCACGAGCCCCGCCCGGTCGCCGGCCTTGGCCGCGATGACGGTCTCGGTGGCCTCCTCGCCGATCTTCTTGAGGATCGCGTCCAGCCCCTTGGCGTTGAGCCTGGCCACGTAGGAGGCGGACGGGTCGGCGCCGCGCCGCTCGGCGATCGCGGCTTCCAGCCGCTCGAGGATGGTGCGTTCAGCCGCCATCGCGGAACCTCCCGGGATCGGAGAGCACGGGGTCGGTCTCGCGCCAGCGCGGCGAGCCGTCGCCCTTTTCCAGCAGCTTGTAGAAGCAGCGCCGGCGGCCGGTGTGGCAGGCGATGCCGCCCACCTGCTCGACGCGCAGCAGGAGCGTATCCGAGTCGCAGTCGAGGCGGATCTCCACGATCCGCTGCAGGTGGCCGGAGGTCTCGCCCTTGCGCCAGAGCGCCGCGCGCGAGCGCGACCAGTAGACGGCCTCGCCGGTGGCGAGCGTGCGCGAGAGCGATTCGCGGCTCATCCACGCGAGCATCAGGACCTCGCCGGAGGCGGCGTCCTGGGCCACGGCGGGCACGAGCCCGTCGGCGTTCCAGGCGATGGCGTCGGTCCAGTCCACGGCCCTAGAGCCTCATCTCGATGCCGCGGGCGGCCATGAACCGCTTGGCCTCGCCCACGGAGAACTCGCCGTAGTGGAAGATGGAGGCCGCCAGCACCGCGTCCGCCCCGCCGATCTCCACGCCCTGGGCCAGGTGCTCCAGGGTGCCGACGCCGCCGCTCGCGATGACGGGCACGGGAACCGCGCGCGCCACCGCGCGCGTGAGCTCCAGGTCGAAGCCCGATTTCGTGCCGTCGCGGTCCATGCTGGTGAGCAGGATCTCGCCCGCGCCCAGCTCGGCCATCCTCGCGGCCCACTGCACGGCGTCCTTGCCGGTGGGCTTTCGCCCGCCGTGGGTGTAGACCTCCCACCTGCCCGGCCCCGCGCTCTTCGCATCCACGGCGACCACGATCGCCTGCGAGCCGAACCGCCGCGCCGCGTCGGCCACGAGCTGCGGGTTCTCCACGGCGGCCGTGTTGATGCTCACCTTGTCCGCGCCGGCGTTGAGGAGCTTCCTCACGTCCTCGACCTTGCGCACGCCGCCGCCGACCGTGAGCGGGATGAAGACCTGCTCGGCCACGCGCTCGATCACCGGGACGATCGTGTCGCGGGCGTCGCTCGAGGCCGTGATGTCGAGGAAGGCGAGCTCGTCGGCGCCGGCCTCGTCGTAGCGGCGCGCGACCTCGACCGGGTCGCCCGCATCGCGCAGGCTCACGAAGTTGACGCCCTTCACCACGCGGCCCGCGTGCACGTCCAGGCAGGGGATGATTCGCTTGGCCAGTCCCATGGTCGGTTCCCGCTGGCGGCGGACCGAGGCGGCGCGCCGCCTCAGGCCTCGCCGTCGGCGAGCTTCTGGGCGGCGGCGAAGTCGAGGCGGCCCTCGTAGATCGCGCGGCCGGTGATGGCGCCCACGATGCCCTCGCTCTCGACCTCGCACAGGCGCTTCACGTCATCGAGGCTGGTGAGGCCGCCGCTCGCGATCACGGGGATGCTCAGGGCCTGGGCGAGCTTGAGGGTGGCCTCCACGTTGACGCCCTTCATCATGCCGTCGCGGCCGATGTCGGTGTGGATGACCGCCTCGACGCCGTAGTCCTGGAAGCGCCGGGCGAGGTCCACCACGTCGTGGCCGGTGAGCTTGGACCAGCCGTCGGTGGCGACCTTTCCGTCCTTCGCGTCCAGGCCGACCATGATGTGGCCGGGGAAGGCGTCGCAGGCCTCGTGCAGGAAGCCCGGGTTCTTGACCGCCGCCGTCCCGATGATCACGTAGGAGACGCCGTCGTCCAGGTAGCGCTCGATGGTGTCGAGGTCGCGGATGCCGCCCCCCACCTGGACCGGGACGTCCGGATCGACCGCGGCGATGACCGCCTTGATCGCGGACTCGTTCACCGGCTTGCCGGCGAAGGCGCCGTTCAGGTCGACGACGTGGACGCGGCGCGCGCCCAGGCCTGCCCAGTGCGCAGCGGTCTTGCCGGGGTCGTCGGAGAAGACGGTGGCCGTGGACATGACGCCCTGCTCCAGGCGCACGCAGCGGCCATCCTTGAGGTCGATCGCGGGAATGATCAGCATGGGAACGGTCGGTGCCGGATCCTAGGGGGTCCAGGAGGCGAAGTTCTCGAGTAGCGCGAGACCCGCGGCGCTGCTTTTCTCGGGGTGGAATTGCGTCGCGAAGATGTTATCCCGCGAGATGGCCGAGGTAAAGGCGTGCGGATAGCGGGAGACGGCCGCGGTGAGCGACTCGTCGCGGGGAGCGCAGTAGTAGCTGTGGACGAAGTAGAAGCGGGCGCCGTCGGCGATGCCCTTCCACAGGGCGTGCGGCCGCGTCTGCCAGGCCTCGTTCCACCCCATGTGCGGGATCTTGAGGCCCGCCTCCCGCGTCTGCCCGGCGCGGGCGAACGCGAGGACCTCCCCGGGGAGCAGCCCCAGGCCGGGCGTGTCGCCCTCGTCGCTCCTCTCGAAGAGCATCTGCAGGCCGATGCACAGCCCCAGGAAGGGCTTCGAGGCGGCCGCCTCGCGAAGCGCCTCTCCCAGCCCGCTTTCGGCCAGGCAGCGCATGCAGTCGGGCATCGCGCCCTGGCCCGGGAAGACGACGCGGTCGGCTGCCCGGATGGCATCCGGGTCGGCGGTGATCGCCACGGCGGCCGAGGGCGCGACGTGGACCAGGGCCTTCTCCACCGAGCGGAGATTGCCCATCCCGTAGTCGACGATCGCGATGCGCTGTGCCATGGCTGGGGCCCGGGTCGCGCCCGGGCCGAGTGAGGCCCGCCTAGAGGGTTCCCTTGGTCGAGGGGACGACGCCCGCGGCCCGGGGATCGAGCTCGACCGCCGTGCGCAGGGCGCGCGCGAACGCCTTGAACAGCGTCTCGCACTGGTGGTGCGAGTTGTCGCCGCGCAGGTTGTCGAGGTGCACCGTGGCGAGGGCGTGGTTCACGAACCCCTGGAAGAACTCGCGCGCGAGGTCGACGTCGAATTCGCCCACGCGGGCGCGGGTGAACTCGACGTGGAACTCGAGCCCGGGCCGGCCGGAGAAGTCGATCACCGCCCGCGAGAGCGCCTCGTCGAGCGGGACGTAGGCGTGCCCGTAGCGGCGGATGCCCTTGCGGTCCCCCAGGGCCTTGGCCACCGCCATGCCCAGCGTGATCCCGATGTCCTCCACCGTGTGGTGGGCGTCGATCTCGAGGTCGCCCTTCGCCTTGACGGTGAGGTCCACGACGCCGTGGCGCGCGATCTGGTCGAGCATGTGGTCGAGGAACGGGACGCCCGAGGCGAGGCTCGCCTTGCCCGTGCCGTCGAGGTTCACGGCGACGAAGACCTGGGTTTCCTTGGTGTCTCTCTGGATTTCCGCGGTGCGCATGGTGTCAGCCGATCGCCGGGGGAAGGGCCTCGAGGAGGCGCTGGTTCTCGTCGGGGGTCCCGACCGTGAAGCGCAGGCAGTGTTCGAGCAGGGGATGGGCGCCGTGGAGGTTCCTGACCAATATACCACGCGACCTGAGGCCCTCGAACGCGCGCGGCGCGTCCGGGACGCGGGCCAGGACGAAGTTGGCCGCGGAGGGAAAGCGCCGCACGCCGGCGACGCGATCGAGGCCCGCCTCCAGCCGCGCGCGGTCGCGCACGATCGCGTGGGTCTGCTCCTCCAGCACGTCGTGGTGCGCGAGGACGAACTGCGCCGCCGCGGCGGACAGCACGTTCACGTTGTAGGGAAGCCGCACCTTGTCGAGCTCGCCCATCCAGTCCCGCGGGCCGATGGCCATCCCCACGCGCAGGCCCGCCAGCCCGAGCTTGGAGACGGTGCGCACCAGCACGAGGTTCGGGTGGGCGCCCACCTCGTCCAGCAGGGTGGCCCCGCCGGAGAACGCGTAGTAGGCCTCGTCGACCGCCACGAGCCCCGGCGAGGCCTTGACGATCTCGAGGATGGCGAGCCGCGGAAACAGGTTGCCGGTGGGATTGTTGGGATAGGCGATCCAGGTGAGCGCCGGCCGGATCCGCTCGACGGCCGCGAGCGTGGCCGGCAGGTCCAGCGAGAAGTCGGCGCCAAGCGACACCCCCGCGTAGCCCATGCCGGCGGCGATCGCGCTCATGCGGTACATGACGAACGACGGCTCCAGGGCGAGCATCGTCGCGCCGGGCTTCGCGAGCGCGACCGCCATCATCTGCAGGATCTCGTCGGACCCGTTGCCGAGGATCATCTCGAGCCCTTCGGGAACGCCCATTGAACGCCTCAGGGCCCCGTGCAGCCCCGCGGCCGCGGGATCGGGATAGCGGTTGATGGCGACCCCGGCGAGGTGCTCGCCCAGCTCCTTCGCGAGCGCCGGCGGCAGCCGGTACGGGTTCTCCATCGCGTCGAGCTTCACCAGTCCCTCCGCCGGCGGCACGTGGTAGGCGCGGAGCGCGCGGATCTCCTCGCGCACCCAGTCCGGGGCGGACTTGCTCACTGGCGATCCTCGCCGCGAAGCTCCGCGCTCCTCGCGTGCGCCTCCAGCCCCTCGGCGCGCGCCAGCGTCGTCGCGGTGCGTCCCAGCGTCACGGCCGCGCCCCGCGCCACGCGGATGAGGCTGGAGCGCTTCTGGAAGTCGTAGACGCCCAGGGGCGAGGAGAAGCGCGCCGTGCGCGAGGTCGGCAGGACGTGGTTGGGCCCGGCGCAGTAGTCGCCCAGCGACTCCGAGGCGTAGTGCCCCATGAAGATGGCGCCCGCGTGGCGGATCTTCGGCAGGAGCGCGTCCGGGTCGGCGACGGCGAGCTCCAGGTGCTCGGGGGCGATGCGATTGGCGAGCGCGCAGGCCTCGTCCAGGTCGCGCACCACGATGATCGCGCCGCGGTTGGCGAGCGAGGCCTCGATGATGGCCCGCCGCGGCATCGCGGCGAGCGCGCGGCGCATCGCCTCGTGCACGCGGTCGGCCAGCGCCCGGTCCGGGGTGACGAGGATGGACTGCGCGATCTCGTCGTGCTCGGCCTGGGAGAAGAGGTCCATGGCGACCCACTCCGGGTTGGCCGTCGAGTCGGCCACCACCAGGATCTCGGAGGGGCCGGCGACCATGTCGATGCCCACGCGCCCGAAGACGCGGCGCTTGGCTGCCGCCACATAGGCGTTGCCGGGACCCACGATCTTGTCGACCGCGGGCACGGTGCGCGTGCCGTAGGCCAGCGCGCCGATGGCCTGCGCGCCGCCGACGCGGAAGACGCGGTCCACGCCCGCGATCGCCGCGGCCGCCAGCACGTGGTCGTTGGCCGCGCCGTCCGGCGTGGGCACCACCATCACGAGGTCGGGCACGCCCGCCACCTTCGCGGCGATGGCGTTCATCAGGACGGAGGACGGGTAGGCCGCCTTGCCGCCGGGAACGTACAGGCCCACGCGGTCCAGGGGCGTGACCTGCTGCCCCAGCATCGTCCCGTCCTCCTCCTCGACGCGCCAGCCCTTCAGGTGCTGGTGCTGGTGATAGGCGCGGACGCGGGAGGCCGCCGTCTCGAGCGCGCGGCGCTCCGCCTCCCCGATGCGCCCGAGGGCCTCGCGGCAGGCCGCGGGGGACACCTCCAGGTCGGCGGCCGAGGCCGGCGACCAGCGGTCGAAGCGGCGCGTGTACTCCACGAGGGCCTCGTCGCCACGGCGCGCGATGTCCTCGAGGATCGCCGCCACCGCGCGATCCACGCCCTCGTCCTGCGCGCCCTCGAAGGCGAGGAGGCTCGCGAGCTCCTCCTCGAAGCGCGGGTCGGCGCTCGAAAGCCGGCGGGGATCAGCCACGGCAGGCCCTCTCGAAAGCCTCGATGATCGGCAGCACCTCGGCGCGCTTCACCTTGAGCGAGGCGGGGTTCACGATGAGCCGGCTGGAGACCGCCAGGATCTCCTCGACGGCCTTGAGGCGGTTGGCGCGCAGCGTGCTCCCCGTGTCGACCAGGTCCACGATCGCGTCGGCAAGCCCGACAAGGGGGGCGAGCTCCATGGAGCCGTAGAGCTTGATGAGGTCGACGTGCACGCCCTTGGCGGCGAAGTGCTCGCGCGCCGTCTGGATGTACTTGGTGGCCACGCGCAGGCGCGCGCCCTTGCGCACGGCGGCCGGATAGTCGAAGTCCTCGGGCACCGCCACCATCATCCGGCAGCGCGCGATGCCGAGGTCGAGCGGCTGGTAGAGGCCGCGCCCGCCGTGCTCGACCAGGAGGTCCCGGCCGGCCACGCCGAGGTCCGCCGCGCCGTACTGCACGTAGGTGGGCACGTCGGAGGCGCGCACGATGATCACGCGCACCCCGGGGTGGCCCGTGGGAATGATGAGCTTGCGGGAGACCTCGGGATCCTCGGCCGGCACGATGCCCGCCGCCTCGAGCAGGGGCTTCGTCTCCTCGTAGATGCGTCCCTTGGACAGCGCGATCGTCACCATGGACTCGCCCTCAGTTGACCCGGGTCACGCGGGCGCCAAGCCGGGAGAGCTTCTCCTCGAGCCGCTCGTAGCCGCGATCGAGATGATAGATCCGGTCGACCACCGTCTCGCCGTCGGCCACGAGCCCGGCGATCACCAGGCTCGCGGAGGCGCGCAGGTCGGTCGCCATGACGGTGGCGCCCGCCAGGCGCTCCACCCCGTGCACGACGGCGGTGTTGCCCTCGATGTCGATGCGCGCCCCGAGGCGGCGCAGCTCCTGCACGTGCATGAACCGGTTCTCGAAGATCGTCTCCGTGACCAGCGCCGTGCCCGCGGCGATGGTGTTGAGCGCGAGGAACTGCGCCTGCATGTCCGTCGGGAAGGCCGGATAGGGCGCCGTGCGCACGCTCACCGCGCGCGGCCGCCCGGCCATGCGCAGCGCGATCGTGTCCGCGCCGATGGAGACTTGCGCGCCCGCCTCGCGCAGCTTCTCCACCACGGCGTCGAGCGCGGCCACGGGCGCGCGCGCGAGCGTGACGCTGCCGCGCGTGGCGGCCGCCGCGGCGAGGAAGGTGCCGGCCTCGATGCGGTCGGGCATGACGCCGTAGTCGGCGCCCTGGAGCCTCTCCACGCCCTCCACCACGATCACGTCCGTGCCGTGGCCGCGGATGCGCGCGCCCATGCGGATGAGGCAGCGGGCGAGGTCCACCACCTCGGGCTCGCGGGCGGAGTTCTCCAGCACCGTCTCGCCCTCGGCCAGGCAGGCCGCCATCATCAGGTTCTCGGTGCCGGTGACGGTGACCGTGTCCATGAAGATGCGCGCGCCCCTCAGGCGGCTGGCCGTCGCGTGGATGTAGCCCGCCTCGATGCCGACCGTCGCCCCCATGGCCTCCAGGCCCTTCAGGTGCAGGTTCACGGGCCGCTCGCCGATGGCGCAGCCTCCCGGCAACGACACGCGCGCCTCGCCGTGGCGCGCGACGAGCGGCCCGAGCGCGAGGATGGAGGCGCGCATCGTCTTCACCATCTCGTAGGGCGCGAAGGGCTCCGTGAGGCGTCCCGCGTCGAGGCTCGCCGCCCCCTCCTCGCGCGAAACGCGCACCCCCATGCGCTCCAGGAGGGCGAGCATCGTCTCCACGTCCTTGAGGCGCGGCAGGTTCTCCACGCGCGCGGGCGTGGACGCCAGGAGCGAGGCGGCCAGTATCGGCAGGGCGGCGTTCTTCGCGCCGGAGACGCGGATTTCGCCGGAAAGCGGCACGCCGCCTTGGATCGAGAGCTTCTGCATGGGTCGTTCCAGGGGGCCGGTCAGGCCGGCCCCGGGTATCGGTTCAGCGCTCGGCCCACTCTTCGGGGGAAAGGGTGTGCATCGACAGCGCGTGGATCTCCTCGCGCATGCGATCGCCCAGGGCCGCGTAGACCATCTGGTGCCGGCGCACGCGCGCGAGCCCCTGGAAGGCCGGGCTCACGACGAGCGCCTCGAAGTGCGCGCCGTCGTCCCCGCGGACCTCCAGGTGAGAGCACTCGATGGAGGCGCGGATGGCGTCCTCGATGGTCTTTCGGTCGGCCATGGCGGCCTCAATGCCTCAACTTGTAGCCGGAACGCAGCAGGCGCAGGGTCATCCATGATAGGGCACAGAGCGTGGCGCTCGCAATCGCGAGGCTCGTCCAGGGCGAGACGTCGGAGCGGCCGAAGAACGCGTAGCGGAAGCCGTCGATGGCGTAGAAGAAGGGGTTCAGGCGCGAGGCGGCCTGCCAGAACGGGGGCAGGGAATCGATGGAGTAGAAGACGCCGGCGAGGAAGGTGAGCGGCATCACGAGGAAGTTCTGGAACGCGGCGAGCTGGTCGAACTTCTCCGCCCAGATGCCCGCCACGATGCCCAGGGCCCCCAGGATCCCGGCGCCGGCGAGCGCGAAGGCCGCCAGCCAGAGCACGTTGGGAAGCGGCAGGGGCACGAGCCAGGCCACGGCCACGATGACCCCCGCGCCAACCGCCACCGCGCGGACCACGGCGGCGAGCAGGTAGGCGGCGAAGAGGTCGCCCGGGGTGAGCGGGGCGAGCAGGATGAAGACGATGTTGCCCGTGATCTTGGACTGGATGAGCGAGGACGAGGCGTTGGCGAAGGCGTTCTGCAGCATCGACATCATCGCGAGCCCCGGCACCAGGAACTGCGTGTATCCCACCCCGGGATAGGCCTCCACGTGCGCGGCCAGCGCGTGCGAGAAGATCACGAGGTAGAGCAGCGCCGACAGGACGGGTGCGGCCACCGTCTGGAAGCTCACCTTCCAGAATCGCAGCACCTCCTTGCGGAAGAGCGTCGTGAACCCGCCGGTCACGCGGCCTCCCCGGCAGCCGCGTCGGCGCGGCCCATGATCTTCACGAACACCTCCTCGAGCTCCGGCTCGGCCACCTCCAGGTGCGAGATCTTCGCGCCCGCATCGCGAAGCCTCGCTAGCGCGCTCTCCACCTGGGCCGCGTTCTCCACCGGGATGCGGTGCCAGCCGGCCGCGTCCTGCACCGCCCCCGCGGCGAGCGAGGCCGGCAGCGCGCAGCCGTCGAGCTTCACGCGCAGGACGCGCTCGGAGAAGGCCGCCAGGAGGCTGCGGGTCGAGTCGAGGGCCACGATGCGGCCCGCCTTCATCATCGCGATGCGCGAGCAGAGGTTCTGCGCCTCCTCGAGGTAGTGCGTGGTGAGGACGATCGTGTGGCCGGCCGCGTTGAGCTCGCGCACGAACTGCCAGAGCGTCTGCCGCAGCTCCACGTCCACGCCGGCCGTCGGCTCGTCCAGGACGATGACGGGCGGCCGGTGCACGAGGGCCTGCGCGACCATGACGCGGCGCTTCATGCCGCCCGAGAGCGAGCGCATGTTGGCGTCGGCCTTGGAGCCCAGCGCGAGGCGCTCGAGGAGCTCGCCGATCCAGGGGCGGCTCGCGCGCAGGCCGAAGTAGCCCGCCTGCAGCTCCAGGATCTCGCGCACGGTGAAGAACGGGTCGAACACGATCTCCTGGGGCACGATCCCCAGGAGCCGGCGGGCCTCGCGGTACTCGGAGGCGACGTCGCGGCCCATCACGCGCAGCCGCCCGGCGTCGGGGCGGACCAGGCCGGCGAGCGCGGAGATGAGGGTGGTCTTGCCCGCGCCGTTGGGGCCCAGGAGCGCGAAGAACTCGCCCTCCTCGACCGCGAGGCTCACGCCGTCGAGCGCGCGCACGCCGCCGAAGCGCTTGCGGGCGTCGCGAACCTCGACCGCGGGCCCCGCCATGCCTAGGCCCGGCAGGGTTGGATGAGCCCGGTGACGCCGTACAGGTCGGCCAGGGCGAGGAGGTTGGCCGGCAGGTTCACGAAGTTGAGGCCCTTGCCGCGGCGGGCGGCCTCGCGGCGCCATTCCAGCAGGAGGGCCACCGCGGACGAATCGACCTCGGTGATGGCCGCGAAGTCGATCGTGAGCCGGTCGGGGAGGTCGGGGCGGGAGCTGTAGGCGCGGCTCTCCTCGAGGACGCGCGGCAGCGTCTCGAAGGAGAGGGCTCCCTCGAGCGCCAGCACCTCGGCACGCGCCTCCGTGCTCACTTCTTCAGGTCGACCTTGACGGGGGCCCTCGGGGCCTCGGCCGTGCGGTTGCGGTCGGCGAGCGTCTTCACCAGGCCGTCCACGCCGCCCTTCTGCACCTGCTCGTTGAACGAGCCGCGGTAGGTGGTCACGAGCGACACGCCGTCGACCATCACGTCGTAGACCTTCCACCCCTTGTCGGTGCGCTCCATCGCGTAGTCGATGGGGATGGGCTGCCCGCCCGGCTGGTTCACGACGGTCTTCACGACCGTGTCCTTGTCGCCGGGGGCGACCTTGGCGGGCTTCACGTCGATCGTCTGGTTGCGGTACTGCGAGATCGAGGTCGAGTAGGTGCGCACCAGCAGCGTCTGGAACTCGCGCGTGAGCGCCTCCTTCTGCGCGTCGCTCGCCTGGGCCCAGTTGCGGCCCACCGCGAGGCGAGTCATGCGGTTGAAGTCGAAGTGCGGGAGGATCTTCTCCTCGACGAGCGCGTGCAGCTTCTTCGGGTTGCCGTTCTGCAGCTCCTTGTCGGAGCGGATCACGGCGAGCACCTCGTCGATCGACTTGCGGGCGAGCGCGTCGGGCGCCAGTTCCTGGGCGAAGGCGGTCGCGCCGGCGGCGAGCGCGAGGGCGGTCACGGCGAGCGCGAAGAGGCGTCGGGGCATTGCGGATCCTTCTCGGGAGCGGGCCTGGCGGTTGGAGCGCGGGCGGGCGTCCGGGGTTCCCGGGCGCGCCTACTTCTTCGCCCCATCCTCCTGGGCCTTGTTGAAGAGGAACTGGCCGATCAGCCGCTCGAGCACGACGGCCGACTGCGTGATCGTGATGCGGTCGCCCTCGGCGAGCTTCTTGTCGTCGCCGCCGGCGTCGAGGCCCACGTACTGCTCGCCCAGCAGGCCCGAGGTCAGGATCGAGGCGCTGGTGTCCTTCGGGAAGCCGTAGCGCGCGTCCAGCGCGAGGACCACGGTGGCCTGGAAGCGCTCGTTGTCGAAGCGGATGTCGGCCACGCGGCCGACGAGCACGCCGGAGCTTCGCACGGGCGCGCGCACCTTCAGGCCGCCGATGTTGTCGAAGCGCGCCTCGACGCGGTAGGTGGCCCTGGCGTTGTCCGCGCCGAGGTTTCCCACCTTGAGCGCGAGCACCAGCAGCGCGGCGAATCCCGCCAGCACGAAGGCGCCGAACCAGAGGTCGATGGTCGTTCGTTCCATGGTTTCCTGGGCTTTGGGTCCGGGGCGGTCAGCGGTCGCCGCGGAGCATGAGCGCCGTGAGCACGAGGTCGAGCGCGAGGATCACGAGCGATGAACTCACGACCGTGCGGGTCGTGGCCCCCGAGACCCCTTCGGCGGTCGGCGGGGCGTCGAATCCCTCGAAAGTCGCGATGACCGTCACCGCGATACCGAACACGAAACTCTTGATGACGCCGTTCACGACATCATACCGGAAGTCCACCGCGGACTGCATTTGCGACCAGAAGGTCCCGCCGTCCACGCCGAGGATCACGACGCTCACGACGAAGCCGCCGAAGACGCCCATGGCGGAGAAGATGGCGGCGAGCAGCGGCATCGAGATCACCCCCGCCCAGAACCGCGGCGCGATGACGCGCGCCATCGGCGAGACGGCCATCATGTCCATCGCGGTGAGCTGCTCCGTGGCCTTCATGAGGCCGATCTCAGCGGTGATGGCCGAGCCGGCGCGGCTGGCGAAGAGCAGCCCCGCGACCACCGGGCCCAGCTCGCGCAGCAGCGACAGCGCCACCAGGACGCCCACGGACTCCTGCGCGCCGTAGGTCTGCAGCGTCTCGTAGCCCTGCAGGCCGAGCACCATCCCCACGAACAGGCCCGAGACCACGATGATGATGAGCGAGAGCACGCCCGAGAAGTAGACCTCGCGCATCACGAGCCGGAAGCGGCGCAGGCTCGTCCCCGAGGCCGCCATCAGGATGACGAAGAACCGCGCCATGGCGCCCACGCGCCACACCTGGTCGATGAAATTGTGGCCGATCCGCGCCAGCGTGCGGCGCGCGCGCTCAAGCATGGGCCGCCTCCGTCGCAACGCCCGCGAGCCCCACGTCGGCGTCGTACTCGGGCGCGGGATAGTGGAACGGGACCGGGCCGTCGATCTCGCCGTGCACGAACTGGCGCACGTCCGGCTCGCGGGTGGCGCGGATCTCGTCCGGCGTCCCCTCCCCGGCCACCCGGCCCTCCGCGACGAAATAGAGGTAGTCCACGATCTGCAGCGACTCCACCACGTCGTGGGTGACGATGACCGAGGTGGCGCCCAGGGCGTCGTTCAGGCGCCGGATGAGGCTTCCGACCACCGACATCGAGATGGGGTCGAGCCCCGCGAAGGGCTCGTCGTACAGGATGAGCATCGGGTCCATCACCACCGCGCGGGCGAGCGCCACGCGCCGGGCCATGCCGCCGGAGAGCTCCGAGGGCATGAGGTTGTGGGCGCCGCGCAGCCCCACGGCCTCGAGCTTCATGAGCACGAGGTCGCGCACCATGTCCTCGGGCAGGTTCGCGTGCTCCCGCAGCGGGAAGGCGACGTTGTCGAAGACCGTCATGTCGGTGAAGAGCGCCCCGAACTGGAAGAGCATGCTCATGCGCCGGCGCAGCGCGTAGAGGCTCTCGCGGTCGAGCTCGTGGACGGCCTGCCCGCCCACCCGGACGGCGCCGCGCGTGGGCCGCAGCTGCCCCCCGATGAGGCGA
>JAHCLE010000049.1 GCA_026125445.1 Burkholderiales bacterium
CCTAGCGCCCGCCCGAGACGTCGATGAAGGCGCCCGTCACGAAGGACGCCTCGTCGGAGAGCAGCCACAGGATCGCGTGCGCGACTTCCTCCGGCATGCCGCCGCGCCCCAGCGGCACGGAACCCTTCATGCGCTCCACCCGCCCGGGCTCGCCGCCCGAGGCGTGGATGTCGGTGATCACGAGGCCGGGACGCACCGCGTTCACGCGGATGCCCTCGGCCGCCACTTCCTTGGAGAGGCCCACCGTCATCGAGTCCACCGCGCCCTTCGAGGCCGCGTAGTCGATGTACTCGTCGGGCGAGCCCCAGCGCGCCGCCCCGGAGGAGACGTTCACGATCGAACCGCCCTTGCCTCCCCGGTTGGTGGACATGCGCCGCACGGCCTCGCGCGCGCACAGGAAGGAGCCGACAACGTTGGTATCCAGCACGCGCCGGATGCGCCCGGCGTCCATCGCCTCCACGCGCATCTGGCGCTCCAGGATCCCGGCGTTGTTCACGAGCGCCGTCACGGTGCCCAGCTCCCAGTCCACGGTCTCGAACAGGCGCACGACTTCGGCCTCCTTCGCCACGTCGGCAGCGACCGCGATGGCCTTGCCGCCGCCGGCCTGGATCTTCTCGACGATGCCGCGCGCGGCCGCCTCGCTCTTCAGGTAGTTCACGCACACGGCATAGCCCCGGCTCGCGGCCAGGAGCGCCGTCGCCGCCCCGATGCCGCGTGCCGCCCCGGTGATGATTGCCACGCGATCCATGTCGCCTCCCGCCCGGGCGACCCCGTCGGTCGCACGCCCTCCAGTCTAGCCCAGGCGGGCGTCTGGACAGTGCCGCGATCGCCCCGCAGAATCGACGGGACACCCCGCCCGCCATGCCGCAGCCCGATTCCCCCGCCGACATCGCCCCGCCGCGCGTCATCGTCATTCCGGTGACGCGGCCGCTGGCGTGGCTCGCCGACGGCTGGCGCGACCTGCGCTACGCGCCCGGAGTGAGCCTGATGCACGGCATCCTCGTGGCCGTGGGCGGCTGGGTCATCGCGGCGCTGTCGATGTTGTGGGTGCCGCTGCTGCCGGGCGCGTTCTCCGGCTTCGTGCTGGTCGCGCCGATCCTCGCGACCGGCCTCTACGAGATGAGCCGCTGCCGCGAGCGCGGCAAGCCCGGCGACATGGCCTGCGCCTTCGACGCCTGGCGCCGCGGCACGCGGCCCCTGATCTGGCTGGGCCTCGGCCTCACGATCGCGGGGACGGCCTGGGTGCTCGTCTCCGCGGTGCTGGTGGCCCTCATCGTGACCGCGCCCATCACCGGCTGGGAGGCGTTCATCCGGCACGTGATCCTCTCGCAGGGCTCCAACCTCTTCCCGGTGTGGATGGGGCTGGGGGCGGTGGGCGCCTCCCTCGTCTTCGCGGGGACCGTCGTCTCCGCTCCGCTGCTGCTCGACCGCGACACGGATCTCTGGACGGCGATCGCCACCAGCGTGCGCGTGGTCGCGGAAAACCCGCTCGCGATGGCCTTCTGGGCGACGCTCATCATGCTGGCCACGGCGCTCTCGATGGCCACGGCGATGCTGGGATTCGTGATCTCGATTCCGGTGATCGGGCACGCCACCTGGCACGCCTACCGGGAGACGGTGGACGCCGGGGAGCTTCCCGCCCGGGAGTGAACGGCCATGCTCGAGGGATTCCAGCTCACCGAGGCCCAGGTCGCCGAGTTCGGCATGACCTGGGGGGTGGGCGGGTTCATCGTCTTCATGCTGTTCATCATCGCGAGCCTCGCGAAGGAATCGAAGGCGGGGAAGTTCGGCACCTTCATCCTGTTCTTCGTGCTCGCCTTCGGGATCCTGGGCTTCGTGGCCAAGAACGTCATCCAGTGGGTCCTGAAGCTGTAGTCCCCCTCAGGGGGCGGCCGCCAGGACTCCGGCGAGCGTGTCCGCGCCCAGGCTCATGGCCTGCGCGAACCCGGCCACGAACCTCGCCTGCGCCGGGCGGATGGCGAAGAACGAGAAGTCGCCGAACTCGGTGAGGGGTGCGGCCTCGGGGAAGCGCGCGAGGTAGGCGCCGCGGGCCTCGCGTTCTTCCCCGGAACCCTTGGCCAGCTCGCGTGCCTCGCCCTGGATGGAGACGCGGGCCAGCGCCTGCGCATCCACCCCTTCGCCCTCGGCCTGCATCACCAGCAGCGACACGCGCGGGTCGGCCAGCATGTCCTTCGTGTGCGCGGCGAGCCGGCTCACGTGGATCACGAACGCGGTCCCGCCCGCAGTCACGGCGTACGGGACCATGGAGACGAAGGGCGCGCCGGCGTGCAGCGTGCCGAGGGCCGCCGCCTTGCGACGGCGAATGAGGGCTGCGAGCTGCGCCGCGTGCTCGGGGCTCAAGGCGCGCCGCCGGGCGGGGCGACGGAAGCGCCCTCGATGGCGTGGCGCTTGAACCCCTCGGCCACGAAGCCCGAGGCCTTCATCTCCTCGACGAAGGCGGCGAGGTACTTCGCGCCGGCCTCCTTGCCCCGCGCCATGCCCATGGCCTGGTTGATCACCATGAAGCGCCCCGGCAGCAGCCGCAGGCCGGGGACGCGCTTCGCGTCCATCTCGAGCTGCTGCTTCACGCCGGCAGCCACTTCGAGCTTGTTGGCGATGAAGTAGTCCACGACCGCGGGAGAAGTGGGCGCGCGCTCGATCTTCGCCTTCTTCAGGTTGCGCGAAAGATAGAGGTCGTAGGCGCTCTTGTTGCCCACGGCCACGCGGATGCCCTCGCGGTCGACTTCCTCGTTGGCCTGGATGGGCGAGTCGTTCCTCACGAGGTAGGCGCCCTCGATCTGCACGTAGGGGCCGCTGTAGGCCGTGGTGGCCGCGCGCGCCGGGTCGATGGCGAAGAAGCCCACGTCGACGCGCCCGGAGGCGAGCGTCTCCACGGACTGGCCCGCGGAAGTCACGGTGACGAGCTCGGCTTCCACGCCCAGGCGCCGTGCCAGCTCGCGCGCGAGGTCCACCGACAGGCCCGTCGGCTCGCCCGCGGCGCCTTTCTTCGCGAGGATGGGATTGCCGTAGTTGATGACGGCGCGCAGCTTCCCGGTGGGCGCGAGGTCGGCGACGGCCGCGGGAGGAGCGAGGGGAGCGCTGGCGCAGGCGCCGAGGAGGCCGAGCATGGCGAGTGCAAGCAGGGAGCGGAGCATGGACTTCCTTTCGTGGAAGGTCGGGATCGGGGTTCGGCGCAAGACTACTCGACGAGCTTGTGCAGGTCGAGGAGCCTGCGCGGCGCCACGTTGCGCCAGGCCGCGCTCGCGAGCAGCCGCAGCTGCCCGGCGTTGACGCGGGCGAGCTGCACGCCCGTCCAGCCCTGGTGCGACCAGCCGCCCAGCGAGAACGCGTCCGGATCCATCTGCACGAGCGCCTGCTGGTCGGCGATGGGGAGCTTCACCACGGCGCGCCTGTCCGCGGGCCATAGCGTCATGAAGATCTTCCCGCCCACGCGGAAATCCGGGTGGCCCATGTGCGCGCCCTCGACCGCCTCGGGGCAGGCCAGCGCGATCCTGCGGGCAGCGGCGACGCTCACCATGGCGGGCTCCTTTCCACGCGGTTCACTCGCAGTTGGACACTTCCACGAGGTTCGAGTCGGGATCGCGGAAATAGACCGATCGCAGCGGCCCCATGGCCCCGGTCTTCGCAACCGGGCCCTCGATGATCGCCACGCCGCAGGATTCCAGGTGCGCCATCACCTCGGCGAGCGGCACGGAGGTGATGAGGCAGAAGTCCGCCGAGCCCGGCACCGGCCGCTCCGCCTTGGGCTCGAACTCCCGCCCGGCCTGGTGCAGGTTGATCTTCTGGTTGCCGAAGGCCAGGGCCTTGCGGCCGCCGGCGAAGGTGACGGGATGCATGCCCAGCACCCGCGAGTAGAAGGCGCAGCTCGCCTCCGGGTCGCGGACCGTGAGGACGAAGTGATCGATGCGGTCGATCTTCATGGGATGCCCCCGGCGGGATGGACGCCGACAGGGGGACTATAATTGCATTTTCGAAGACCGCAACAAGCTGCCCGCCGTCCCATGGAAGAGCTGGACTTCACCAAGCCGCAACCGGCCGCCCCGGCCGCGCCCGCTCCCGATCCCTCCCCCGCTCCCGCGCCGGCGTCCGCCAGGGTTGCGCCCAGCCGGTTCTACGACCGCGCGATCGCCGAGAAGGTGTTCCAGGCGTGCGGGCGAGCGGAGAAGTTCGCGGCCGGGGCGACGATCTTCGCGCAGGACCAGAAGTCCTCCGGCGGGTTCTTTTCCCTCGGCTCCGCGAGCCGCATGTATTTCCTGGCCCGGGGGCAGGTCGCGATCCTCGCCGGCGGCCACCCCATCGACTCCCTGGCCGAGGGCGAGGTCTTCGGCGAGGGCGCCGTCATCACCGGGGAGGCGCGAAGCGCGGGCGCCGTGGCGAAGACCGAGTGCGCCACCTACTCCATGGACGCGGGCCAGCTGGGCGCTGCGATCTCGCGCATGCCCGAGTTCGCCGTGATGCTGATGAGCGTGATGTACGACCGTGTCCGGTTCGCGACCGCCCGACTCGCCTCCCGGCGCATCCCCATCGCCGCGCGCAACGGCGAGCCGCCGGTGTTCGACGCGGCGCTCCTCGCGAGCCTGGAGGCGGCGCTGCCGCGTTCCGCCGTCACCCGCTACCGGCAGCAGTCCGTGATCATGCGCGAGGGCCAGTCCGGCGCCTGCATGTACGTGGTGAAGGAGGGCAAGGTGGCCATCGGCGTGCAGAACCGCCTCGTGGCCCTCGTGAACCCCGGCGGCACCTTCGGCGAGATGGCGCTGGTGGACCAGTCGCCGCGATCGGCCACCGCCATTTCGGAAACGGAGTGCGAGCTCCTCTCCATCGACCGCGCCTCGCTCCTGGCGGCCATCAAGGCCAACCCCGCCTTCGCCTTCGCGATGCTGCGCGACGGCGCCTCGCGCCTGCGCCACCTCACCGCGCAGCTCTCCTGAAAAAAGGGGACGGGTCCGGGACCCGTCCCCGATTTCGTCAATGCGGCTTCGTGCCCGGCTCGTCGCGCTGCCAGGGCCAGCGTCCGCTCACCTCGAGCTCGAGCGTGAAGCTGAGCAGCGTGCGGATCGCGACGATGACGGCCAGCACGCCGAGGTTCTGGAACGTGGGCTTGATCGCCACGGTGCCGATGATGTCGGCGATCACGAGGAGCTCGAGCCCGAGCAGGATCGCGCGGCCAAGGTCGGCGCGAAGCTCGTGGTAGGCGTCGTGGAAGGTCGTCCGGCGGGAGACGCGGAACGCGAACGCCGCGGCCGCGAGAACCGCGCCGAGCAGCAGCACGCTCACGCCCGCCATCTCCACGATGCGCGCCGCCCCGGTGATCAGGAGTTCCTGTTCCATGCGCCGAGCATAGCCCCGCCACGCAAGCGCGGCTTCACCCAGATCAAGGAGCGCGCGCGCCTAGGGCGAGCCGGGACGGTCCCGCGGCACCCGCGCCAGGTACTCGGCGAGGCTTCCGGCGGCCAGCGGCTTGAGCATCACGCGCATGGTGTTGACCTGGTCGCCGATGCGCACGCCCTCGCGCCGGCACGCTTCCGCGAAGCCCATCCGCTCCCAGAAGCGCTCCGCGCGCGAGTTGCCGACGGCCACGTTGAGGCGCAGCCACTTCGCGCCGCCCGCGCGGATCCAGCCTTCGAGCGCGTCGTAGTACCGTCCCGCCCGGCCGCTGCCGTGAAGCCGCGTGGCCACGACGAAGAGGCCGATGTGCCACACGCCCGTCGCGAGGAGGTTCCTCACCACGTCGGCCAGCGCCAAGATTTCGCCCTCGCCGTCCACGAAGCGCACGATCCACTTGCCTTCCCAGGGCCAGTCGGCCGGCGGGCGATCCTCGAATTCCTCCCTCGCCTGCGTCGCGCGCGGCCCTTCGCCCGACACCGCCAGGAAATACTCGGGGTTCTCCTCGAAGAATCGCTGCAGCGCCGGGATGTCCGCCTCCGTCACCTCGAGGGCGCGGAACCCGGGACCCTCGAACAGGACCGCGCCGTCCATGGCCTCAGTCCGCCGGCAGCCCGCAGGCGACGATGAAGCGCTTGCCCAGCGCGTTCACGACGAGCGCCACGGGCAGGCCGATCGCCAGCGCGGCGAGCGCCATCGCGCCCGGCGAGACGAAGCTCCAGAGGGAGGCGCTCGCGCCGGAGGCGAGCTCGCACGCCCACGCCGCGTCGCTCACCCGCCCGCCGCCGTCCCGGCAGGCGTCTTCCGCCACCAGGACGCACGCGGCCATCGTGGCGAAGAGACCCGCCAGGAGGGCGAGAGAGCGATTGCAGTTGCAGGGTGTCAGGATCATCGCGCGGGGCTTCCGGGATCCGATGCGGTCATGGTGGCCGTCAGCGCGACCCGAACGCGTAGCCATGGGAGCCCGCCACGGCGCCGACCACGGCCACGAGGCTCAGCGTGAGCAACACCACGTGCATGACTTGGGCAAAGCGGAATGCGCGCTCGCCGTTCGCGCTGGCCCGCTCGTGGAACCATCGGTGCAGGAACAGCGGCTCCAGCACGAAGAGCACCATCGTGAAGAGGAACCACACCAGCGTCATGAGGTGGATCCACCAGTACGCGAGGCTCTGGTAGCGGCTCCAGGCGTCCAGGTAGTGCAGCATGTAGAAGCCGGTGAGGCCGGTGACGAGCGTCACGATTCTTGCCTGCCAGGCGAACCGTCCTTCGAGGCTCTCGAAGAGCTCGAGCCGGCGAGCCGGGTCCTTGGTCCGTCGAAGCGCGGGCAGGAGGACGGTGGTCACGAAGGCCACGCCACCGATCCACAGCACGACGCCGAGCACGTGCAGCGCGCGCGCCAGGACGAAGACATCGGGATCTCGCATGACGGCCCGCCTACGCCATCCAGCCGGCGTTCTGCAGGACGGTGCGGTAGCCGTCGGGATCCTCGAAGGTGCGCCCGAACCGCTGCCAGTAGGGATTGAACGATTCCACTTCGCGGAATCCGGCGTCGAGCATGCGCGCGCACGCCGCTTCCCAAACCGCCCGGTCCGGGAGATAGAGCACGACGAGGTCCTCGGAGGTGGGCTGCGGCCGCACGGGGTGCGCGCGGCAGTGCGTGAACTCGAAGTGGTAGTCGGCCCCGGAGGCGCCCACCATGATGCCGTCGAAGCCCTCGTGGTCGTCGAAGCGGCCGATCTCGCGCAGCCCCAGCCCCTGGCAGTACATGGCCGCCGTGCGCTCGAGGGAGCGGACGGGGCGGGCGATTCGCAGGTGGGCGCGCATCGCGGCTCCCCTAGGCCATCTCGGCGCCGGCCGCGGCGAGCAGCTCGCGCAGGATCGAGCGATGGCAGCGCGACTCGTCCTCGCAGTAGCAGCCGACGGAGAAGTCCGCGTGGCGCGAGAGGATGGCGAGGAGCTCGATGGCGTGCGCGGCGTCCGGCGCCGCCATCTCCGCGCGGTACCTCCTCGCGAACGCGGCCCATTGCGCCGGCGTCGTGGCCGCCTGCGCGGCCTTCATCGTCTCCAGGCTCGGCGCGAGGTTGGGGAACCACACGTCGTAGTAGTCGCGCGAGGCGAACTCGGCCTTGGGCACGCCGCGCGGCGGGCGGCGCACGGTGCCGATGCGCGTGCCCTCGCCGCGCGCCCTCGGGGTTCCCAGCCTGACGATCCGGACGGCCATGCGTCACCTCCCCCGCGATTTTGCCCGACCCGCGCTCACTTCGGGGCTGCCTGCCCGGCGAGCTTCCGGCGGCCGGCGTAGTGCGCGGCGCGCGCTTCGTCGCCCCGGGCACGGTAGAGGATCTCCAGCTCCTCGAAGACGTACGGATCGGGCGCTCCCGCGGCGTCGCACTCGCGTTCGAGCTCGAGCTGCATGGCGATGGCCTCGTCGGTCCTGCCCTGCGCCCTCAGCGTCCACGCGACCATCCACTGGGCGGCTCGGGTGGCCGCGGCGTTGGTTCCCTGGCGGCGGATCTCGAGCGCCTTCGTGAACTCCACGAGTGCCTCGTCGTAGCGGCCGAGCTGGTGCAGCGCGTAGCCGATGTTGTTGCGTATGGAGGCCTCCCAGCGCCGGGCATCGGGCTGCGTGGAGGCCACGCAGACCGCGAGCGCCTGCCGCCCCCACTCGAGCTGGTCGGCGGGGGCCGTATCCACGAACGCGAGCATGTGGATGGCGTCGATCGCGAGCGCGTCGAGCTTCGCCTCGCCCGCGAGCCGCCGGGCCCTCTCGAAATGCCCCCGGGCCGTCTCGCGCGACTGCGGCGTCCGCGATTTCGCGGGATGCGTCGCCGAAGCGTAGGTGCGGCCGAGCTCCAGCGCGTGCCGGACCCGGACTTCGGGACCGGAGGAGGCAAGCGCCGGCGCGATGGCGTCGAGCTCGGCCCGGGCGCGATCGAAATCCCCGCGCAGGCCCCAGGTTCGCGCGATCTGGGTGCGCAGGATCAGCACCTCGTCGCCCGAGGCGGTCTCGATCGCCTGGCGGAACCGCAGCTCGCTCGCCTCGGGCCTCGCGAAGTCCCAGAGCGCGGCGACGTCCATCGTCTCAGGCCTCGCGAACCATGAGCAGCTCGTCGGGCTCGACGCCCAGCGCCGCGTGCAGCTCGGGCGCGCCCGGCGCGAAGCCCAGCCGCTCGAGCAGGCGCAGCGAGCGGCGGTTGGTCGCCTTGAGCACCGCCGTGAGCCGGCGCACGCCGTAGGTCGCCACGAGCTCCGCGATCATCGCGCGGACCGCCTCCTGCGCGAGCCCCTGGCCCCAGTGGCGGCTGGCGAGCTCGTAGGCGATCGCGGCCCGCTCATCCGGGTACACCGTGGCCTGCACGTAGCCGGCGAGCTGCAGCGAGGGAAGGCGCAGCACCCAGTTCAGCCACCACTCGCGGCCGTCGGGCGAGCGCCGCGACTCGAGCCTGCGGTAGCGCTCGCGCAGCCACTCCACGGAGGCCGGCGGCTCGTTCTCGTGCTCGTAGATGGCGGGGTCGGCGAGCACGACGAACATCTCGTCGGCGTGGGCGGCGACCTGGGGCTCGAGCGCGAGGCGCGCGGTCGCGATCGTCCGCATGGCTAGAGCTGCGCGATCCACTGCTTGAGGATGGCGGTGAGCGCCTTCCGGGCGGCCTCGATGTCCTCGAGGCTCGCGAACGTGGCCACGCAGCGGTCCTTCGCCGCCCACTTGAGGAGCCGCGACGGGTCGTCGACCTTCATCGTCGCGCTGTCGGATTTCGCCTTCGCCCCGGTGTGCAGGACGACCTGCACCTTGCCGGGCGGGAAGATCTTGAGCGTCGCGAAATGGTCCGCGATGTAGAAGCTGGGCGCGTTCCACTTCACGCCTTCCCGGATGCGCTTGTCCGCGGCACGGACGAGGCTGCGCAGCGCCTCGATCTCCGCCTTCCGGGGATGATCGAGGGCGGCCATGAAAGCGTCCGCGTCGCCTTCGTCCTTGCCCTTGCCTGCACTCGCCATGGTTGCCTCCCGTCAGTCCGGGCTCCCGCCCCGCCGCTCTCCGGCGAGGAGCCCGTAGATGTCGGTATCGTAAGCCTCCCCGTGGCTCACCCAGCGCTCGCGGAGCCTGCCTTCCCGGGTGAACCCCACGCTGCGAAGCAGCGCGTCCGATGCGACGTTCGCGGGATTCACTTCCGCCTCGATGCGCCGGATGCCCAGGGCCGAGAACGCGTGCCCGCACACGGCGACCAGCGCCTCCCGCATGAGGCCCTGCCGCCAGTGCTTGCGGCCGAGGACGTAGCCCAGCTCCAGGCGCGAGCTTCCCTCGTCGAAGCGGAAGAGGAGGACCGTGCCGATGACCTTCCCGTCGGCGGTGCCGACAACGACGAGCTGCTGCCCGGTGCCGGTGGAGGCGAGCGCGTTCATGCGCTGCAGCCATGCGGCACCGTCGTCCAGCGACTTCCAGGCCGGATACGGGAGAAAGCGCGTCACCTCCGGGTCGCCGTTGACCTCCAGGAGGTCGGGCAGGTCGTCGCGGTGCACGGGCCGCAGCGCGAGGCGCGGCGTGACGATGGGGGAGGCGATCTCGAGAGGCATCTATCGGAAGGGATCCGCGGCGTTCATTTCGCCGGGTCCTTCACCATCTTCTCGAGGAGCTTGAGCCACGACTCGAGCTCCGCTCGGTATTCCTCCTCCGAAATGGGCGTGCCGCGATCGGCGTGGATGGATACCGAGATGTGCCAGTAGAGCGAGGCGGATTTCGCCTCCAGGTTGCAGGTGCCGGTGTTGAGAACCGTCGCCCGGCGGTCGCAGAGCGCGCCCTTCACCATCTGGAAGCCGGGCGGCAGCAGCGTGCCCACGCGCGGGATGAGGAACCTCCAGTCGGTCTCCTCCTCCTCGAAAGTGGAGGTGCGAGGCGGGTCCTTGCGGAAGTTGAGCGTCAGGCGCGACCCGCCGTAAAGCGCCTCCGGGTCCGTGCGCTTGTGCTCGCCGGGAAGCAAGCCCCCATAGATCGTGCCGTCCGGACCGCGGCTGAGCAGGATCGAGCCGTCGTCCTCGCAGATCATCGGGCGGCTGGTGAGGTCGCACTTGAGGAGATAGGGCGAGTCCGCCAGCTCCTTGCTCACGCACACGAAGGTGACGCGGGCGTTCACGAAGGTCGCGGCCGCGTGCTCCGGGCGGTTCACCGGGCAGCGCACCGCCTGAAGCTCCGGAGGCAACGGCGCGGGGCGGCTGCAGGCGCCGAGGCAGGCCGCGAACGCCAGCAATCCCGCAGCGCCGGCGATCCAATTGAACAGGAAGACGGTTTGCATGGGTGCGAACTCTAACCCACCAGCTCGCGAAGCTTGAGGACGGTCGCCCAGTTGCGCGTGGTGAACGCCTGTCCCTGCTTGCCGAGCAGCGCCGCGGCGGCCTTGCTCTCGAGAATCCCGCCCTCGCACAGGAGATACGCGGCGTGCTTGCCGACGAGAAAGCGCTCCGCCGGCCGCACCAGCGGCGCGATCGCCTCGAGGTCCCGGATGGCGGAGTCGTCCTGCGCGAAGGCAACCAGCAGGCGCGAGTGCGCGTCGGCAGGAACGGCGAGCGCATTTTCCGCCACGGCCCCGGCAATCGCGGCTCCCGGCTTGACGATGACCGGGACGCTCACGGCCAGGTTCTGCTCCAGCGCGGCGCGCACGGTCTTCGCGTGGGCGGAGGGCGCGCCGCCGCCGGCGTCGAACACCGCGTTCCCGCTGTTGAGCAGCGTCCGCACGCCGGTGAAGCCCTGCGCCTCGAGCAGCGCGCGGAAATCGGCCATCGGCACGCGGTTGGCCTTGCCGACGTTCACGCCGCGAAGCAGGACGACGAACCGGGGCACCGTCAGTCGACGATGAAGAGCTTCGCGCCCGTCGCCGTGGACGAGCGGTGCGGCTCGGCGTTGTCCGCCACCTGGTAGCTCATTCCCGGCTCGAGCGTGAAGCGGCGCCCGTCGCGCAGCTCCGTCTCCAGCCGGCCCTCGAGGCACAGGAGGATGTGTCCCTTCACGCACCAGTGGTCGGCGAGGTAGCCCGGCGTGTATTCCACCAGGCGCACGCGGATGCCGCCGAACTCGCGCGTGCGCCAGTACGCGAGGCCGGTCACGCCCTTGTGCTCGGTGCGCTCCACCTGCGACCAGTCCGTGGTGCCGAAGGGAATGCCTGACATGTGCATGGTGCGCTCCTTACCTGGCGCTCGCGAGCCACATCCTCGAGTCGAGCCGCCTCTGGGCGAAGGCTCCGGGATCGAGGGGCTGGGTCATTTGCGGCGGGCCCCCGCGGGTCGAGGGATGGCGCCCGATGCGGCGGCGCGCAGCAGGCGGCGGAAGGTCGGGCACTCCAGGTGGCTCGGCGCGGGGCAGACGGCCGCGTGCCGCAGGCCGTCGCGCATGGCGCTCAGCTTGCGGATCGTGCCGTCCAGCTCCTCCGCCTTGGCCGCGAGCGCGCGCCGGTCGATCTTCGGGCGCCCGTCGGCGGCGAACATGCGGGCGATTTCGTCGAGCGAGAAGCCGGCGGAGCGCCCCAGCGCGATCAGCGCCAGGCGCTCGAGCACGCGCGGATCGAAAGTGCGGCGAAGCCCGCTCCTGCCGACGGAGGCGATGAGTTTCTTCTCCTCGTAGTAGCGCAGGGTCGAGGCGGGAACGCCGGACCTCCTGGCCACCTCCGCAATGTCCATTCGCACCCCCTTGACTTCAAGTTGACTTCAAGTAGCACTATGCCGTCCATGCCGCACCAACGCAAGCCAACGGAGACTGCCATGGACTACCTGATGTGCACCCTTCTCACCGGGACCGGCGCGACGGCCGTGATGGACCTTTCCGCGATCGCCCGCAAGCGCCTGCTCGGGATCCCCGCGCCTAACTATGGACTGGTGGGCCGCTGGATCGGCCACATGCCGCGCGGCCGCTTCCTCCACGCCGCCATCTCGGCGGCGCAACCCGTGCGGGGGGAGCGCCTCATCGGATGGACGGCCCATTACCTGACCGGCATCGCGTTCGCGGCCATCCTGCTCGGGGTCTGGGGCATGGCCTGGATCCGCGAGCCGACCCTCGGGCCCGCGCTGGCCGTCGGGATCGGCACCGTCGCCGCCCCCTTCCTGTTGATGCAGCCCGGCATGGGCGCGGGCATCGCCGCCAGCCGCACGCCGCGGCCCAACGCCGCCAGGATCCAGAGCCTCGTCACGCACGCGATCTTCGGCTTCGGCCTCTACGTGGCCGGCTGGGGCGCCCACTTCCTGCGCGCGGCGTGAGCCCGCGCCTCCACGACACCCGTTTCCCAACCCCTCTCCCAAGGAGAACGCAATGAAAATGCCTGCCCGCTACGCGCCGATCCTCTTCGGCGCCCTTCTCTCGGCCATCATGGTCGCCATCGTGTCCGCCTTCGTCCTGGCGTCCAGCCAGGGGATCCACGCCGGTTTCCCCGCGCAATGGGCCCGCAGCTGCATGACCACGTGGCCGGTGGCGTTCCCGACGGTGCTGCTCGTCGCGCCCTGGGTGCGGCGCGTCGTCGGACGCATGACCGCGTGACGCCCGCGAGGCTCAGAGACCGCCGGGAATCTTGGAGGCCATCATCTTCCTGCGGTCCAGCGTGCGCCCGTCGACGATGAAGGTGCCGTCGCCGACGGCGTGCACGGTGCGCGTCTCCTTGCGCGAGGAGTCCCGGTAGGCGGCAACGCCCTCGAGCACGACGATGTTGTGCCTGCCCACGAAGTCGACGACCTTGCACTCGATGTTGGCCAGGCACTCCTTGATCAGGGGCGCCCCGACCCGCTTTCCCCGCTCGGCCGTCAGCCCGAACTTCGCGAACTTGTCCGTGTCGGCGCCCGAGCAGGTCCCGATGCCGACCACCGTGTCCAGCATGTCCACGGTCGGGATGGCGATCACGCACTCGCGGGTCTTTCGCAGCGCGGCGAAGGAGTAGTTCCACTCGCCCGTGGTGATGGCGAACGCCGGCGTGAAGTCCACCACCATCGTCCACGAGATGGTCATGACGTTGTCCTTCTTCCCGTCATGGGTCGTCACGAGGACGACGGGGCCCGGTTCCATCAGGGTGAAGGCCTTGCTCAGCTTCAATGGGCGCATGAGTGCACCTCAGTGACGATCGGAACGTGGTTGGGCGCCGACGAGCAGGGGCATCGCGGCGAAGAAGGCGAGCGACAGGAGGTACGCCGCGCCCGATACCGGATCGCGGCTGGTGACGTATGCCGCCATCGTGATGCCCTGCGCCAGGACGAGGCAGACCTCCGCGAGCAGCAGCCAGGCCAGGGCCAGGAGTCCGACGGCGAGGCCACGCGCCGGCTCGAAGGGCCCCCAGGAACGCACCACGTGTCGCGCTGCCAGGAAACAGGCGGCGAGCATGAAGGGCATCTCCAGGAGCTCGGCCCAACGCATGCCGATGCGCGGGACGACGATCGTCACGCGGATCGCGCCCAGGACGAACCCGACGCCGAACACCATCGCGGCATAGGCGAGGCTTGTCTTCAGGATCGGCGGGGGCGGCATGGGGGCAAGCGCTCAGGGCTCAATCCGGGCGCCGCCCTGCGCCGCGTGCCCGGAAGCCCTGGACGACCGCGACGACGGCGAGGACGAGCAGGAGCGGATAGAAGAGCAGGAGATCGACGCGGATGTTGCACTCCCCCGTGCAGAGGATCCTGGCGTACATGAGGTACTCGTAGACCCCGTACCCCGCCCAGACCACCGCCGCGACGGCAGCCGCCTTGCTGCGGCTCCCGCGCCACAAGGCGGCCAGGCCGGCGGCGACCACCCAGGCCATCCAGGGATTCCCGATCATGATTCCGAGGTAGCTCATGCCGTCCCGGCGCTCAGCACATCAAAGTGTACGCAATGCCCGCGACGTAGAGTGTGCCGAAGATCAGCTTGTTGTATCGGGCCAGCCACAGCGGCAGGTAGATGTCGAAGTTGTCGCGGCGATCCCCGGTGTAGCGGCGGGCGACGTCCGTCAGGGGACAGCGCATGCCGTTAGCCACGAGAACGACCACTTCGACGAAGACGAGCCCGATGAGTCCCCAGGCGATCTCCATGCTTCCCCGATGGGCGAAGACCGGAATGGAGACGATCGAGCCGGCGAAGAGGGCCCAGACCACCGTGTGGACGAGCCTGATCAGGCGCAGCATCGAGCGGTCCACTCACCGCGTCGGCGACGAAGGCGCGTCCGGGCGACTCCCCGTCTGCCTTGTCGTCGCCTTCCGCAGCCACTCGACGAGCAAGGCGGCGTAGCCTTCGGAAGTGTCCCCCGGATCGGGGCTGCGGGCCTTTTCCATGTAGTGGCCGGTGCCCGGCACGCGGCGCACCGTCATCGCGGCCTTGCCCGCGGCGATCGGCGCGACCGCCGCCATGCTCGCCTCGATCGGGACCCAGGGGTCGTCCTCCGCGAAGAGGAGCAGCGCCGGAACGTCGACCTTGCGGAGCGCGGGGAGCGGATCGTAGTCCATCTCGAGGCGCCACTTGGAGCGGCTCGGGTCGGCCGGCAGGTCGCGGCCCCCCGGGAGCATCGCGGACGGGAACCACGGCTCGCGGTCGATCGCCTCGACCGCGCGCACCGCCGACTCGCGCTCGACCTTCCCGCGGACGTACTCGTTCACGACCGAGCGCGCCTCGAGCGCCTTCGCGATCGTGGCCTCCGGCAACGGGATTTCCCGCAGCGCCCGGCCGGCCGCGTAGTCCATCTGCGCGGCGGGCGTGACGCCGGGCGCGGAGACCGCCACGGCGAAGGCGACGTGCGGGCTGGACGCGGCGGCGAGAAGCGCGAGCCATCCCCCCTGGCTGACGCCCCACACCCCCACGCGGGAGGGATCGATGTCTCCGCGCGCTCTCAAGTGCTCGACCGCCGCCACGCCGTCGGCCGCGAGTTGCCCGAACGAGGCCGTGGCGAAGTCCCCGCCCGAGCGCCCGCTGCCGCGACGGTCGAACAGGAGGACGGCGATGCCGTTCGCGGGAAGCTCCCGGGCGAGGTGCCCGTACGCCCCGTAGTCCCGCGTGGGGCCGCCGGATGCGTGAAGCACCACGAGCGCGGGATGCGGACCGGAGCCCGCGGGGAGGTGAAGCGTTCCCGAAAGCGCCACCTCTGCGCTCCGGAAGGACACCTCCTGCGGGATCGGCTGCCGGGCAAGGGGCGGATCCGGCAGGCGGCCCGCGCAGGCCGCAAGAAGCGCGCCGGCGAGCGCGAGGACAAGGCCGGACAGCCCGCGCGCGATCACTTCGTGGCCACTCCGACGAGACCCTCGCCCGGCGCCTCGAACCCGCCAGGCGACTCGAAGCCGCGCATCGAGGCCTCGATTTCGCTCCACACGGACTCGCGCTCCGGCGCGGGCAACGGGGCCATCATGGCATTGAATCCGCCGAAGGCTTCCCGCGCGACCTGCACGTACTCGGCGGCGCTGGCGATGCGATGCGGCACCGGAACGGCATGGACCTCGGCGTCGGCGAATCCGGCTTCACGGAATGCGCGTTCGAGCACCCCGGGGTCGCCGAGGCTGAACGGTCCCGGCTGGCCCGGGACGGGAGGGGGAAGTTGCGCGCGCCGGCGGATGATGGAGGCGGGCACGGCGCCCCAGTCGTTGCGATCGGGGGTGGAAAAGACCGCGACGGCGACACGGCCGCCTGGTTTCAGGACACGGCGCCACTCGCCCAGCGCCGTCACCGGGTGCGGCATGTACATCAGGCCGAGCCGGCACAGCACGGCATCGAAGGAAGCGTCCGGGAGATCCAGCTTCTCGCCATCCATGACACGCGTCTCGACCTGGCTCAGTCCGCGCTCGCGGGCCACCTGGAGCGCAAGCTCGACGATGCCCTCCGAGATGTCGGTCGCCAGCACGTGGCCGCCCGGACCGACCCGTTCGGCGGCACTGACGGCCGGCTCGCCCGCGCCGGCGGCGACGTCGAGGATGCGCTGCCCGGGCTTGATGCGGGCCAGGTCGAGCATCCGCAGCGTGAGGGGGCCGTACCACCGCTCCAGCGTGGGAGTCCAGCGCCGCCATGCCGCGCCGTCCTTGTTCCACTGCTCCCGCTGGGTGTTCTTGTACTTCGCCGCGTCGAAAGAGACTTGCCGCTCGGCCATGCAAATGCTCCTCTCGATGGAACGTGGGCGCTGCTTCGCGCCTCGACATTCGGACCGCTAGCGTTTGAGCCGGTTCGCGGCGATCGCCGCACGCACGAGCGCAGCCAGGGCCGCTTCGTCGATCCGGCTGCCCTCGGGGAAGTCGATGGCGCGCCTCGCGTTGCCCTCCAGGCTCGAGTTGAAGAGGCGAGTGGGGTCCGGTATCGAGGCCCCCTTCGGGAAGGTCAGCTTGACCGCCTTCCTGTAGGTCTCCCCGGTGCAGATGATTCCATCGCACGACCACACGGGATTGTTCCACTTCCATTCCTCCGTGACCGACGCATCGGCTCCGGCGATCACCCGCCTGAGCCTCGCGAGGAGGTCGCCTCGCCAATCCGCGAGTTCCCGGATGCGCGCGTCGATCAGCTCCGCCGCCGACTTTCCTGCATCGGCGGCGGAGGTTCGCTTCGGGAAGGACTTCGATGGAGCCGATGCATTCTTCCTCGCTGGCATGTCTCTTCTCCCCGGGGCGCACGCTACTTCAGCCTGTCCAGGCGTCCCTTGCGCTTGACGATGTCCCTGTAATTCCATTGGATCTCCTGCGACTTCCGAAGCCATCGCCGCAAGTCGGATTTCTTCACTTCCAAGGCTTCGTTGAAGAAGATCGATGCGTCCCTGAACTTCCCGCCGACGACGTTCAGGCCTGCTTCCTCGAAGTCGGCCCCGCTCCAGAACATGAGCCGGATGCCCGGTTTCTGCCTGCTGTAGCCGGCGATCGGATTGTCGTCCAGGAACCACACGGGATGTCCGTGCCAGATCTTGTTCTCGGCGCCGGGCAGGCCCTTGTCGATCTCGCGGGCCAGCAGATCGCACACCTCCCTGTGATCGGGCTCCTGGCTCGCGTTGTAGTTCACGACATCCGGATGCATGGCGATCATCCCTTGCGCGTCAGGCGCCATCGCGCCCTTGGCGCCGTAGCACGACGTGGGTCGCCTTCTCCGACGAAACGAACTGAACGCATTCAAATCCCAGGGCGCGCATGTCGATCCCCTCGAACAGTCGCTCTCCTGCGCCCAGCAGGACCGGCGAGATGGCCACGTGCAGCTCGTCGATGAGGCCCGCACGAAGATATTGCCGGATGGTGCCAGGCCCGCCGCCGATGCGCACATCCATTCCATGGGCCGCGTCGCGCGCCCGGTCGAGCGCCTCGCCAATGCCGCCCGTGACGAAGTGGAATGTCGTCCCGCCTTCCATCGGGATAGGCGGGCGTGAGTGATGGGTCAGGATGAAGGTCGGAACGTGATAGGGCGGGTTGTCCCCCCACCAGCCCTTCCAGTCCATGTCGGGCCAGGGACCGCGAATCGGCCCGAACATGTTTCTTCCGAGAATCCAGGCGCCGACGTTCCGGAAGCCGCGGGCGGCGAAGTCGTCGTCGACCCCGGTCGCACCGCCGTCCTTGCCGAACAAGGCCCGCTGGAATGTGCGCGTCGGAAGCAGCCACTGGTGCAGCTCCGTGCCGCCGACGCCGAGCGGATTGTCGATGTCCTGATTCGGGCCTGCCCCGTATCCATCGAGCGAGATGGTGAAGCCCTCGACGCGAACTCGTGTCATGGATCGCCTCCGCTTGGCTGCAGCTACCTGCGAATGGTGAGCTTGAGACGGGCGTTGTCCCTGAACCCGGGCTTCCTGATCAGCGGCGTAACCGAGTATCCGAGGGCCATGGCGTCTCCCGAGGAGCGTGACGATGGGCTGATCGGATCGCCACGGCTGGGCATGTTACCGCCATTCGGCGTTTCATCACTTCGGCCGCGATTGGAGCTCGAGTATGTTGCCCTCCGGGTCGGTCACGCAGACCCAGGTGGGCTGCTTGCCCAGCGCGTTGAAGATTTCGAGCGTGGGGCCGTCGGGACCGTGTCCCGGCAGGCGCAGGTGTTCGCCGCGCAACTGCGCGCCCGACAGGCCGGTGCCGCGCTCCAGGTCCGGCCCCTTGAAGTCGCGCACCGGCGGAACCGGCACGCAGCCGAACAGGTCCTGGTAGAAGCGGGACAGCGCCCTCCAGTCCTTGGCGATCAGGTTGGTGTGTCCGTATCGGGCTCCTGCAATCATCGTTGGATCTCCTTGACGGTCGTTGAGCGGGGATGACGAGGGGGACTATGCCGCCGCCCGCGTTCCGCCCGCGTTCCACTACCGCCGTTCCGGGACCTTGCCTGCCGCCAACGCGATGGGTACCCCGAAGAAGAACATGTGCGACAGCAGGTCGAGCGCCGTCGCCAGGGGCGGGAATCTCACGGGATGGGGAAAGGCCGAAAGGGGCAGGACGACGAGCCGCATGGCAAGAAAGACCACGACGCCGAAGGCCATCCCGGCGAGCACGGGGCGACGATGGAAGGCGGGAACCCGCCGGGAAGCCATGACGAACATCGCGGCCCAGAGCACCGACATGGCGAAATGAAGGAACAGCCCTGCCGCCGCGGTTGCCATGCCGCCGGAATAGGCGCCGCTTCCGAGAAGACCCGAGCTCACCGATTGCAGCACCCGGACCGGCGAGCTGCCGTGATAGGCCCCGAACGAGATGGCGAAGGCGATGTCGAGGGTCGCGGCGATGGATCCGCCGACGAGTACCGCCCATCCGGTAGACCGAGTCTTCACGTGACCTCCTGGGACCAACGATCAAGCTGTGGAGCTACCAGGAATTGGCGGACAGTGGATATGCACGACCCTGGCAGCGATTTGAGGCGGCACACAAAGCTGGGCCGCCGCGTGTCCCCTGGATCCTGTCAACTCCGCTGATCAAGAGGCTCCTGGCGTTCGAGGTGAGGCGACTCAGTAGGGCGAACCGTCCTTGTGCGTGAAGACCCAGGCCCCATCGACCAGACGAGCCTGGATGTCGTCGTCGGGATAGGAGCCCTGATCGCCAGGCGTGCGATCTCCGACCTCCAGGTACACCACCGCTTCGGTGGTGTCGTTGATGATGCGGTGCCCGTTGCCGGTTCCGGCCTTGAAGCCGGCGCACATGCCGGGGCGAAGCGGAGTGTACCCCTCGTCCGTGTGAAGCGTCGGGTGACCTTCGAGGATGTAGATGAACTCGTCCTGCCTGGAGTGGGCATGACGCAGCGAGGAGACGGCCCCCGGACTCAGGCGGGTGAGGTTCACGCCGAAGTTGCGGAGCCCGAAGAGATCTCCAAGCGGACGCTTCAGCCGGCCCTCCATCCGCGAGGCAAACGGCTCGGGATAGTTCGACCTCTGCGTTCTCGGCGGAGCGTCGACGGCTGGGATGGCAACGGGCGATTCTGGCGAGGACACAGACGCTCCCTTTGGCGATTGACGATCGAGCTGAGCGGCCGGGCGCGTTTCTAGACATCTCCCGAACGAAAGAACATCAGATAGACCAGGCGGCCATTCTCCAGCGAGTCTCCAAAACATTCTCCAGCCGTATGCCAGAGCCAGGGTCGCAGCAGGACCAGTCGATTGAAACGCATGGGGACCCTCATCGTCATCTCCCATTTCGAATCGTCGGCAGTGTCCCGATCCAGCAGATCCGATGTCCACTGGAAGGCGGAGGGAGCGCCGAATTTCTCGGCGGCCTCCTTGTCGCCATAGGGAGCCCGCTCCGTATTCGTCGGGATATGGCGAAAGAATTCCGTGCC
>JAHCLE010000005.1 GCA_026125445.1 Burkholderiales bacterium
TGCCGAAGTCAAAGGCGAGCACGGTCTCGGGGGCGGCCAGGCGGTTCGGCGTCACGCGTGCCCGACGTCTTCGGACAGGCGGGAGAAGTCGATGCCGAGCAGGCGCATTGCGGCCGGCAGGCGCTCGTCCGCGGGCACGCCGAACACGAGGTCGGCATTCGCCTCGACGGTGAGCCACGCATTCTGCGCGAGCTCGCTCTCGAGCTGCCCGGCCGACCACCCGGCGTAGCCGAGCGAGACGAACACGTCCTTCGGGCCGTCGCCGCGGCCGACCGCCTCCAGCACGTCCTTCGACGTCGTGAGGCCGAGGTCGTCGCTGATCGCGAGTGTCGACTGCCAGTTGCCGAGCGGCCGGTGCAGCACGAAGCCGCGGTCGACCTGCACGGGCCCGCCATAGTGGACCGGCGCGCCGCGCAGCGCGGCGTCGGCGAGCGGAACGTCGATCTGCTCGAACAGCGCGGACAGCGTCATGTCGATCGGCTTGTTGACCACGATGCCGAGCGCGCCGTCCTCGTTGTGCTCGCAGATGTACGTCAGCGTGTGGGCAAAGTGCGGATCGGCCATGGCCGGCATGGCGATCAGGAAGTGGTGGGTCAGGTTCACGGTGCTGCCCATTGCGTCGAATTGTAATCGGTTGGGGGGTGCGCCACAATGAAACGCTTACCTTCGTTCCAGCCTCCGGGCGCTGCGCCGGGAACGGCCGCCGCTGCGTCACTGCCGATGACACACCCGACCTGCCCGCGCGCCCACGGCACCCTCGCCCGGAGCGCGGCGCCGTGACCGGCACGGACACCCGCTGCACGCGCGCGCTGGTCTGGTTCCGCCGCGACCTGCGCGACACCGACAACGCGGCGCTCTACCACGCCCTCGCGTCGTCGCGGCAGGTCTGGTGCGCGTTCGTGTTCGACCGCGAGATCCTCGATCCGTTGCCGGCGCGCGCCGACCGGCGCGTGGAGTTCGTGCGGGAGAGCCTCGTGGAGCTTCGCGAGGCCCTGCGCCGGCGCGGCGGCGACCTGCTCGTCCTGCACGGCCGGGCGCGCGACGAGATCCCGGCGCTCGCCGGCCGCCTGGCCGCCGGCGCCGTCTTCGCCAACGAGGACTACGAGCCGTCCGCCATCGACCGCGACGCGGCCGTGGGCCGCGCCCTCGAGGCCGGCGGACGCACGCTCCACCTGGCCAAGGACCAGGCGATCTTCGCCCGCGACGAGATCCTGACGCGAACGGGCGGGCCCTTCTCCGTGTTCACGCCCTACAAGCGCGCGTGGCTCGCGAAGGTCGACGACTACTACCTGAAGTCCTACCCCGTGGAAAAGCACGCGGCGAATCTCGCGCCCACGGGATACGGCACGCCGGTGCCGACGCTCGAGATGCTCGGATTCGCGCCCACCGACCTCGCGTCGCTGCCGGTCGCGGCCGGCATGGCGGGGGCCGAGCGCCTGTTCGCGGACTTCGAGGCCCGCATGGCCCGCTACGCCGCGGCGCGCGACTTCCCCGCGGTGAAGGGCGTGTCCTACCTGTCGGTGCACAACCGCTTCGGCACGATCTCCATCCGCCGGCTCGCGCGCGCGGCCCGGCTCGCCCGCGGCGAGGGGCCCGCCACCTGGCTCTCGGAGCTCGTCTGGCGCGACTTCTACTTCCAGATCCTCTGGCACCACCCGCACGCGGCCACGGGCGCCTTCCGGCGCGGCTACGACGCCATCGGCTGGCCCGGGACGGACGCGCACTTCGCGGCCTGGCGCGAGGCGCGCACGGGCTATCCCCTCGTCGACGCGGCCATGCGCCAGCTCGAGCGCACGGGCTGGATGCACAACCGGCTGCGCATGGTCACGGCCTCCTTCCTGGTTAAGGACCTGCTCCTCGACTGGCGCCGCGGCGAGAGGCACTTCGCCGACCGGCTGCTCGACTACGACCTCGCCGCCAACAACGGGGGCTGGCAGTGGGCGGCCTCCACCGGCTGCGACGCGCAGCCCTGGTTCCGCATCTTCAACCCGGTGGCCCAGTCGGAGCGGTTCGACCCGCAGGGGCGCTTCATCCGCCGCTACCTGCCCGAGCTCTCGCGCGTGCCCGACCGTTTCGTGCACGCGCCGTGGACGATGCCGGCGGCCGAGCAGGAGGCCGCGGACTGCGTGATCGGGCGCGACTATCCCGCCCCGATCGTCGACCACGCGGCGCAGCGCGAGCGGGCGCTCGAGCTGTTCAAGGCGGTGCGGCCCTAGTAGCGCGCCGCCGCGAAGCGGCCGGTCCGGTGCAGCCCCGGGGCCGTGGTCGAAAGGCGGCCCGAAAGGGCATGCCGCGTCACCTCCAGGTCCAGGATCTCGAACCCACCCTCCTCGCCGCCTGCGCAGGCGTAGCGTCCCGCGATGCGCGCGTACTTGCCCGAGGCCTCCCACGTGCCCCGGTATTCACAGGGACCGCCTTCTCCGGCCACCTGAAGAGTCGCCTCTCCGCCCTCGAGCTGCACCGCGACCTGGGCCGCGTACTGGCGGATAGTGCCCGGCGTCCCCGGCGTTTCGGATTGCCGCAGGCGGAACGCGCCGTGGTAGTACCCGTCCGGCTGCGGCAAGGCGAACGTGAGGCGCGAGAGATCCTTGCCCACCCGTGTGCCCTCCGCGACGTACTCGAGATGGAGCCGCCCGCCGCTGCGCGGTTCCAGAATCACGCTGCCCACGGGCAGCGTCGTCGCCTGCGCGGGGTCGAACGGCCCGCCGTGCCAAGGCCCGGTCGTCCGATAGAGAGTGCCGCGGAACGCGGCGCGGTTGTCATCGCCCAGCGCGAACATGCGGGCGTCGGCGGAATACCAGGTAGGACGTCCATCGCGGTCGTGCACGAAGAGCGTCACGAAGGCGACGTCGCCCTGCTGGACGACGTTGGCGCCCCAGCCGCTCTCCGCGGGGTTCCACCACATGTCGGAAGCCTCCCCCGCCGCGGCGGGAAGTGACGCTGCCGCCAGGGCGGCGGCGACGGCGGCTCGGATCGAGCTCATGACGCGGTCCTTTCGCAAATGGGAAGGCCTGCACTGTGGGGGCCGAGCCCGTCGCGGCGCCAAGACCGAATGCGTGATACCTTTTCGGCATGGCCCAGCGCTTCGACCTGCGCCAGCTGCGCTACTTCGTCGCCGTCGCCGACTGCGGCAGCTTCCGCGCGGCCGCCGAGCGGCTGCACGTCTCCCAGCCCCCGCTCAGCCGGCAGGTGGCCGAGCTCGAGCGCGCCCTGGGCGCGCGCCTCCTGGACCGCAGCGCCTCCGGCGTCTCGCTCACGCCGCAGGGGCGGATCGCTCTTGCGCGCGCCGAGGCGCTGCTGCGCGACGCGCAGGCGCTCGCCGAGGCCCTCGCCGCCACGCGGGCGCCGGCCGGGAGCGGGCTTCGTGCCGGGGTGACGATGGCGGTGACGGTCGGCGACCGCGCGCGCGTCGCGCGCGCGTGGCAACGCGCCCTGCCGGGGGTGGCCATCGAGATCGTCCCCGGCCCCTCGCGCGACCTCATCCCGGCGCTCAAGGCGGGCCGGCTGGATTTCGCTCTCGTCGGGCTTCCCGGCAACGTCGCCGGCCTCCACACGCAGGAGGTGCAGTCGAGCCGCCTCGTGGCCGCGCTCCCCGCGGGGCACCGCCTGGCCCGCCGCCGCCACGTCTCCCTCCTCGACGTGACGGACCTGCCGCTCTTCTGGAACCCGCGGTCCTTCAATCCCGCCTACCACGACTTCTGCACGCGCCACTTCCGCGCGATCGGCTACCGGCCCCAGGTGATCACCGTGGAGCCCGGGCAGATCCAGACGCTCGAACGCATCGCCGCGGGCGAGGGCTGGACGATCACCAACGGGGCCACGCTCGCGGTTCGCGTGAAGGGAGTGGCCTGGCGGCCGCTCGCCGAGGGCGAGGCGCTCGCCGTGCGCGTGGCGGCCGCCTGGAACGGCCCCGACGAGGACGGGCGCTTCGGGCGCCTGGCGGACGTGGCCGCCAGGCTCCTCGGACCGGCCCGGCGCTAGCCTCCGATGTGCTTCTTCAGGAAGCGCTCCATCGCCTCGTAGAACTCGAAGCGGTTTTCCTCGTTCGCGAAGCCGTGGCCCTCGTTGTCCTTGACGATGTACTCGACTTCGACGCCGCGCTTCCTCATCGCCTCGACCATCTGGTCGGACTCGCTCTTCACCACGCGCGGGTCCTTGGCGCCCTGCGCGATGAGCAGCGGCGCCTTGATCCTGTCGGCATGGAACACCGGGGAGGCGGCCTTGAGCATCGCCTCGTCCTTCTCCATGTGGCCGACCATCTCCTGGAGCATCTCGAGGTAGGGCTTCCAGTACGGCGGGATCGCCTTGAGGAACGTGAGCAGGTTGGACACGCCCACGTAGTCCACGCCGGCGGCGTAGAGGTCCGGCGTGAAGGCGAGCCCCGCGAGCGTGGTGTAGCCGCCGTAGCTTCCTCCATAGATGGCGACGCGCCTCGGGTCGGCGATGCCTTCCTTCACGAGCCAGTGCACGCCGTCGGTCACGTCGTCCTGCATCGTGCGGCCCCACTGCTTGAAGGAGGCCTCCCAGAACTTGCGGCCGTAGCCCGTGGAGCCGCGGAAGTTCATCTGGAGGACGGCGTAGCCGCGATTGGCGAGGAACTGGACCTCGGGGTTGAAGCGCCAGGAGTCGCGGTACCAGGGCCCGCCGTGGGGATTGATCACCACGGGCAGGTTCCTGGCCGCCACGCCCTTCGGGAGCGTGAGGTAGCCGTGGATCGTGAGCCCGTCGCGCGAGGTGTACTTCACGGGCTTCATCTCGGCGAGCTCGGACTCCGGGAGCCACGGCGAGATGTCCGCCAGGAAGTCGAGCTTGCCGGTGGCCTTGTCGAACACGTAGCGCTTGCCGCGCGTGCGGTCGCTCGTGGTCGCGACGATGTACTTGTCCTCGGCCTTGTTGCGCGAGATGAAGGAGATCTCGTAGCCCGGCAGCTTCGCCTGCACGGCGGCGAACATCTCCTCGGTCTCCTTGTCGAGGAACTTGCGCTCGGCCTTCCACGTCGTGAAGTTGGCGGTGGTGAGAACCTTGCGCTTGCGCGACCAGCCGAGCTGCGAGACGTCCACCTCGGGGTGCTCGAAGACGAGCTCGGTCTCCTTCGCCGTGGCGGGATCGAAGACGAAGAAGGCGGCCTTGTCGCGGCCCCGGTTGGAGGCGACGTAGAGGCGCTTGTTGTCGAACGTGAAGAGCATCGGGTAGAGCGTCTCGCGGAAGTTCGTCGTGAGGATCGGCCTGAAGGGATCCTCCTCCCTGTCCCGGAAGAGCAGCGACTGGTTCACGCCGTCGGTGGTGAGGGCCACGCGCAGCTTCCCGTCGTGGTCGGTCATCCACCCGGTGATGTTGCCCGGGTTCTGGGCGATGAGCTTCTCCTCGCCCGTCTTCACGTTGACGCGGAAGACGTCGAAGACCCGCGCGTCGCGCCGGTTGTGGGAGAGGATCACGTGGTCGGGGTCGTCCTCGAGGATGTCGACGACGTTCGCCTTCACCTTCTCGCCCGGCGTGAGGTCCTTGAGGTCGCCGCCCGAGAGGTCCACGGAGACGACGTGGAAGTTCTCGTCGCCGCCGAAGTCCTTGGCGTAGATGATGCGCTCGCCCTTCCAGCCGTAGCCCGCGAGGTCGCGCGCCGTCTCCGCCGTCACGCGCTTCGCCTCGCCTCCCGCGAAGGGGCGGACGTACACGTTCAGGCGCCGCTCCCACGGCGCGAGCCAGGACAGGTACCTGCCGTCCGGCGAGATCTGGTGCGCGGCCTGCTCCGGGTTTCGGAAGAAGTCGCGCATGGGGATCGTCTTGGCCGGGGCGCTCAGGGCCGGAACCGGGGCCAGTGCCGCGGCGGCCACGGCCACCGCGGCCGCGAGGGACTTCACGAGGGACATGGGTTCTCCTTTTGGGGGACGGGATGGGGCTTCCGGCGGGATCGGCCGGCGCGGAAGCGACGATGCGGCAACGGGGCGCGATTGTCGCGGATCGGGCGACGAAATGCACCCCCCGGGGGACGAAACGGCGGCAAGGGGGCCTATTCGGCCGACAGCTGGTCCGACCGCGTGAAGGTCCAGGTGCGGGTGATGTAGAGGATGTCCGTGTCGGCGCGGATCGCGTCCGGGAAGCGGTCGAAGGGGGCCGCGAGCCGGACGATGCGAAGCGCGGCCTGGTCGAGCACCTTCTGGCCCGAGGAGCGGTTGATCTCGACGGACTCCACCTCGCCGTCGGGCTTGAGGCCCACGGTGAGCTGGAGCGACCCGTAGAGCTTGCGGCGTCGGGCTTCCTCCGGATAGTTCAGGTTTCCCACGCGCTCGATCTTCAGCCGCCAGTTGTCCACGTACATCGCGAAGCGGTACTCGGCCGCGCGGGCGCCCACGAACTTCTTGCGCGGGCGCTCCTGGTAGGCCTGGTAGTCGCGGCGGATCTGCGCCTCCAGGCGCTGGATCTCCAGGCTCTTCTCGATGAGGTCCTGGGCCGTCTTGTCGGAGGCTTCCTTGCGGTCGGTCACCGGGTCGGACGGGGCGACCGCCGCCTGGGACTTGAGCCGGGTCATGAGCTCGGCGGCTTCGCGCTCGAGCTGCTGCACGCGGGTCTGCGCCTGCTTGAGCTCGGGGGCGCTCTCGCGGCTCTCCATGACCGGGAAGGGGCTGGAGGCGCGGCGCTTCTGGTCGGTGTTGCCGCCGCCGTCCAGGTTGGCCTGCGCCAGCGCGTCCGCCTTCTCGGGCCGGGTGGCCGATTTCGCGTTCACCAGCACGACGTCCAGCACGTTGTGCGGCGCCGGCATCCCGCGCGGATCGGGCACCTTGAAGCCCAGCCCGACGATGGCGAAGGCGTGGAAGGCGATGGAGCCCACGAGCGCCACCTGCATGGAGGCGACGAGGCCGAACCGCTCGAGGAGGTAGTCGGAGAAACGCAGGAGCGCGTCGGGGGGAGTCTGCCTCAGGTGCATCGGCAGGCGCGGGGTCGCTCTGGCGTGCGGAACATGAGCCCGAATGATAGCAGCGCCTACCCGCCGAGGGGCCCTCCCGCGTAGCGGCAGGGGAGGTTCACCTCCCAGTAGTCGGGCTCGCCGAAGGCCACCCGGACGCGGTCCCCGGGCGCGCACGGCGGCAGGCCGATGGCCCGGCAGACCAGGGGGATGCCCTCGAGGCGCACCAGCTCGTCGCGCACGATGGCGGCGTCGGCCCCCTCCAGCCCTTCCTGCGCGATCCAGCGCAGGCACCAGTAGCGCTCGAGGTGTCGCTGGTGCTCGGCATAGGCCTCGTAGGCGGTCTCGAACTCGCGCGCCGCGGCCGCCAGCTCGTCGCGCGAATAGGGGGCGCTCTCGCCGCGCAGCAGCGCCACGAGCTGGCGCTGGTTGGCGAGGTCGGAGAATCGCCGGAGGGGCGAGCTGGACCAGGCGTAGTGCGACACGCCCAGCCACTCGTGCGTGCCCGGCTCCACCTCCATGCGCGTCTTGAGTGCGCGCTGGTTGCGGTAGATGGCCGGGATGGAGGCCTCGGCGAGCGCGCGTCCCCAGGTCGCGTTCACGTGGATCATGAGCTCGGAGACGAGCACGTCGATGGGCGTGCCGCGGCGGCGGGGCTCGATCGCCACCCGGCCGCCGTCGACGCGGAAGGTGTAGTCGAGCTTCTCCGATTTCTCGTCCCCCGCCCCGCGGGCGGCGCGCAGCTTCCGGGCCAGGCGCCAGAGGACCACCAGGTCCCCGCCGTGCGAGCCCTCCACCGCGCCCGCCGCGAGCGACTCCTCGTGCAGGCGCGTCTCTAGCTCCGCGATGCGCAGGTTGGTGGCAATGGCCACCCGCTCGAGCCGCGACTCGGTGCCCGCGATCTCCAGCGTGTCGGGATCCACGTCGAGGTAGAGCGATGCCGCGGCCACCTCGCGGCCCTCGCCGAGGGTGGCCTCGGCGATGGCGGCATCCGGCAGCATCGTGATCTTGCCGCCCGGGAAGTACACCGTGGACAGGCGCTCGCGCGCGATGGCCTCCAGCGCGTGGTCGCGCCCGAAGAAGAGCGCGGGCGCGGCGATGTGCACGCCCACGCGAAGGCGCCCGTCGGCCCGGCGCTCCACCGAGAAGGCGTCGTCGATCTCGGTGGTCTCGTGGTCGTCGATGGAGAAGGCGGGCGAGGAGGCCTGCGGCAGGCCCCGCGGCGCCGCGACCGGCGCCACGTCGGGAAAGCCGAGACCCGACGGGAAGAACTCGAAGGCGAAGCGGCGCAGGAAGTATTCCTCGGGCCCGGCCAGCGCGCCGATCCTCGCCAGCAGCTTCGGCGGCGCGAGCCCGGCCTGCGTGGCGGCCTGGTCGAGCGCTCGCCACTCGAGCGACATCTTGTCCGGCTTGAAGAGGAGCGCGTCGAGCCGGGCCGCGAGCTCGGGCGGCACCGCTCCCGAAGCGAGCGAGGCGGCCCAGGCATCCACCTGCTCCTGCTGCCGGCGCTTCTTCTCCAGGCCGGCGAGAGCGGCCTTGAGGTTCTCCTCGGGGGCGGCCTGGTAGCGGCCCTTTCCCCGGCGGTAGAAGTACATGGGGCTCGCGTGCAGGGCGAGCGCGACGGCCGCGGCCTCCAGCGGCGCGGGGGGGTGGCCGTAGTACTCCTGCGCGAGGTCGGCGAAGCCGAATTCCTGCGCGCCGCAGACTTCCCACAGGAACTTCGGGTCGAGCGCCCCGGCGCGAGACTGGGCCTCCTGCATGAAGCCGGAAAGCGCCTGGCCGTCGAAGCGCAGGAGCACGGCGCTCGACTTCACCTTGGAACGCTTGCCGTGCGCGGCCTCGACCTGGAAGGCGGCGCCCGCCTCCGACAGGATGGTCCCGACGCGAAACGCGCCGTCTTCCTCGAAGAGCACCTGCTTCATGGCCCCGCCCTCTCGGGGACCGGCGCTTCCTCCCGCGCCCATGCCACGATGTCGGGAACGAACTCCGGGAAGCTCGAGAGCGCGTGGTCGCCGCCCTGCACCACCGACTGGAAGGCGCCCGCGTAGTACGCGACGGCCTCGCGGTAGTCCAGCACCTCGTCGCCGGTCTCGACGATGAGCCAGTAGCGGCCGGGGTGCGTGATCCCCGGGGGGTCCATCGCGGCGAGCTCCGCCACGTGCTCGCGCGTGAGGTCGAAGCGCTCGCCGGTGTAGAGGTTCTCCTGCGGGCCGAGGTAGCGGCCGAAATGGCGCTGCGGGTGCACGGCCGGGTTGAGCGCCACGGCGCGGCATCCCGCCCGCTCGGCCGCGACCGTGGCGTAGAAGCCGCCCAGCGAGCTGCCCACCACCACGAGGTCCTCGCGCCGCCGCGCCCCGCACAGCCGGTGCACCTCCGCGATGGCGCGCGCGGGCCGGTGGTGCAGCGCGGGCACGAGGTACTCGATCTCCGGCGCCTGGCCGCGCAGGTAGTCGCCCAGCATCACCGCCTTGCGCGAGGCCGGCGAGCTGATGAAACCGTGCAGGTAGAGGATCGTCTTCAAGTCGTTCCCGCGAGCCCGAGCGTGCCGCGCGCGAGCTCGACCACGTCGCCGCCGACGCGGATGGCATCCGCGGTCACGGCGAGGAACAGCGTGGAGGGGCGGCGGACCTCGTCGCCCTGCGAGACGGTGCGGGAGAGCGACGCGCCCGGGCGCATGGCGCGGAACCATCCCCCCAGGTTGGCGCAGGCCGAACCCGTGGCCGGGTCCTCGAGGATGGCCGGGCCGCTCGGGAAGAAGAACCGGGAGACCACGCCCGCCCTCGCGTCACCCTCGTCGGCGAACACGTAGGCCATGCTCTGCCCGTCCTCGCTCCTCAGGCGCGAGAAGGCGTCGGGCCGGGGGCGGGCGCGGCGCACCGCCTCGACGCTCGTCACCGGCACCATGAGCTGCTCCTTGCCCGCGTTCACCCACAGGGGACGCTCGGCGATGTCGCCCTCCGCCAGCCCGAGGATGGCGGCGAGCTCCGCGCGCGGCTCCCCGACCTCGCGCCAGCGCGGCGCGTTCGCCGAGAGCGTCCAGCGGTCACCCGCGGCCGACACGGGGATCACGCCCGCCTTCATCTCGAGGGTGATCGCGTCGGCCGTCCCGAGGAGCGATCGCACGACGTGCGCGGTGCCCAGCGTCGGGTGGCCCGCGAAGGGCATCTCGTAGGACGGCGTGAAGATTCGCACCCGCGCCGTCGCCCTGTCCGAGGGCAGGACGAAGGTCGTCTCGGAGAGGTTGAACTGGCGGGCGAGGGCCTGCATCGTGGCGTCGTCGAGGCCGCGGCCGTCCTCGAAGACGCAGAGCGGGTTCCCCGTGAGGCTCGCGCCGCGGGTGAAGACGTTGACGATGCGGAAGGCGAGAGCAGTCATCGGGCGGGCTCCTTCGCGGCGAGTCGCGCGAGCAGCCGGGCATGGATGCCGCCGAAGCCGCCGTTGGACATGACGAGAACGTGGTCGCCGGGCCGCAGCACGTGGCCCAGCGCCTCCACCATCGGGTCGAGGTCGGAATAGATGGCCGCGCGCGTGGAGAGCGCCGCGAGCGACTCGGCCGGATCCCACCCGAGGCCGTTGGCGTAGCAGTAGACGAGGTCGGCGCCCGCGAGGCTCTCCGCGAGGCGCCGGCGCATGGCGCCCAGCTTCATGGTGTTGGACCGCGGCTCGAAGACGGCGACGATGCGCGCCCCGTCCACGCGCTTGCGCAGCCCCGCGATGGTGGTCTCGAACGCGGTGGGGTGGTGGGCGAAATCGTCGTACACCGTGATCCCGTTCACGGTGCCGCGCACCTCCATGCGCCGCTTCACGCCCTGGAACCGCGACAGCGCGTCGATCCCGGTGGCCAGCGGCACGCCGGCGTGGCGCGCGGCGGCCAGCGCCGCGAGCGCGTTCATGCGGTTGTGCTCGCCCGTGGCGTCCCAGCGCACCACGCCCTGGACGGCGCCGTCGTGGACCACCTCGAAGGAGTCGTCGGCGCCCACCGATCCCGCGCGCCACGCCTGCCCGGGGCCGAAGCGCTCCACGCCCGTCCAGCAGCCGCGCTCCAGGACGCGGGCGATGGAAGCCTCGGCGCCGTTGGCCACCACGAGCCCGTTGCCGGGGACGATGCGCACCAGGTGGTGGAACTGCGTCTCGATGGCCGCGAGGTCCGGGAAGATGTCCGCGTGGTCGAACTCGAGGTTGTTGAGGACCGCCGTGCGCGGCCGGTACCAGACGAACTTCGAGCGCTTGTCGAAGAAGGCCGTGTCGTACTCGTCCGCCTCGATCACGAAGAAAGGCGAGTCGGTGAGGAGCGCCGAGACGTGGAAGTTCCTCGGCACGCCGCCGATGAGGAAGCCGGGGTTCAACCCGGCGTTCGCGAGGATCCAGGCGAGCATCGCCGAGGTCGTCGTCTTGCCGTGCGTGCCCGCGACCGCGAGCACCCACTTGCCAGGCAGCACGTGCTCGGCGAGCCACTGCGGGCCGGAAACGTAGGGCAGTCCCCGGTTCAGGATCTCCTCCACGACCGGCTTGCCGCGGGTCATGGCGTTGCCCACGACGTAGAGGTCGGCAGGATGGCGATCGAGCTGCCCGGCGTCGTAGCCCTCGTGCAGGGCGATGCCCAGGTCGCGCAGCTGGTCGCTCATCGGGGGATAGACCTGCGCGTCGCAGCCGGTCACCTCGTGGCCGGCCTCGCGGGCGATCTTCGCGAGACCGCCCATGAAGGTGCCGCAGATGCCGAGGATGTGGAGGCGCATCAGCCCAGGAAGATGAAGTAGACCGCGCCGACGAGGCAGAGCCCGGCCCACAGGTAGTTCCACTTGAGCCCCTCGCCCATGTGGAGCATGGCGAAGGGCACGAACACCGCGAGCGTGATCGCCTCCTGGAGGATCTTGAGCTGCGCGAGGGAAATCCCGCCGGCGAACCCGATGCGGTTGGCCGGCACCTGGAGAAGGTATTCGAAGAGCGCGATGCCCCAGCTCGCCAGCGCCGCGATCCACCATGGGCTCGCCTGGAGGTGCTTGAGGTGCCCGTACCAGGCGAACGTCATGAAGAGGTTCGAGGCCGCGAGCATCGTGGCGGTGAGGGCGAGCGTCTGCAGGGAGGTCATGGCTGGCGGGCGGCCCCGGGGCAGGGCCCGCGAGGGGGCGTGGGCGCGAATTTTATCATCCGGCCGGGTTAAACTAGCCGTCCGCCCGCCCCACGAGGGACGGCGGACCCACCCGAAGCCGCGAGGGGCGAACGCCCCCACCCCTGCCCATGGTCCCTCACCTCACCACCTCCCTCACCGGCCCCCTGCAGGACCTGGAGCGGCTCGTGCTCGACCGCCGCCCGGAGATCGAGCGCTGGTTCCGCTCGCGCTTCTCCGAGCACGAGGTGCCTTTCTACTCCTCCGTGGACCTGAGGAACGCCGGCTTCAAGCTCGCGCCCGTGGACACGAACCTCTTCCCCGGCGGCTTCAACAACCTGAACCCCGACTTCCTGCCGCTGTGCGTGCACGCCACGATGTCGGCGATCCAGAAGCTCTGCCCGGACGCGCAGAAGTTCGTGCTCGTGCCCGAGAACCACACGCGCAACCTCTTCTACCTGCAGAACGTCGCCACCCTGAAGCGCATCCTCGAGGGCGCGGGGCTCGCGGTTCGCGTCGGCAGCCTCATCCCCGACCTCGCAGGCCCGACGGAATTCGAGACCGCCGGCGGCGACAGGCTGCTCCTCGAGCCCCTCCGGCGAAACGGCAACCGGGTCGGGCTCGAGGGCTTCGATCCCTGCGCGGTCATCGTCAACAACGACCTGTCGGGCGGCGTGCCTCCCATCCTCGCCGGGCTCGAGCAGACGGTCGTTCCCCCCCTGATCGCGGGATGGTCCACGCGCCGCAAGTCGCAGCACTTCCACGCCTACGACACGGTGGCCGAGGACTTCGCGGAGCTGATCGGCATCGACCCCTGGCTCGTGAACCCGGTGTTCAGCCAGTGCAGCGCGGTGAACTTCGCGGAGAAGGAGGGCGAGGACTGCCTGGCCGCCAACGTGGAGTACGTGCTCTCGGAGGTGCGCGAGAAGTACGCGCAGTACGGCATCACGGAGGCGCCCTTCGCCATCGTCAAGGCCGACGCCGGAACCTACGGCATGGGCATCATGACGGTGAAGAGCGCCGACGACGTGAGGAACCTCAACCGCAGGACGCGCAACAAGATGTCGGTCATCAAGGAGGGCCAGCAGGTCAACCAGGTGATCATCCAGGAGGGCGTCTACACCTTCGAGGACGTCGACGGCGCCGTGGCCGAGCCGGTGATCTACATGATCGACCAGTTCGTGGTGGGAGGCTTCTACCGCGTGCACAACGCGCGCGGCAAGGACGAGAACCTGAACTCCCCCGGCATGGAGTTCCGCCCGCTCGCCTTCGAGACGGACTGCCACTCCCCGGACTGCGCCGGCGCCCCGGGGGACCCGCCCAACCGCTTCTACACCTACGGCGTCGTGGCGCGGCTCGCCAACCTGGCGGCGGCCGTCGAGATCGAGGAGATGGGAGTCCGCGCCGACGAGGAGGCCGCCGCGCTCGCGGCCACGGCATGAAGCTCGCCCTCGTCCTCGACCCGCTCGGCAGCCTGAAGCCGAAGAAGGACTCCTCCATCGCGATGATGCGCGAGGCCTCGCGGCGCGGCCACGAGGTCTACGCCATCGGCGCGGCGGACCTCTTCGTGCAGGACGGCTCGGTGCTCTCGCGCGCGGTTCCGCTCGCCGTGGACGACGACGACTCGGCCTGGTACCGCGAGGGCGACGCCGAGGAGGTTCCGCTCGCCTTCTTCGACCTGGTGGCGATGCGCAAGGACCCGCCCTTCGACCAGGAGTACTACTACGCCACGCTGCTGCTCGAGCGTGCCGAGGCCGAGGGCGCGCGCGTCGTGAACTCGCCGCGGGCGCTTCGCGACTGGAACGAGAAGCTCTCGATCCTGCGCTTCCCGCGGTTCACGCCGCCCACGCTCGTGGCGCGCGACCCCGCGCGCATCCACGCGTTCGTGGAGCGCCACGGCGACGCGATCCTCAAGAAGCTCGACGGCATGGGGGGCTCGATGATCTTCCGCGTGCGCGCCGACGACCCCAACCGCAACGTGATCGTGGAGACGCTCGTGGGCGACGCCGAGCGCACGATCATGGCGCAGAAGTACCTCCCGGAGATCGCCCGCGGCGACAAGCGCGTCCTGGTGATCGAGGGCGAGCCCTTCCCCCACTGCCTCGCGCGCATTCCGCGCGCGGGCGAGACCCGCGGCAACCTCGCGGCGGGGGGCACGGGCGTGGCCCAGCCGCTCTCGGCGCGCGACCGCGAGATCGGCGTGGCCGTGGGGGCGGAGCTCGCGAAGGCGGGCATCGTGTTCGCCGGCCTGGACGTGATCGGCGATTGCCTCACCGAGGTCAACGTGACGAGCCCCACCTGCATCGTCGAGATCGCCCAGCAGACGGGCGAGAACGCGGCCAAGCCCCTGGTCGACGCCTTCGAGCGCCGCGCCCGGCCCGCCTAGAAGACCGTGACGCGGTCGAAGTCGGCGCCGCGCTCGAGGATCTCGTAGACGGTCGACTCCTTCGCGCCGCCGGCCCAGATCTCGATGCCGCGCCCGCGCGAGGCGATCCCGGAGGGCACGACCAGCGATTCCGGGACGCCGAGCCGCTCCAGCGCGGGCAGGCGGAAGGCCTGGACCCACTGCGCCCCCTGGCGGTTGCGCGAATCGGCCGCGCGCGCCGCGATGGGCTCCGGGCGTCCGGGGAAGAGGTGCACGGTGATCACGATGCGCCCGTCCGTCTCCTGCACGAGCGCCTGCACCATGCCGAGGAAGAACGGCGCCGCGTCGCCCAGCCGCATGGCGAGCACGCGCCCGATGGCGACCCCCTTCGAGGCCGTGGCCGGGCGAAGCAGCCGCCACGCGCCCAGCATCTCGTCGACCACGCCCCAGTTCTCGAGCTCGAACTTGTAGTCCGAGACCATCATCTGCTGCGTGCGCTCGGTGATGCGGCCGAAGGTCGCGATGTCGTCCTTCTCCTGGCGGGTGAGCTCGCGCTCCTTGTCGGGCTGCTCGAAGGCCTTGCCGCCGGTCACGAAGAAGTGGATCTCCGGCAGGCCGAAGCCGAGGCCCGCCGATTTCTCCTCCGGCACCTTCGCCGGCGGCCGCGGCGGCGCGCCCTCGCACCAGAGCTTGTGCAGGCGCGAGAGCTGGGACAGGGCGTCGATCGCGCTCGCCTCGGCCGGCAGGCCCAGGTTGGCGGGCTCCTCGCCCGCCTGCAGCCCCTTCAGGCGCCGGCGGATGCTGCGCGAGACCGCCTCGACGTCGAGGACGCGGTGCGTGGGCTGGCGGTCGTCGGCGTGCAGCGGCCGCGCCCCGATGGGCTTGGCGAGGTCGACGGCGAGCGGGAACGTGGCCCCGGATTCGGCTTCCGCCGGCGGCTCCACGTAGATCCGCACCTTGCGCGCCCACATGCGCAGCAGCGCCTCGAGGAGGTCGATCTGCGGGGCCGTCATCTCGGAGAGGTAGGCGGCCTGCGTGAGCACGACGTGGACGTAGGCTTCGTGCACGCTCGAGGCGCCGTCCTCGCTTTCCAGGCTGTCCTTCACGCGCTCGTCGGCCGTGCCCGCGCGCTCCGCGGCCTCGAACTGCCGGTGCAGGCGCAGCCAGAGGTCGGGATCGAAGCGCCGGTAGACCATCGCGTGAAACAGCATCTGCGCCCCGATGTAGCGCACGATGCGCTGCGTCATGAGGGCCGCGTGCCTGGCGATCTCGCCGTCCCCGGCGGCCGCCGCGAGGCATCGCCGGTACCCCGTCTCCATCTCCTCCAGGAGCGAGCGGCCGATGGCCCAGGCGGCCTGGTCGTTGGGCGACAGCGGCAGCGACTTGCCGAAGTAGCGCGAGCGCTGCTCGCCCTGCAGGAACGCGATCTTGTCGCGCATGAGCTCGAGGCACTTCAGTCCCTCGATTCCCCCCGGCTCGCCGCGATTCACGGCCCGAAGCGCCTCCAGGACGATCTGCTGCGCCTGCGGGATGTTGGTGAGCGGCAGCCCCGAGAGCCACTCCTTGCAGCCCTTCGCGTCGGTGAAGGCGGCAGCGGTGCCGGAACGGGGTGGTGGAGTCGCGGCCATCGTCGCCCCTCAGTCCCGGAACGGCGCGAGCAAGGCGGGAAGCGCGGCCAGCATGAGCTCGGCGGCGCGCGCGCGCTCCGGCGGCACCGGCGCCGAATGCCTCGCGGCCACCCAGACCGGGTCGGGGAAGTGGCGGTCGTCGCGCCAGCGCGGGATCACGTGCCAGTGCACGTGGGGCGTCATGTTGCCCAGGCTCGCGAGGTTCATCTTGTCGGGTTCCAGCGACAGCCTCACATGGGCCTCCACGGCGAACACCACCGCCATCAGGCGGTCGCGCTCGGGCGCCGGGAGGTCGGTCATTTCGCGCTCGTGCCGGTTCAGCACCACCCGGAGGAACCCCGGGAGGCCGGGCGCGTCCACGGCGACCACCCGGCACAGGCCATTCTGCCAGAGCAGCCGGCCGCCCGCGCCATGGCACAGTTCACATTCCACGCTTCGCGCCCCCCCCCTAGAGCAGGACCCGCTCGATGCCGCCGTGGTTCGCCTTCTCGACGAACTCCGGCATCCAGCGCTCGCCCAGCAGGTGCCGGGCCATCTCGACGACGACGTAGTCCGCGCTCGTGCCCGCGTCCTGGTCGTAGCGCGACAGGCCCTGCAGGCACGACGGGCAGGAGGTGAGGACCTTCACCTCGCCGCGGAAGCCGTCGGCGCGCGCGGCCTGCGCCCCCTTCACCATCTCCTCCTCCTTGCGGAAGCGGACCTGCGTGGCGATGTCCGGGCGCGCGATGGCGAGCGAGCCCGACTCGCCGCAGCAGCGGTCGTTGAGCGCCACGGGCGCGCCCATCAGCTCGCCCACGACCTTGATGGGCTTGTGGGTCTTCATCGGCGTGTGGCAGGGGTCGTGGTACAGGTAGCGCACGCCGCGCACGCCCTCGACCTTCACGCCCTTCTCCAGGAGGTACTCGTGGATGTCGAGCAGGCGGCAGCCGGGGAAGATCTTGTCGAACTCGTAGTCCATCAGCGCGTCCATGCACGTCCCGCAGGAGACCACGACGGTGCGGATGTCGAGGTAGTTGAGGGTGTTGGCCACGCGGTGGAAGAGCACGCGGTTGCGCAGCGTGATCTCCTCGCCCTTGGCCGCCTGCCCGCTGGCCGTCTGCGGGTAGCCGCAGCACAGGTAGCCCGGCGGCAGCACGCACTGGGCGCCCACGTGGTACAGGAGCGCCTGGGTGGCGAGCCCCACCTGCCCGAAGAGCCGCTCCGACCCGCAGCCCGGGAAGTAGAACACCGCCTCCGAATCCTCGCCCGCCTTCGCCGGGTCGCGGATGATCGGGACGATCGCCGGGTCCTCGATGTCGAGGAGCGCGCGCGCGGTGCGCTTCGGCAGGCCCCCGGGCATGGGCTTGTTGATGAAGTGCACCACCTGCGCCTTGAGCGAGGGCTTGCCCACCGTGGCCGGCGGATGCCGCGTCTGGCCGCGCGTCACCAGGAAGCGGCGCGCGATGCCGTGCGCCAGGCGCTGCGCTCGGTATCCCAGGTCGAGCATCAGGGTCTTCATCACCTTGATGGTCGAGGGATCGGTGGCGTTGAGGTAGGCCATGGTGAGCGCGGAGCCCGCGTTGAAGCGCTTCTTGCCCAGCTTCCTCAGCAGGCCGCGCATGGCGATGGAGACGTTGCCGAAGTCGATGTCGACCGGGCACGGCGCCTCGCACTTGTGGCACACGGTGCAGTGGTCGGCCACGTCGCCGAACTCGTCGAAGTGGCGAAGGCTCACCCCGCGCCGCGTCTGCTCCTCGTAGAGGAAGGCCTCCGTGAGAAGCGACAGCCCCAGGATCTTGTTGCGCGGGCTGTACAGCAGGTTGGCGCGCGGCACGTGCGTGGAGCACACCGGCTTGCACTTGCCGCAGCGCAGGCAGTCCTTCACCGAGTCGGCGATGGACCCGATGTCGCTCCTCTCGAGGATGATGGACTCGTGGCCGATGAGGGCGAAGGACGGGGTGTAGGCGTTGGAGAGGTCCGCGCCCGGCAGGAGCTTGCCGCGATTGAACCGGCCCTCGGGATCGACCTTCGACTTCCACGCGGCGAAGGCCTCGATCTCGTCCTTCTCGAGGAACTCGAGCTTGGTGATGCCGATGCCGTGCTCGCCCGAGACCACGCCGCCCAGGGACTTGGCGAAGCGCATGACGTGCGCCACGGCCTCGTTGGCGGTGCGCAGCATCTCGTAGTCGTCGGAGTTGACGGGGATGTTGGTGTGGACGTTGCCGTCGCCCGCGTGCATGTGCATGGCGATGAACACCCGGCCGCGCAGCACCTCGGCGTGGACGGCCTCGATGGCGGCCATGACCGGCTCGAAGGCGCGGCCGGCGAAGATCTGCCGCAGGGGGTCGCGCAGCTCCCGCTTCCAGGAGGCGCGCAGCTCGTGCAGCTGGATGAGCGAGAAGAGCGTGCGCTCGCCGCCGGCCCCGGCCACCACGTGCGCGAGCCCGACGCCTTCCAGGTCGCCGCGCACCTCGTCGAGCCGGCGGTCGAGGTTGCGCAGCAGGTACGACCAGCGCGAGCCCACGAAGCGCACGAGCTCGAGCGCCTGGGCCGGGCGGTCGCCGAGGACGTCCTCGCGCGCGATCGCCTCGCCGTCGGTCTCGACGGGAAGCTCGCCAGACAGGAACGCCTCCAGGGCACCCGCGAGCCGGAGCTTGTTGCCCAGCGAGTACTCGACGTTCAGGCGCTCCACCCCGTTGGTGTAGTCCGCGAGGCGCTCGAGCGGGATCACCACGTCCTCGTTCACCTTGAAGGCGTTGGTGTGCTTGGCGATGGCGGCCGTGCGCGCGCGCTCCATCCAGAAGCGCTTGCGCGCCTCCGGGCTCGAGGCGACGAAGCCCTCGCCCCCGCGGGCGTTGGCGATGCGGACCACTTCCGAGGCGACCCGCGAGACCGCGCTCTCGTCGTCGCCCACGAGGTCGCCGATGAGCACCATGCGCGGCCGGCCATGCGCCTTGGCCTTGGTCGCGTAGCCCACCGCCTTCACGTAGCGCTCGTCGAGGTGCTCGAGCCCCGCGAGGGCCACGCCGTCGCGGCCGTCCACGCGCTTGACGATCTCGACGATGGCGGGAACCGCGAGCGCCACGTCGCCGAAGAACTCCAGGCACACGGTGCGCGTGTGCGCGGGCAGGCGGTGCAGGATGAAGGTGGCCGAGGTGATGATCCCGTCGCAGCCCTCCTTCTGCACGCCCGGAAGCCCCCCGAGGACCTTGTCCGTGACGTCCTTGCCCAGTCCCGCCTTGCGGAAGCGCCGTCCCTCGAGCTCCAGCACCTCCTCGCCCCTGGGCGTGCGCCCATCGGCCGCGAAGCGCCGGATGCGGAAGCGCGCCAGGGGCGCGTCGTGGATCTTGCCGAGGTTGTGGTCCAGGCGCTCGACCTCGATCCAGTCGGCCTCGGGCGTGACCATGCGCCAGGAGGCGAGGTTGTCCACCGCCGTGCCCCACAGCACCGCCTTCTTGCCGCCCGCGTTCATGGCGATGTTTCCACCAATACAGGACGCGTCGGCGGAGGTGGGATCCACTGCGAAGACGAGTCCCGCGCGCTCGGCGGCCTCCATCACGCGGCGCGTGACGGCGCCGGCGCCGACGTGGATCACGTCCACGGGCTCGGTTACGCCCGGCAGCGACTTCTTCGCGACCTCCCCCAGCCAGTCGAGCTTCTCGGTGTTCACCACGGCGGAGCGGGCGTCGAGGGGAATGGCCCCTCCCGTGTAGCCCGTCCCGCCGCCGCGCGGGATGATGGTGAGCCCCACGTCGACGAGGGCGCGCACGATTCCGGCGCACTCCTCCTCGGTGTCCGGGGAAACGACCACGAAGGGGTACTCCACGCGCCAGTCGGTGGCGTCGGTGACGTGCGAGACGCGCGCCAGGCCGTCGAAGGCCACGTTGTCGCGGCGGGTGATGGAGGAAAGCCGCCGCATCACCTGGCGGCGCAGCTTCCGGGTCTCGTCGAACTCGCGGTCGAAGGCGTCGACGGCTCCATGCGCGGCTTCCAGGAGCTTCGCGACGAGCTGGCTCCTTTCCGGGTCGGAGGAGTCGGCCTCGCGGCGCTTCTCCACCTCGCGCAGGCGGTGGCGCATCGCCTCGACGAGGGCGTCGTGGCGCTTTGGGCTGTCGAGGAGGTCGTCCTGCAGGTAGGGGTTGCGGCGGACGACCCAGATGTCGCCGAGCACCTCGTAGAGCATGCGCGCCGAGCGGCCCGTGCGGCGCTGCGCGCGCAGCTCGTCGAGCACCTTCCACGCCTCGTGGCCCAGGAGGCGGATCACGATCTCCCGGTCGGAGAACGACGTGTAGTTGTACGGAATCTCGCGCAGTCGGGCGGTCATCGGGCGGTGTCCGGGTCCGTGGGCGCCACGGGGGGAATAGCGATTTTACCGCAATGCAGCATTGATCCCTGAGGCCCTCACTTCAGAGCATCGCCACCGCCTGGGCCACCACGACATACCGGGCCGCCTTGCCGGCCGCCATGGCAAGCGCGCAGGCCGCCACGTTCAGGCGCAGCCATCCGGCGGCGGCGCACAGGGCATCGCCGACGAAGGGCAGCCAGGAGAGCAGGAGCGCGGCGGCGCCGAAGCGGCGCACGCGCGCGACCGCCTTCGACTCGGGGATGCGCGAGGGCAGGAGCCGGCCGATGGCGTACGTGGTGAGACCCCCCAGGGTGTTGCCGAGGGTCGCCACGGCCACGGCCGCTCCCGGGGTGGCGCCACCGGCCTTCAGCATCGCCACGAGCACGATCTCGGAGTTGCCCGGCAGGAGCGTCGACGACACGAACGCGGAGACGAACAGGGCCCAGAGCGAAACGTCCAACCGGCGAATCCTCCCTCGTGCCGGCCCCGGGGCCGGCGGCGTGCGCGAAAGCGGCGGCGCGCGGGTATCCTTCCCGTCACGCGAACCGCCGGCCCCCCCGGCGGCCCGGCGCCTTCGCCCCAACCGCATGATCTCCGCCCCACCGCCCAGCCGCAACTCGCCCTGCCCCTGCGGCAGCGGCAAGCGCTACAAGGATTGCTGCGGCGCGCTGGGAACGGCCCCTGCCGCCCACGCCGCCGGCAGGACGCGCGATCCGCAGGCCCTTCTCGCCCAGGCCACCGGCCATCACCAGGCCGGCCGCCTGGACGAGGCGCGGGCGCTCTACGAGGAGGTGCTGGCGGTCGACGCGGGCAATGCCTTCGCGACGCACTACCTGGGCGTTCTCGCCATGCAGCGCGGCGATCTCGACGCCGCGGTCGAGCGCCTCGAAGCCTCCGTCGCGATGCGCCCGGACCTGCCCGCCTTCCACGCGAACCTCGGCCTTTGCCGCCGCCGCCGCGGCGAGATCCGCGCGGCGATCGACTGCCAGGCGCGCGCGTGCGAGCTCGATCCGCGAAGTGCCGAGGCGCACAGCAACCTCGCCGTGGCCCTCCAGGAGGACGGCCGCATCGCCGAGGCCCTTGCCGAGTTCGGGCGCAGCCTGGAACTGGATCCGGCCCATGCCGAGGCCCACTACAACCGGGGCCTCGCCCTGCTCTCAATCGGCGATTACGCCCGCGGGTGGGAGGAGTTCGAGTGGCGCGCGCGCTGCCGGGAGTTCGCGCCGCGAAACCTCGTCGTTCCGGGCCTGCCGCCGTGGCGGGGAGAGCCGCTCGCCGGCAGGACGCTCTATGTGCGCGTCGAGCAGGGCCACGGCGATACGCTGCAGTTCGCGCGCTTCCTGCCGGCGCTCGCCGATCGCGCCGCGAGGGTCGTCCTGGAGGCCGCCAGCGGCCTCACGGAGATCCTGCGCTCCGTCGATCCCCGCGTGACACTCGTCGAGCCCGGGGCCTTTCCCGCGGGCATCGATTGCTACGTGAACCTCATGAGCGTTCCCCGGTGGCTCGGGGTCGGGCTCGACGCGATTCCCAATCCCCCGCCCTATCTCGCCGTCGACGAGGCGAAGGTCCGGCGCTGGCGCGAGCGCCTCGCGGGGCCCGCGGGGCGCACGGTGGGGATCGTCTGGGGCGGCAATCCGGCCCACCACAACGACCGCAACCGCTCCTGCACGCTCGCCGCGCTTTCCGTCCTGCTCGACCTGGAGGGGCACCGCTGGTTCAGCCTGCAGGTGGGGCCGCGCGCGCGCGAGCTCGCGCAGCTCGCCCACCCGCGCCTCGTCGATCTCGGCCCGGAGCTGGCCACCTACGCGGAGACCGCCGCGGCCGTCTCGGCGCTCGATCTCGTCGTCAGCGTCGATACCTCGGTCGTCCACCTCGCCGGCGCGCTGGGACGCCCCGCCTGGGTGATGCTGCCGAAGGCGCCTGACTGGCGTTGGCTCCTCGACCGCGGGGATTCCCCCTGGTACCCGAGCCTTCGCCTCTTCCGCCAGAAGACGGCGGGCGACTGGCGCCCCGTCGTGGAGGCGGTCCGGGAAGCGCTTCGGCGAACGCCGGCGGCCTGAAATCGGCGCGGCCCGCTCCTACCGGGAATCGCCGGCCAGCATCTCGAGCCTCTCCGCCAGCGCCGCCACCGGGGCGCGATCGTCGAAGATCGCACCGGCCCGTTCTTCCAGGGCCTTGCGGATTTCCCGCCGCCACTCCGGTTCCGTCCCCAGCCTCCGCGCGATGGCCACGTAGTCCTCGCGATCGCGGGCAACGAGCGCCTCCAAGCCGAGGCGGCGAAGCATCGCCGCGCTCTGGCGTCCGCGCATGAGAGCGCCGGGGAGCGTGACCATCGGCAGGCCGGCCGCGATGGCATCGAGCGAGGTATTGCCCCCCGACCAGTGCAGGGTGTCGAGCATGACGTCGCAGAGCTGGTTCACGCGCAGGTAGTCGCCATGGGTGACGAAGCCCAGGAAGACTGTCCGCCCTTCCCCGTCCACGCCCGACCTCGCGAGCGCCGCAAACAGGCGATCGCGGAAAAGTCGCGTCACCACCCCCTCGCGGTAGCCGAAGAAGACCAGCCGTCCGCGCGGATCGCCGGCGAGCACGCGTGCGAACAGCTCGTCGTTGTCGGGGTGGATCTTGAAGAGGGACTGGGGACACAGGTAGAGAGTGGCGTGCGCCGGGAGGCCGAGCGCCTCGCGGTCCTTCGTCGATCCGGTGCGGGGGCGAACGTAGCGGGTGCCGATGCCGGGCAATCCCACGAGGCGTTCGCGATATGCCTCCTGCGCCCCCTCGGGCTCCATGTCGGCGCAGGTCACGAAGGCGTCAATCGCGGCGAGCCCGCTGGTCGTGGGGTGCCCCCAGCCCGCCACCTGGACCGGCGCGAGGCGCAGCGCAGCGAGCGCGAAGGTGTCCGGCTGCATCCCCAGCTCCGGGTAGACGAGCACGTCGAGCTCCTCGGCGGCGACTGCCCGCGCGACCGCCTGCAGCGGAAAGCCCGCCAGGTGGTGGAAGCGTTCCGCCGCCGCCGCGATGGTCCGCGTGTCGTCCGCCACCCACGGATTCGTGTAGAAGACGACCTTCTCGAAGCGCGTGGGGTCCAGGTCCAGGATCCAGCTCGCGAAGTACCGCCCTGCCGTGCAGTTGAAGAAGAAGTAGCTGAAGAAGCCCACCCGAAGGCGCCCGCCTCGCCGCCGCGGGGCCGGCTCGCCGAAGTACTCCGGCAGCCGGGGCCGCAGCACCTTGTCGAGAAAATCGCCGTAGCGCGCCTGCAGCTCGCGATCGTTCCGGCCCTGGTAGGCGAGGTAGAAGTTGGTCCACGTCGCCCCATTCAGCGCCGCCGCGGCGGAAAGGCCCGCGAATCGCGGGGATTCGGCGTGCAGCTCCTCGAGGCCGCGGGCATAGCCTGCCCGACACTCCGCGAGGTTCGCCTCGTCGCGGTAGATCGCGGGCAACACGAGCCGCGAGCCGATGGCGGCGCGCAGGTTTCCCGGGTCGAGCGCCTCGGCGTGACGGAACTGCGCGCGGGCATCGTCCGCGCGTCCCTGTTCCCAGAGGTACTCGGCTTGCGCCACGCGGATCCGGGAGTCCCCGGGGATTCTTCGGACCGCGTCGTCGTGCGCTTCGGCCGCCCGCGGGTCGCGCCGGCGGCGCAGGATCTGGGCGCGCAGCAGCAGCGCCTCGGCCAGCCGCGGTTCGGCCGCGATCGCCGCATCCAGGCTCGCCAGCGCTTCGTCGAAACGGCCCGCGCGATTGGCGATCCGCGCGAGGTTGAGGTGCGCGTCCGCGTGCTGCCCGTCCGCCGCGATGGCTTTGCGGAAGGCGTCCTCGGCCTGACCGGGACGCGCGAGCTCCATCTCGGCGAGCCCGAGCGAGTTCCAGGCTCGTGCCGCGCGGGGATCGAGGGAAACGGCGCGCGCGAATGCGTCGCGGGCGGCGGCGAACTCGCCCGCGTCGAAGCGGACGTTTCCCAGGGCGATCCACGCGGCCACCCACTCCGGCCGGCGCGCGGCGGCGTCCCCGAAGTGCTGCGCGGCCGCACCGAGGTCGCCCTCGTCGACCGCGATATGGCCGGCGAGGAGGTGGAAGCCCGCCGGCGAGCCGTCGAGCGCGATGGCACGGGCGATGTACTCGCGCGCCCGCGGCGCGCGCCCCTGCTGGTGCTCGACGATCGCGCGGAGCTGCCACAGATCCGCCCGGCCTGGCGCGCGCTCGACGAGGGCAGCATAGGCGGCGCCCGCCTCCTCGAGGCGGCCCTGCCGGTGCAGGGCCTGCGCGGCGGCCAGTTCCTCCGCTTCGCTCATTCGTCCTCCCCGACCGCCCGGCCCGCGCACCAGCTGCGCCAGGCCTCGCGGTAGGCGCCTTCGAGCCGGCGGGTGAAAGCCGCGGCATCGCAGACGGGGGACAGCGCCAGCCGTTCGCGCAGTCCCCCGGATAGGCGCGCCAGCCGCTCCGGGTCCGCGGCGAGGCCGGCGGCCAGGCGCACATAAGCGGACACGTCGGACGCGACGAACTCCTCGAGGCCCGCCGCTCGCAGGATGGCGGCGGACTGGCGCGAGATGAGGGTGTCGCCTTCGAGGGTGACCACGGGCCTGCCCATGTGGAGCGCCTCCAGGGTCGTGATGCCGCCATTGTAGGGAAAGGCGTCGAGCGCGATGTCGACGTCGCCGTACTCGGCGAGCGCCTCGGCGTGCGGCGAGGCCGCGCGCAGCGCCACGCGGCCCACCGGCAGTCCGGCCGCCGCCAGGCGCTCGCGGTGATGCTCGCGCTCCCCGGCGTCGCCCAAGGCGTCGTTCTTGATCACCAGCCGGAAGCGCTCGTCGAGTGCGAGCAGTTCCGCCCAGGCACGCAGGACCGAAGGACCCATCTTCGCCAGGCGATGGAAGGCGCCGAAAGTGACGCGCCCGTTCTTCGTGCAGGGCAGCGGCGCGACCGCAGGCGCATAGGCCGGCGGCTGGTAGCAGAAGCGCAATGGCGCGAGCCGCAGCCGGCGCTCCACGAATCGCTGCGCGTCGCCGGGCGGGGAATGGAAGCCGTCCGTGACAATCGCGTCGAAGGCCCCGCACCCCGTGGTGTCGCAGTAGTCCAGCCAGGTGAGCACGAGGGGCGCTGGCTTGCGCGCGAGGGCGGCGAGGCGGTTGCCCGGTGTGTGGCCGGCGAGGTCGACCACGATGTCGATGCCGTCGCGCCGGATCGCCGCGGCCAGCGCCTCGTCGCCCAGGGCGCGCGCGTCCGTCCAGCCGGCCGCGCGCGCCCGGATGCGCGCGGTGACGCCGTCGTCCTCGTCCTGCGTCGCATAGCCGTGGAACTCGACTTCCGCGGCATCGTGGCACTCGAGCACCGGCAGCAGCAGGAAAGCGGCCGACGAGGCGCGGAAGCGCGGCGAGACGTACCCGATGCGAAGCCGCCTTCGCGGATCGCGGCCGTTGGCGAACGGCGCCGGCGCGGGAAAGGCCCCGTACCGCCGGCCCCACTCGCAGTGGGCTTCGAAGATCGCCGGCGCGGCCAGGGCCTCGTCGAAGTGCATTGCGAAGAGCGCCCGGCTCGCGTTGTCCGCGGCCGTCGCCGCATCGCATTCCTCGGCTTCACGGTAGGCGCGCACCGCTCCGGGTGCATCTCCCGCCTGCATGAGCGCGTCGCCGAGCCGGCTGGCCGTGGCGGCGCCGGCGCCATGAGCACGCGCTTGCTCGAACTCGTGCGCCGCCCGTGAGTACACCCCGCCCTGGGCGAGCAGGCGCCCGCGAAGATCGTGGGCGTCGGCGTCGCCCGCGTCGACGGCCAGGCATTCGTTCGCCGCCGCCAGGGCTTCTTCCGGTCGGCCAAGGGCCGCCAGCGCCTTCGCGAGGACGAGCCGCGGGCCGGCCGCCCGGGCGTCGAGGGCCGCGGCGCGCCGGCTCGACGACTCGGCCTCCGCGAACCGGCGCAGGGCGAGCTCGGCCACGGCGAGATTGTTCCACGCGCGCGCGTCGTCTTCCCGGGTCCGGACGAGCTCGAGGAAGCAATCCCGCGCCGCGGCGAAATCGCGCTTGCCGTAGAGGAGCTCGCCCAGGCGGAAACGCGCGGCCCGCAGCCCGGGCCAGTTGGCCAGGCATCCGCGAAGGGCGGCCTCGGCTTCGTCCGTCAGGCCGCGATCGGCGAGCAGGACGCCCAGCAGCAGGCGCGCCTCGGGCCGGTCGGCGTGGCGCGCGGCGATCGCGCGGGATTCGGCCAGGGCCTCGTCGCCGCGGCCGCGGCCGGCCAGGTCGGCGATCCGCGCGAGCGCCTCGCCGACCGCGTCACGCGGCTCTCGCGTCATCGCCCGGCGGCGGCGCGGCCGCAATCACAGGAAATCTTCGAAATGGGGCGAAACCCGCTCGAAGAACGCGTGCCCGGCCCACCACGCCGCGATTCCGGCAACCCAGAGCGCGGCATCGGATCCTGCAAGGCCTTCCCCCGCGATGAGCACGTCGCGGATCCTCTCGGCCACCACCGCGAGCGGGTTCCAGGCCACCCAGTCGTTGAACGGCGGCGGCACGAGGGACAGGGGATAGAGGATGGGCGTGGCGTAGAACACGACCATGAGCACGATGGAGACGACCTGCTCCACGTCCTTCAGGAGCGCCTGGAGCGCCGCGAGCACCTCGGCGATGCCGATCGCGAGGAACAGCAGCGGCGCCAGGATGAAGGCGAGGAGAGGAAGTCGCGCGAGGTGGAGCGGCTCGCCCAGCGCCGCGAGCAGCGCGAGGACCGCGACATACCCTGCCAGGTGCACGAGGAACGAGGAGCCCACCGCCGCGTAGACGACGAGGGCGTGGGGGAACGCGATCTTGCGCACCAGGCTCGCGTTCTCGTGCACCGCCGCCATGCCGCGGACCAGGCCCTCGGAGAACATGACCCAGGGCCAGAGCACGACGGCGGCGAATGCCGTGTAGCCGACGCTACCCGCGTCGGCCGGGAGCCGGACCCGGAAGACGGCGGTGAACACGAAGCCGTAGACGGCCAGCAGCGCGAGGGGATGCAGGATGGCCCATGCGGCCCCGCTTGCCGACCCCGCGTACCGCGTGCTCAGTTCCCGGCGAAGAAACGATGCCAGGAGCCACCGGTTCGCGACGACCGTGGCCAGCATGGCGATCAGTTCTTGGGGGGTGCCTTGCCCCGCTCGGGAACCACGCCCGGGAGGATAGTCTTCAGGCTTTCTTCGTACCGACGGCGGCCCTCCAACTCCTTCTTCTCGATGTCCACGGCGGGAAGCTCCGTCCGCAGCCCGGCGATCGCGCCGATTTCCCAGCGGGTCTCGGGACTACGGCGGATGGCGTCGATGTGCTTCTGCGATGCGTCCGTTTGTGACCTGGTCTTCTGTTCCTCCATGATCCCGGCCTTCACCTCGTCGAAGGGGCGCCGGGCCTCGGGCCGGTAACCCACCCGCCTCACGATATGGAACCCGTGACGGGATTCCACGACCTCGGAGACGTCGCCGTCCGCCTTGAGGCCGAAGGCCGCCTCGGCCACCGGAGGCTCGAGTTCCTTGTGCAGCGCAAAGCCCAGGAACCCCCGCGTGGTCTTCACGGCGGGATCGTCCGAGTAGGCGAGCGCGAGCGCGGCGAAGTCCTCGCCGGCGACGGCCTTGGCGCGGGCCTCCCGGATCCGGTCGAGAGCCTGCTCGCGGGTTCGTCCCCAGAGGTTCACGAGGATGTGCTGCAGGGCCACCCGCGGCGGGTTGGTGTAGCGCTCGATGTTCGCCAGATAGAGTTCCCGGGCGCGAGCTTCCGGGTTCGCGGGAAGAACTGCCGACCGTTCCAGGTGCTGGGTATACGCCTGCGCGAGAAACGCCTCGACCTGCAGCGTCAGGCGCCTCGCAATCTCGGGATCCTTGTCGAGCCCGGCCGCGCGCGCTTCCTGCGCCAGCATCCGGTTGGTGAAAAGCAGGTCCACCACCTGTTCGTTGCGGTTTCCGTCGGCGCGCGCCGCCTTCTGCATGTTCGCGGGCACGCGCTCCATGTAGGCGTCGAAATCCGCCGTGGTGACGACGACGTCGCGGTGGCGGACGAGGACCGGATCGTCCGCCCGGATCGATCCTGACGCGAGCATCGTGACGGCAATGGCCGCAATTGGGCGAGCGAGCTTGAAGGCGCGGAAGGACATGGGTGGTATTGCTCCTGGATCGCAACGAAAAGGCCCGCATGCGGGCGCATGCGGGCCGTGGGTTGGGTCTGGCTTCTATCTCGACAGCGCGAAGAGGAACCTGCAGAGCATGCCAGACGGACAGCTCGGCGTGCCCGGCGCATCCGGCGGCGACGGGGTGGGGAGCTTGATCGGCCGGATGTTGAAGTAGAACTTCGTCGTGCCCGAGGGCAGGTAGCAGGCGGGCGGCGCCTTGCCACCCGGCGGCGTGCCCGTCAGGAACGTGATGGAGTCGCCGTACGGGCCCGTGTGCTTCGCGCAATTGGGACCGTAGGTCACTCCCGCGGCAAAGTCGCCGGGGCACGTCGAGACCGTGAACTGGATGTCGGCACCGTTGTCCATCGAGCCGAACGGCACGACGCCCATGTAATAGTTCGGTCGCGAGAGGAGGGGAAGAACGCTGGAATCCACCAGGATGGCGAGATTCTCCCCGGCCTTCAGATCCTTTTGCATCTGGTTCGTTTGGTCGGGGACGTAGGAAACAATCTGGGTGGCCGTGGTCGTGCACCCGACGGGCGGCGTATTGGAGCTGATGCCGATCGGATGCGTGTTGGGCGTGCCGTTCGAGGCGGGGCTGACGGCGGAAAGCGTTATCGTGCAGCTGCTGCCGCCCGCGGCGGTGCCGGCGCCGACGGTGACGCTGGAAGGAGACGGCATCGAACTGCCTGCCGCGAAAGTCACGGTGGTCGCGCTCGGCGTGCACCCGCCCGAGATGGAGATGTTCGCGGTCACCGCGCCGTCGGTGCCACCGGTCCGCGTGACCGAGAAGCTGGTCGAGCCCGTGGAAACCGGGATGCTGGACGCCGTGGCGGAAACATTCAACGCGAGAGTCCCAGCCGTGCTGGGCTGCGTGATCGAGACCGAGGCGGAGGAGGGGCTGCCGGTCGATGCCGGGCTCACCGCCGCCAGGCTGATGTTGCAGCTGGTGTTCGCGGCGGCGCTGCCGGCGCTGACCGTAATGGTGGCGGGAGACGAGTTGCCGGCCGGGAAGGACGCGGTGGGAGAGCTCAGCTGGCAGCCGCCGGTGACCGTGAGGTTGGCGGTCACCGCGCCGTCGGTGCCACCGGTCCGCGTGACCGAGAAGCTGGTCGAGCCCGTGGAGACCGGGATGCTGGGCAGCGAGGCCGTGCTGAGCGCAAGGGTCCCGGCGCTGCCGATCCCGATCGACTGGGTGGCGGGGACGCCGGTCTGGGCGGGGCTGACCGCGGTCAGGGTCACCACGCAATTGCCGCCGGCAGTGGCCGAGCCGGCGCTGACGGTGACCGTCGCGGGAGACGGCGTCGAGCTGGCTTCAGCAAAGGACACGCTGGAGGCACTGAGAGAGCAGCCGCCCGAAACGGCAAGGTTGGCCGTGACGGCCCCGGAGGTGCCGCCCGACCGGGCGACCGCGATCGTCGTGGACCCGGTCGAGGGGAGAATGCTTGCGGCCGTGCCGGACGCATTGAGCGAGAGAACGCTGGCCGGCGCGGTCACGGCCACCGTGAAGGTGTTCGGGGTGCCGACGGGCGCGTTGATTGAAGTCAGCGTCACCACGCAGTTGCCGCCCGCCGCGATCGTCCCCGGACTCAGGGTGACGACGGGTGGAACAGGCGACGCCGTCCCATCGAGGAAGGTAACGCTGTAGGGAGTAAGGGCGCATCCCGGCGTGACGTCGAGCGCGGCGTCGACGCGGCCGAGAACGCCTCCGGTACGCGTGATCGCGAAGGTGGTCGAGCCCGTGGAAACGGGAATGGAGGACTTCGTGCCGGCGAGGTTCAGGGCCAGGGTGCCGAGCTGCGACAAGGGCGCGCCCGTGCAGGAAATCGTGACGTTGCCATCCTTGTCGAAGAGGGCGTTCTCGTAGGCGCAGATCGCCGTCGCGCTGTTGGTTCCCGTGCTGAAGGTGATGCCGGTCGTGCTGGGTGCGGTGAGGATCACCTGCCCGGCGAGGGCAAGGCCCGAAGCCAGCAGGGTGGCCGCCGCGACAAGCCCGGCGACAGCCCGGCGTCCCGCGGTACTCGTCCTGCTTCGCGAATCCGATTTCATGGTATTACCCCTTTAAGAATGCCCGGGCAGAAAAAGCCTGCGGCCGCCCTTCCGGCAGCCCCCATCGGGCCGCCATCGCTCCCTGCTGGAGCGCAAGCCATTCACAACGACAATTATAGACCACCGGAGTTCCCGAGTCCGGAAGACGGCAGCCGGAAAAAAGAAAACGGGCGGACCGAAGTCCGCCCGTCTTGACGGTTCCTGGACACGCAGAATGCGGCCCGGGTTCCTTCCTGATTACGGCGACGGCGAGATCGAGACCCTGTAGGAGTGATCGAGCGCCGAACCAAAGTTGCTGATGCAGGTGCCCGTGCCGCAGGAGAGCGTGCCGTTGTTGAAGGTCCGCAGCATGAAGCCCGTGACCGGCAGGCCGAGGAAGCGCTTCGGCACGTTGATCTGGGTGCCGAGCGTCGACCAGTTGTACGCGTCGCTCGTGGCGTTCGAGGTCAGGCCGACGCCAGTCGCGTTGGCGCCGGTGAACGTGAGCTTGCCCCAGCCGTTCTGGGCGCCCGTCGTGATGGCGATGTCGCGGACGTTCTGCGAGCCGAGGACCAGGGACGCGCCGGAGGAGCTGTCGCCGCGCAGGCTGACGACGTTGGCTTCCCAGCACAGCGTCGAGGCGGGGCCGGCCGGCGGGGGCGGCGAGAAGTCTTCGCCACCGGCGGCAGCGCCGCGCTCTTCGCGGTTCACGTACTCGAAGCTGATCGTCTCGCAAGCGCCCGCCGTGGTGCCGGCGGCCGTGAACGGCGTGCTGGCGGTGAACGGAGACGCGGACGCGTAGTAGAAGCGCTTGGTCGGGAAGGTGAGAACCCAGTCGGTCGCCGACTTCGTGCCCGTCTCGATGACGAACTCGTTCATCACCTGGGTCGACATCATCAGCGCGCTCATGGCGTTCACGCCCGGGAACGGCGTCGTGAGGAACCAGTCGTCCATGTAGACCTGGTCGCCTTCCTGGCCGGTCGGGTTGTCGGAAGTGCCCACCAGCCGGACGCTCCAGGGATCGAGGTCGGTGGCGCGAACCGATTCCGAGCCCAGCGTCGGCGCGATCGGCAGGAAGAACGCATTGGAGATGGCCACGGGCTTGTACGCCATGTCCGTGCCGTTGTTCACGTTGATCAGGTTACCCGTGCCGGACAGGCCGCCCGTCGGGACGTCGAAGTCCGTCAGAAGGTTGGCGGCGGGAACGGGGTTCACCGCGTCGCAATCGGCCGGAACGCCGGTGGCGTCGTGGGTGATGGCGAGCAGCGTGTCGCCGTAGACGGTCGCCGACTCGATCATCTCGAGATAGCCTTCGCGAGTGCGGGCCATCGACTTGTCGGTCACGAAGTCGCTCGCCTCCCCCAACAGGAAGTTGCGGAAGTCGACGCCCGTGGCGGGAATCCTCGGGTTCGTGCACGACGTGTCCGGCGTGGTCAGGCGGGCCGGGGAGCTCGTGGTGGCGTCGGCGGACGACAGGACGCCGACCCAGACGTCGTTCGGCGACAGGTACAGGTTGAAGTCAAGCACTTCGCGCGAGTTCTTGCCTTCGCGGAAGCGGACCTTCACCACCTTGCCGAGCGTCGTCGTGTTCACGACGGTGACGATCGTGTTGTAGGCGTTGCCGCCGGACTGTTGCACCGTGTAGTAGGGAAAGATCAGGTACTGGCCCAACCCGGCCGGGTTGACGTGGGCGGCCATCGCAGCGCCGGAACCGAGTCCAGCGAAGACGGCGGCGGCCAGTGCTTTTTTCTGGAAGGAATTCATGTTCTCGTTTACTCCTTGTGTTGAAGTGATCACTTTAGAGGTTACAACGAACGCAAATACTACCCCAGTCGCCTGGGAATGACAAACAGGTCCTGCGAGGTTGCCGGGAGGCTAACCCCCCCGATTCTCAACTCATTTTCACGTACCACCACTGCCCATCCGTTCGGATCCAGGTCTCCTTGACGGGCGCCTTCGACCTGAAGCTCTGGAACCGGTATTCGATCGTCACTTCGACTTCGCAACTGTCCTCGACCTCGCAGCTCACCTTGTCGACCCGGGCCGAGGTCCAGAACCCCCCTCGGATCGACCGGATGAAATCCTGCAGGCTCATGGTCGACCGGCTCGCGGGGCTGTAATAGCCGTACGCTTCGTCCAGCCGGTCGGCCACCAACGCATTCCACCGGGCCTGGGATCGCTGCTTCACGATCGCCTCCCGGTCTTCCTTCATCTCGACCGGCCCCGCCGCACAACCGGCCAGGACCGCCACCACCCCCGCGGCCACCATCCCGGCGATCCGCCGGCGGCCCCGAAAGCACTGCATTCTCCAAAGACCATTCACAAGAACACTCCCGACAAAGGCTAGTGGAATTCCGGACCACGGTCAAACAAATACCGATGGATTTTACAACAGTGTTGGATTATTGCAACAGTCGGGGTGCTCCATGTTTTTCAACAGGATACCACCCGATCCTAAAGTAACTTGGTAATTTCGCGTCGTCCCAACCCGACGAGGTTACTTGGCGGAGGGTGCCGGCGCCTCGGCCGGCTTGAGCGGCAGCATCCCCTGGAGGGCGGGCATCCGCATCCGCAGCTCCTCGCTCGCCCGGATCGCCTCCTGGACGCTGGTCAGCACGACCGGGCGGATCAGCAGGATCGTCTCCGTGCGGCGCTTGACGATGCTCTGCGTGCCGAAGGCTGCGCCCAGCACCGGGATCTTGGAGAGCAGCGGGATGCCGGAGGTGGAACGCGTGTTGTCCTCTCGGATGAGGCCGCCGAGCACGATCGTCTCCCCGGAGGCCACTACAACGGTGGTCGTCGCCGAGCGCTGCGCGATGTCCGGATTGGCGCCGGCCACGCCGGAAGACGTTCCGGGGACGCTCACCTCCTGGTTCACCTCCACGGTGACCTGTCCGCCGGAATTGATGCGCGGGGTCACCGACAGGAGGATGCCGGTGTCGAGGTACTGGAAGCTGTTGATGACCCCGCTGGTGGTGCCGGCCACGGTCTGCTGCTGGGTCTGCACGGAGATGCGGTCCCCGATCTTGATCTGCGCCTTCTGGTTGTCCAGCACCATGAGCTGCGGCGTGGCGAGCACCTGCAGGCGCCCGTCCTTGCCCAGGGCGTTGAGCACCCCGCGGACGTCGCCGCCCATTCGGTTGATGAGCTGGAGGCCGGTGAAGGCGGGAACGGCTCCGCTCGGCACCGCGGGCAGGCCACCCATGTTGAGCTGCCCGCTCGTGATGCTGCCGTCGCCGCGCGTCTGCGGCGTGAGGAACCAGTCGACGCCGAACTTGAGGTCGTCGGTGAGCGTCACCTCGGCCACCGTGACTTCCACCAGGACCTGCTTGGGGATCACGTCGAGCTTCTTGATCGCCGCTTCGATGATCTCGTAGTCAGAGGACGACGCGAGGATGAGGAGCGCGTTGTTGTCCTTGTCCGCGATCACGCGCACCTCGCTCGACGGGGCACCCGTCGCGCCCGGAATCGCGAAGGTGGTGGCGGTGGCCGGCGCCGAGGCCGGGGTGGCCTGGGCGCCCGCGGCGCCCGCCGTGGCGCCCCTCGCGTCAGTCATGCCGGTCGAGGCGATCTGCGCGGGACGCGATCCCGGCGCGAGCGTCGGCGCAGCCGTGGTCGTGCCCCGCCGGCTGAAGAGCTCGCTCAGCAGCGAGGCCAGGTTCTCGGCCTTGCCGTTCCTGACGGCGTAGACGTACAGGCGCGAGCCGCCGGTGGTGCCGCCGATCTGGTCGAGGCGCTCCATCCACGTGCGGGCGGCGTCGAGGTACTTGGGCTGCGTGGTCACGATGAGCAGCGCGTTCAGGCGCTCGATGGGGATCACCCGCACGATGCCAGCGAGGGGACTCGAGCCCGCGGGGCCGAAGACCTTCTCGAGGTCGGCCACGAGCGTCTTCACGTCGGCGCTCCTGACCGGAAAGATGCCCACCGAGTAGCCGGAGAGCCAGTCGACGTCGAAGAGCTCGATCGTGTCCAGGAGATGGCGCATCTCCTTCTGGTTTCCGGCCAGGATGAGGAGATTGCGGAACTCGTCGACGCGGATCGTGTTGTCCGCCGCGAACGGCTCGAGGATCTTCGCCATCTCCTTGGCGCCGACGTACTTCACCGGCGCCACGATCACGGAATAGCCGGCCGGGATGGGCTGCTGCACGCCGCCCAGCTGCGGCGAGACCGAGCCCCGCACGGCCGAGATGGGCAGCACCTTGTAGATGCCGTCCTCCCGGACCACCGCCGCATTGTTCTGCCGCAGGAGCATCTCGAGGGTGGGCAGCAGCGCGGAGCGGGGGATGGGCTTGATGGTGCGCAGCGTGAGATTCCCGGTCACCCCCGGATGGACCGTGTAGGACTCGCGAAGGTAGTCGCCCAGAATGATCTTGGCGACCTCGCGAACGTCGAGGCCCTCGAAATTGAGGCTGGCCTCCTCGGGCCCCGACGGCGCATAGGGGCGCGGCGGCGTCAGGTTCACGAAGCTGCCGGTCCCCGTGAAGACCCGCGGCCGGTCCCCTTCGCTGCCGGGCTTCGGTTCGGCGGCTGCCTCTTCCGCTTGCGGCGAGGACGCGGGGAGCTGCGTGCCCCCCGCGGCCGTCTCCCCCGCCGGGCGAGGCGGAGTCGGCAGGAGGCTGCACGACGCGAGGAGCGCGGCGACGGCCAGCAGGGCCGACCTCGCGGCGACGGGCAGGGCAGGGGTCAAGGTCTCATCGTTGAGGACTACCGAGGGGGGGCATTTTGCCACGGATCGACTCATCGCTTGGCGGCCTCGCTCCTCGACATCGCTTCGGCGCGCTGCCGCGCCAGCTCCTCGAAAGTGATCGGGCCGCTCGGGCCCGGAGGGACCTGAAGGGGCGGCCGGCTTGCGCGCGAGGCCCGCCGGGCCGCACGGGCATCCTCGTCGGCCGCCGGGTTGGAAGCCTGGGCGGCAGCCCGCGCTGCGGCGGCCGGTGTCGCCGCCTTCGCGGGCGACGGCGCGGGCGCCGGTGCGGCGGCGGGCGCCGCGGGCGCCGCAGGCGAGGCGAACGGTCCGGCGGGAACGGGTGCCGGCGGGCCGCTCGCCTTCGCGACCAGCAGCGGCACCCGCTCGGAGTCGTCGCCGAGGCTCAGCACGGCGTAGGTGGGGCCGACCTCGGCGAGCGTGAGCTCGTTCACCCTTTCGCCCTTCTGGACGCGGTGCAGCCGGTTGGAGCCGACCTCCTTCAGCATCGCGAACGAGACGTCCCCGACAATGGTCGTGCCCTGAAGCACGAACTGGCCCTTCTTCATCACGCCCGAGTCGGCGCTCGCCGCGGGCGGCGCCGGGCGCCGGCCCGGCACGAAGAGCGGCCTCGAGGTCGTCTCGGCGCCGGCCTGGGCCTCGGAGGCCAGCGTGAACGTCGGGAGGAGCCTTGCCTCGGCCGCCTTCGCGGGCGCGCGCGGACCCTTGCCGGCGCCCACCTCGCCCAGCAGGACCTCGGCCGTGATCACCCCGGCGAGCGCGACGCAGGCGACGCCCCACACGAGTGGCCAAAAATGTTCGGGCTTGCGCAGGGCGGAGGACATGGTCAGGAGATCAGCGCGAAGCCGGTGATGTCGAGCTGGACGAACATATCCGGCTCCATGCCCGGGGCCGGCTTGAAGCCGGGGGGCACCTGCGCCCGCACGACGAGAGCGTCCACGAAGACGTACGGCTCGCTGGTCTCGAGCTGCAGCAGGATCCTTCGCAGCGCCATGATGTTCGCATTGGCCTGGATGGTCACCGTTACCTGGCGGAAGCGGCCCTCGTCGCGCGGCGCGACAGGCTGGACGCTGATGATGCGCCCGCCATTGCCCTCCACGAGCTGGCGGACCTTGTCCTGGATCTCCGCCGCCGACAGCGACGCCGCGCCCGCCTTGAGGAAGTACTTTCGGCTGCCCACCGCGCGCACCGCCTCGAGCTTCTTCTCGAGCGCCGGCCGCGCCGCCGCGAGCCGCTCGTAGCGAACGAGGCGCCGGTCGATGTCCTCGAGCACGTCGTCGTAGTGGCGATGCGCGAGCCAGACGGGAAGCGCGACGATCGCGAGCGCGAGCGCCGCGGCAGCGGCGAGAATCCCCAGCGCCGCCTTGCGGCGCTTGTCGGCGGGCCATCCCATCACGGTGCGCATCATGCTAGTTCCTCGGCGCCGGCGCGGGAACGGCCGGAGCAGGCGCGGATGCCGGCGGGGCAGGGGCGGCCGCCGGAGGAACGGCCCGGCCGGTGGTCGCTGCGGGCTCGGCGGGCGCGGGAGGGGTGCCCGCGGGAGGCGAACCGGCCGCCGCTTGCGGGACAGGGGTGGGTGTTGGGGTGGGGGCGGGCGCCGGCCGGGCCGCGGGCGCGCTTCCCGCGGAAGGGCCTGCGAGGGCCGATTCCGGCATGGGTTCGGGAAGCGGCCGGGGCTTCACCTCGGCGACGAGGAGGAAGCGTTCGGTTCCCGGCGTGACGCCCTTCGTGAGCGGCGCCTTGAAGGTCACGTTGGCGAGGGTCCCGGAGCGCTCCAGCACCTCGATGAGCTGCGACGAGGAGCCCGTCTCGCCGGCGATCTGGACCTCGCGCACCTTGGGGCCCGTCTTCAGGTCGAATTGCTGCACCCAGGTCGTGTCGGGCAGCAGCCGGGAGAGGTCCTCGAGGAGGGCCACCGACGGTTGCTGCCCCTGCTTTCGGCCGACGATGAAGTTGTGCTCACCGGCGAGCTTCTCGATCTCGCGGGCCAGCCGCTCCGCCACCTCGGCGCCGGCGCGGGCGCTTTCCATCCGGGGGTAGAGGGCAATCGCCGCGTCGCGCTTGAGCCACAGGGGAATCGCGAGGGCCGCGAGCGCGAGCAGCACCGCGGTGGTGGCGAGAATGCGAACGGCGAGGGCGGAGCGGGAAACGGCAGGGCGATCGCGCCTGTCGGCCGGAAGCAGGTTGAACGGGGTGGCGGCAGCCGCCACGTCGTCCTCGATGCCGACGCCCAGGACTGTCGCTCCCAGCTCCCGCAGCTCGGCGAGCTTCGCCTCGACGGGAGCGCTCGCCGCCACGGCCAGCAGCAGCCGCAACCGGTGGGCGTTGGTGTCGCGCCCGGTGACCCGGCAGTCGAACCATGCCTGGTCCGCGGGCAGCGGCGTGAAGCGGTCCAGCTCGAAGGCGACCGCATCGCGAAGAGATTCCTCGGCGGCAAGGGGCATCTGGATCTCGCGCACCAGGACCGACTCCGGCGGCAGGACCAGCCAGACGTTGCCCGCCGAGCCGCCGCACTCCGCCACGAGGCGGCGGAACGCCGTGCGCCGCCCCGCCGCGTCGAGGGAAGCGAGCGCCGTGCGACCTGCCTGCGCGAGGCGGCCCGCCACCGGCCGCAGCGCCACCCACTCTTCGTCGCCCGCGCGCAGGTAGGCGGCGTCGCGCGAAGCGAATCGCTCTCGCCATCCGGGCGGCAGCATGGCGGCGAGTTCCCCCCGCCACCAGCGCAGGAAATCGGCCACGCCCGCGCGCTCGGCGGCCTCGACGAGGGGGGCGAACAGGGACCCGGCGTCAGCGGCCACCGGCCGCCTCCTGCGATGCGGCTACGGCCTTCGCGTCCGCGTCGCGCGAGACCTCGCGCCAGGCGAGGAACGTGTAGGGCCGCCGCGCGTATTGCGGCGTGATCATCGCCACGGCCTCGCGCGAGACCGTGATCCCCTCGTCGAGGCGCACGTCCGCGCGCACGGTGATCGCCGAGGACTGGGAGTAGGTCGCGTAGGCCCCCGCGGAGGGCAGGATGGGCGGGATGCGCCTCTCGGCCCGCGCGGCGTCGCGCTCCGCGAGGAAGGCGTCGACCTGCTCGGCCGTCACGCCGGGGATGGCGAGGAGCACGGAACGCGAGGCGAGGTGGACGTTGACGCCCGACTGGCGGGAGAACACGGTGATCATCGGTGCGATGCGCTGGTAGATCTCGGGGCGGACCCCGAGGACGAGCTGCAGTTCCTCCGTGGACTGGAACGGACGGTTGGCGGGCTTCGCCTTGAGTCCTGCCTGCGCGTATTCCGGCTCCTCGGCGCCGTAGGGCCTCTTGAGGGAATCCTGGTCCCGCCAGTCGAGCACCGCATCGAGGAGCGATGCGACTTCCTCCTCGGTCGCCCCGGCGGATCGGAACAGGCCCTTCAGGAGCTCGTTGTTCGCGGTATTGATGTCGATTTTAGCAGACTCGTCCGACAGCCGGACCTGGACGACGACCCCCTCGAAGCCCCACTCGCGCGGCATTCCGTCGCGCGGCCATACGTCTGGACCCCCCGGCGGCTTGAATAGTTCAATGAGGGCCCGCGACACCGCCGCCTGCGCGATGGCGTCGCCCCGGGCGACGAGGGATGCGTTGCGCGCGGCCTGTGCCTCGGTTCGCATGGCGTAGAGGAAGCTCCCGGCGATGACGAGGAGCAGGGTCACGACCCAGATCACGAGGATCAGGGCCACGCCGCGCTGCCCCCGGGGTGCCGTCCTCATCGCCGGGGCACGCAGATGCGCTGGAAGGACGACTCGTAGCACCCCGCCTCCTCGCCCACGCGAAGGGCCACGACCAGGTCGGGCAGCCTCGCCCCGCCCAGCGCGAGCTCGAGCCGCACGTGCGAGGGAAGGCGCTGGTCGAAGTCCCATTTGTCGCCCCACGCCAGGGGCTCGACTTCGTTCTCGGCGCCGAAGTACGAGAAGCGCGCCGCGCTCACGCCCTCCAGCAGGGTGAAGGCCTCGGCAGCGTCGAGCGAGGCGAAGTCGGACGCCTCCGGGTCGGCCGGCACGCGGCGCATGACGAGGCGCCCCGCCGCGCCGCCGCGACCCGGCTCGAGGGAGAGCGAGACGAACGCGAGACCGCCGCCGCCGATCTCGGCCGGGCGCATCGACACGAAGCGAATCGACTCGCGCTCGCCGCGGAACGCGAGCTTCACGGCCATGGGATCCTTGAAGCGCCAGGGGAACGCGGCGGTGAGTTCCTTCGTCACGAAGGAGTCCGCGAGCAGCACCTCGTCCGCGCGATCCCCCCGCCCCGAACCTGCTTCCCAGGCGCCCACCCCGGCGCGCAGCCCGCCGAACAGCATCCCGAGCATCACCGCGAGGAGGACGAGCGCCATGACCGTCTCCAGCAGCGTGAACCCCGACGCGGCGCGCGGGCCCCTCACGGCCGGCTCCCGAGCACGAGGGTGGCGAGCCGCACGTCGCGCCCGCGCCCGTCCGCCGCCTGCCACTGCACCTTCGACTCGACCCGCATGAGGCGCACACGAAGGTTCCCCTCCACCGGCGGCCGCGCCTCGGAATTCTCCTTCTGCTCGTCGTAGGCGTCCGCCGCGAGCGTCCACGAATAGCCCCCTTCGGTCCCCGCGCGCACGCCCTCCTCGAGTTTCTCGGAGGCGGTATACGAAGCGAGGTTCGAGCGCGCGATGATCACGGCCCGCGCGTACTCGTCGGCGAGCTGGGCGTCGCGCAACCCCGCCGAGAACACCTGCAGGATCGCCGCCAGCGTCACGGCCATGAGCACGAAGGCGGCCAGCACCTCGAGGATGGTGAATCCCGCCTCGCGGCCCGCCGGGGTCGGGACTGGCGCCATGGCCTCGGGCGGGGAGGCGATCAGCCCCCCTCCTTGATGCTCACGCGGCCGGTGAGCCAGTCGACGTCGACGAGCAGCTTGCGCTCGCCCGAGGCAAGGGTGACGCGCCCCCCGGTCGAGCTCCCGTCCGGATAGAAGCGGATGGCGCCGCGCCTGTCGTTCACGATCTCCGACTGCGCCGTGTAGAGCTTCATGTCGAGGCGCCTGGGCAGCTCGCGGGGACGGCCGCCTCCGCCGACCTCCATGGAGCGGCCCTCCAGGTCGAGCACGAGCGCCGTGGACTCCTGGCGCGCGATGGCGGCGCCGCGCGCCTCGCGCAGGCCGGCGGCCACGGTACGCGCCGCGCTCCGCAGCTGCGCTCCCGACACCCCGCCGGAAGCGAACCGCACGACGAGCGCATAGCCCGCCGCCGCGATGACCAGCACCACGAGGAGCTCGAGGAGCGTGAATCCGCGCGCGGCGGAACGCGTTGCCATCAGTTGCGCACGTCCTTGTTCTCGCCCTCGCCGCCCTCCTTGCCGTCCGCGCCCAGCGAGATGAGGTCGTAGCCGCCCTTGTCGCCCGGCGAACGGTAGACGAAGTCGCGCGACCACGGATCCTTCAGCGCCTTCGGGTCGCGGATGTAGGGGCCGTTCCAGTTGGCGAGCCCCGCGGGGGCGGCGAGGAGCGCGCCCAGGCCCTCCTGGGTGGTGGGGTAGCGGCCGGTGTCGAGCTTGTAGAGCTCGAGGGCGCTGCCGATCTGCTCGACCTTGATCTTCGCCTGCTCGCCGGTGGCGCGGCTGAGGCTGTTGAAGACCCGCGGGCCCACCATGGACAGGATCACACCGATGATCACGAGCACCATCACGAGCTCGAGCAGCGTGAACCCGCGATGGCCTCGCGAGAGGGACTTTCCGGCGATTGCGTTCATGGGTGCTCCGGCGTGAGGTCGCCCTAGAGGGGCAGGTCGTAGATCGACAGCATCGCGGCGAGGATCGAAAGGATGACACCGCCGACCACGAAGGTGAGGAACAGGATCATCGCCGGCTCGAGGAGAGCCAGCGCCCGCTTCACGGCGCGCGACACCTCGGCGTCGTAGACGTCGGCCACGTCGAGGAGCATCTGGTGCAGGCGTCCCGTCTCCTCGCCGACCTGGATCATGTGCACGGCGAAGGCGGGGAACCGCCTCGTCTCCATCATGGGCTTGGCGAAGCCGCGGCCCGTCTTGAGCTCGCGGCCGACCTCGGCGAGCCCCGCCGCCATCCACGTGTTGGTCATGGTCTCGCGCGCGATCGACAGCGCGCTCACCAGGGCCACCCCGTTGCGCAGGAGGGTGCCCAGCGTGCGCGCCAGGCGCGCCGTCTCGACCTTGGCCGCGAGTTCTCCAGCGAGCGGCATCCCCAGCAGGCGCCTGTCCCAGGCGAGCCTCGCCTCGGGGGAGCGCAGCCGCCGGGAGGCCAGGAAGACAACCGCGACCGCGAGGATAACGAGCGCCGACCAGTACGCGCGCATGAAGGCGCCGGCGCCGAGGACCATCTCCGTCACCCACGGCAGCGCCTTGCCGCTCTGCTCGAAGATGGGCTCGAACTGCGGCACGACCACGGCGAGCAGGATCACCACCGAGAACACGGCGACCAGCAGCAGGATGGTCGGGTAGATGAGGGCCGACTTCACGCTCTCGCGCAGGTCCTTGGAGCGCTCCATGAACTCCGCGAGCCGGCCGAGCACGTCGCCGATGGCGCCACCGGCCTCGCCGGCGCGCACCATGTTCACGTAGAAGCGGGAGAAGACTCCTCCCTGGGCGTCGAGGGCCTTGGAGAAGGAGGCGCCGCCGCGCACCTCGTTCCTCACCCTGCGCAGCATCTCCGCCACGCGCTCGTTCTCGGCGAGCCCCACGAGGATCTCGAGGCTGCGGTCGAGGGGGAGCCCGGACTTGAGCAGGGTGGCGATCTCGCGCGTGACCACCCCGACCTCGTCCTGGGTGATGCCGCGGGCGAAGAGCCCCGGGCCGGCGGCGCGGCGCTGGCTCGCCGGCGCCTCCGCGGTCCCCGCCTCGACGGCGCGCAACGGCGTGTAGCCCATGTCGCGCAGGCGCTCGACCACGCCCTTCCGGGTCGGGGCGTCCATGGCACCCTCCAGCACCTCGCCCGAGGCAGTCACGGCCCTGTACTGGAAGACGGGCATGCTCAGTCCTCGCGCGTGACGCGCAGGACTTCCTCCACGGTGGTGACGCCGGCCACGGCCTTGCGCAACCCGTTCTCGAACATCGACTCCATCCCCTCCTCCACGGCGGCCGCGCGCAGGTCGGTCGAATTGGCGTGACGCATGACGAGGGAGCGGATGCGGTCGGTCATGGGCATCATCTCCATGATCCCGAGCCGCCCGTGGTAGCCGGTGCCGCTGCAGTGCTCGCAGCCCACGGGATGGTAGAGCGTGACCTCGCCTGTGCCGGCGAAGCGCTCGAGCCCCATCTGGCCGACCACCTCGGGCAGGGCCCGGTAGGGCTTGCGGCAGCGGGCGCAGAGCGAGCGCACGAGGCGCTGGGCCAGGATGCCCACGACGGTGGAGGTGAGGAGGTAGTCCTCCACGCCCATGTCGAGGAGGCGGTTCACGGTGGAGGGCGCGTCGTTGGTGTGCACCGTCGAGAGGACGAGGTGGCCCGTGAGCGCCGACTGGACGGCGATCTCGGCGGTCTCCAGGTCGCGGATCTCGCCGATCATGATCACGTCCGGGTCCTGGCGCACGATCGAGCGCAGGGCGTTCGCGAAGTTGAGGTTGATCTGCGGGCGCACCTGGATCTGGTTGATGCCCGGCATCTGGTACTCGACCGGGTCCTCGACGGTGAGGATCTTCACGTCGGGCTGGTTGAGCCGGTCGAGCGCGGTGTACAGGGTGGTGGTCTTGCCGCTGCCGGTGGGGCCGGTGACGAGCAGGATCCCGTGCGGCTGGTTGAGGGCCTCCAGGAAGGTCTCGAGCACCCTTCCGTCGAAGCCCAGCGAGGCGAAATCGAGGGGGACGCCGCCCTTGTCGAGGATGCGCATCACCACGCTCTCGCCGTGCATCGTGGGCACCGTCGAGACGCGTAGGTCGATCTCCTTTCCCTGGACGCGCAGCTTGATGCGCCCGTCCTGCGGCAGGCGCCTCTCCGCGATGTCGAGGTTGGCCATGATCTTCACGCGCGAGATGACCGCGGCCGACAGCCGGCGCGGGGGCGACTCCACCTCGTTCAGGACGCCGTCGATGCGGTAGCGCACGGCGAGGCGGTTCTCGAAGGGCTCGATATGGATGTCGGAGGCGCGCGATTCCAGCGCGTGCGTGATGAGCAGGTTCACGAGCCGGATCACCGGCGCCTCGGAGGCGAGGTCCTTCAGGTGCTCGATGTCCCCGAGGTCCTGCTCCTCGTCGCGCGTGGCGATGTCGTCGACGATCTGGCCCATGGACGACTTCCCGGCGCCGTAGAGACGCTCGAGCCCGGACTCGAGCTCGGTCGACACGGCGAGCAGCGGCAGCACCCGCTTGCCGCTCGCCATCTCTATGGCGCGGACCGTGAAGGCGTCTGCCGGGTCGGCCATCGCCACCACGAGCCCCTCGTCCGTCTCGCGAAGCGGCAGCGCCCTGGCGTCGCGCAGGAAGCGGTCCGAGACACGCTCCTCGAGCAGCGGCAACTCGGGGTACTCGGCCGCCGTGGCCACCGCGATGCCCAGGCGTTCGGAGAGGGCGTCGGCGAGGTCGCGCGCCGACACCAGGCCGAGCCGGTTCAGGATGACGCCGATCTTCTCGCGCGTCTCCCCTTCCTGCAGGCGAAGGGCGCGATCGAGGTTGGCGGCGTCGAGCTTGCCGCGGGCGATGAGGATCTCGCCCAGGCGGCGTGGCTGGCTCTCGGCGGGCAGGGCGGACATGGGGGGAAAATTATAGCCCAGGCGGCACTTCGGCCCCGTGGGACAGCGCGCGAAGCGAAGCGGTTCCCTGCCGCGCCTCAGCGCTCGCCCATCGCGGCGAAGCAATCGTCGAGCTGGGATTGCCAGGCGCCGGGCGCGAAACCGAAGGCGGCGGCGAACTTGTCGTGCGAGAGCACCGAGTAGCGCGGCCGGCGCGCCGGCGTCGGGTACTGCTCGGTCGGGATGGGCACGACCCGGGGGGCACGGAAGCCCGGCCGCGCGGCCGCGCGCGCGAAGATGGCCCGCGCGAAGCCGGCCCAGGTGGTCTCGCCCGCCGCCGAGAGGTGGTAGATCCCGGAGGCCACGCCGGACGCCGGGATGGCGCGAAGCGCCCGCGCCGTGGCCGCGGCGAGGAAGAGGCTGGACGTGGGTGCCCCGCGCTGGTCGTCGACCACGCGCAGCTCGTCCCGCGTGGCCGCGAGCGCGAGCATGGTGGCGAGGAAGTTGCGGCCGCGCGGCCCGTAGACCCAGCTGGTTCGGAACACGAGGCGCTTGCAGCCGCTTTCGGCGATCTCCCGCTCGCCCGAGAGCTTCGAGCGCCCGTAGGCGTTCAGGGGCGCGACGGGATCGTCCTCGCGGTAGGGGCGGCGCGCGGTGCCGTCGAAGACGTAGTCGGTGGAGTAATGCACGAGGACGGCGTCCAGGCGCCGGGCCTCGCGGGCCAGGATCCCGGGCGCGCGGCCGTTCACGGCCTCGGCCAGCTCCGGCTCCGATTCGGCCTTGTCGACGGCCGTGTAGGCGGCTGCGTTCACGATGAGCCCCGGGGCGAGCGAGCGGCAGGCGGCTTCCACCGCGCTTGCGTCGGCGAGGTCGAGCGCGGCACGGTCGAGGGCGTGCACCTCCCCGAGGGCCGCGAGCGTGCGCGCGAGCTCGAAGCCCACCTGGCCCCCGGCGCCGGTGAGGAGGATGCGCATCAGGCGAAGGTCTCGGCGCGCGCGAGCGGCGTGCCGTTGGCGTCGCCGGGCTTGAGGATGGGCTCGCCCTGGAGCGGCCAGGGGATGGCGAGCGCAGGGTCGTTCCACAGGAGCGAGCGCTCGTGCTCGGGCGCGTAGTAGTCCGTCGTCTTGTACAGGAACTCGGCGCCGTCGGAGACCACCACGAAGCCGTGCGCGAAACCCACCGGCACCCAGAGCATGCGCCGGTTGGCGGCCGAAAGCGTCACCCCCACCCACTTCCCGAAGGTCGGCGAGGACCGGCGCAGGTCGACGGCCACGTCCCACACCTCCCCGGCGACCACGCGCACGAGCTTTCCCTGCGGCTGCCTCACCTGGTAGTGCAGGCCGCGCAGGACGTTCCGCGCCGAGCGCGAATGGTTGTCCTGCACGAAGCCGGGATCCTCGCCCGTCGCCTCGCGGAAGGCCCTGCGGTTGTAGGACTCGAAGAAGAACCCGCGCTCGTCGCCGAAGACGCGCGGCTCGAGGATCACGAGGCCCGGGATGTCGGTGGCGATCGCCTTCATGGACTTTTCATCGTGTGGAGCCCTTCCCCGGCCGCGCCTAGAAGACGCGGTCGCGCAGCATCTCGAGGAGGTAGCGGCCGTAGGCGTTCTTCTTCATCGGGTGCGCGAGGCGCTCGACCTGCCCCGCGTCGATCCAGCCCTGGCGCCAGGCGATCTCCTCGGGGCAGGCCACCTTGAGCCCCTGCCGGCGCTCGATCGTCTCGATGAACTGCGCGGCCTCCAGCAGGCTCTCGTGGGTGCCGGTATCGAGCCAGGCGGTGCCGCGCCCCATCACCTCCACGGCGAGCTCGCCCGCCTCCAGGTAATGGCGGTTCACGTCCGTGATCTCGAGCTCGCCCCGGGCGGAGGGCTTCATCGAGGCCGCGACGTCGAGGACGCGGTTGTCGTAGAAGTAGAGCCCCGTCACCGCGTAGCGGGATTTCGGCGCCTTCGGCTTCTCCTCGATCGACACCGCGCGTCCCTCGCCGTCGAACTCGACGACGCCGTAGCGCTCCGGATCGGTCACCGGGTAGGCGAACACGGTGGCGCCCGCGCGCTTCCTGGCCGCCTTCGCCAGCTGGGCCGTGAGGTCGTGGCCGTAGAAGATGTTGTCTCCCAGCACCAGGCAGCTCGCGTCGCGGCCGACGAACTCGCGCCCGATGATGAACGCCTGCGCGAGCCCCTCCGGCCGCGGCTGCACGGCGTAGCTCAGCGCGAGGCCCCACGCCTTCCCGTCGCCCAGCAGCTCGGCGAAGCGCGGGGTGTCCTGCGGCGTGGAGATCACGAGGATGTCGCGGATGCCCGCCAGCATGAGCGTGGAGAGCGGGTAGTACACCATCGGCTTGTCGTAGACCGGCAGCAGCTGCTTCGAGACCACCTGCGTCACCGGGTAGAGCCGGGTGCCGGAGCCCCCGGCCAGGATGATCCCCTTCCTCATCGCGGCACCCTCTTCTCGTAGTTCCTCTCGATCCAGCGGCGGTACTCCCCGCTCCTCACCTGCGCCACCCACTCGGCGTTGGCAAGGTACCAGCGCAGCGTGCGCGCGAGCCCGCTCGCAAAGCTCTCGCGCGGCGACCACCCGAGCTCGTCGCGGATCTTGCGCGCGTCGATCGCGTAGCGGCGGTCGTGGCCCGGGCGGTCGGCGACGAAGGCAACCAGGTCCCGATAACCGCCATCCCGGGGCCGCAGCGCCTGCAGCGCGTCGCAGAGGGCGTGCACCACCTCGAGGTTGCGCTTCTCGGCGTTGCCGCCCACGTTGTAGACCTCGCCCGGCCTGCCGCGCGCGAGCACGGTCCGGATGGCCTCGCAATGGTCGCCCACGAAGAGCCAGTCGCGCACCTGCCCGCCGTCGCCGTACACCGGCAGGGGCTTGCCCTCCAGCGCGTTGGCGATCATGAGCGGGATGAGCTTCTCGGGGAACTGGAAGGGGCCGTAGTTGTTGGAGCAGTTCGTGGTGAGGACCGGCAGGCCGTAGGTGTGGTGCCAGGCGCGCACGAGGTGGTCGCTCGCCGCCTTGGAGGCCGAGTAGGGGCTGTTGGGCGCGTACGCCGTCGACTCGGAGAAGGCGGGGTCCGTCTCGGCCAGCGTGCCGTAGACCTCGTCGGTGGACACGTGCAGGAAGCGGAAGGCCTCGCGCTCCCCCGATGGCAGCGACTGCCAGTGGCCGCGGGCGGCCTCCAGCAGGCGGAAGGTACCCACCACGTTGGTCTGGATGAAGTCGCCGGGGCCGTGGATCGAGCGGTCGACGTGGCTCTCGGCGGCGAAGTGCACGATGGCGCGCGGACGATGCGTGGCGAGCAGCGACTCGACGGCCGCCTGGTCGGCGATGTCGCCCTGCACGAAGTGGTGGCGCGGGTCGGCGGAGACCGAGGCGAGGTTGGCGAGGTTGCCGGCGTAGGTGAGCTTGTCGAGGTTCACCACGGGCTCGCCTCCCGCGGAGAGCCAGTCCAGCACGAAATTGGCGCCGATGAAACCTGCGCCGCCGGTCACGAGGATGGTCATCGCCCCGCCTTCTGAAGCTCGATGAGCTTGAGGTACTTGTGGAAGGTGTTGTTGCAGCCGATCACCACGTGCGCGAAGCCGGGGCCGCCGTCGAGGAAGCCCAGCTTGAGGACGTAGAACTTGAGGAACCGGACGAGCGGATTGACGAGGAGCTTCGCGTAGCCCGCGCGCACGCCCTGGCGGTAGAGCGCCTCGGCGTGCAGCGTCGTGTACCGGTTCTGCTTGGCCATGTAGGTGGCCACGTCCTCGGCGGAATCGTGGAGCAGGTCGCCATCGAGCCGGCCGACCTCGGTGGTCGTGAGCACCGCTTCGTGCACCTCGTCGTTCGACCAGCTCGCGTGGGCGCGGTGGAACATGCGCAGGCTCCAGTCCGGGTAGCCCTCGCCGTGCGAGAGCCAGGCCCCGAGGAAGCGGTTGCGGCGCGCCATCCGCCAGGCCTTGAAGCGGCCGCCGGAGAGCGCCTCGCGGATCGACTGCGCGAGGCGCGGCGTCACCCGCTCGTCCACGTCCAGGCACAGCACCCATTCGTTGCGCGCCTGCGAGACGGCGAACTGCTTCTGGCGGCCGAAGCCGAGCCACTCCTTGCGGATCACCCGCGCGCCGGCCGACTCCGCGAGCCGGACAGTGCCATCGGTGCTTCCGGAATCGACGACCAGCACCTCGTCGGCGAAGCCCACGCTCGCGAGGAGCTCGCCGAGCTGCGACTCGGCATTGAGCGCGATCACGGCGACGGTGAGGGGGAGCTTCTCGGGGTCGGGGGCCACGGGGCGGCGGGGGCGGGGCGTGAGGCGGGCATTTTACCGCTTAGAATGCGCCATGCCCGCGCCGCGCGCCCTGTTCGTGAAGCTCTCGTCGCTCGGCGACGTGATCCACCACTTCCCGGCCGTCTCCGACCTGCGCGCGCGCCGGCCCGAGATCGCGATCGACTGGGCCGTCGAGGAGGCCTACGCCCCGCTCGTGCGCCTGCACCCCGCGGTCGCGACGGCGATCCCGATGGCGTTGCGGCGCCTGAAGAAGGGACTCGTCTCGCCCTCGGCGTGGGGGGCGCTCGCCGGGGCGCGCCGCGCGCTGCGCGCGCAGCGCTACGACTGGATCGTCGACACCCAGGGGCTCCTGAAGAGCGTCGCGGTGGCGCGCATGGCCCGCGGGCCCGTCTTCGGCTACGACCGTCGCAGCGTCCGCGAACGCTCCGCGGCGCGCTTCTACGACCAGGCGCTCGCGGTCCCCCGCAACCTGCACGCGGTCGAGCGCAACCGCCGCCTCGTGGGAGCCGTGTTCGGCTACGAGCCCGGGGGGCCGCCCGACTACG